>JACMMP010000006.1 GCA_014378995.1 Hyphomonadaceae bacterium
GAGCCGACGGGCGATGAGCCGGATGGCGTCGGCTTCGTCGCGATGGAGAACGGCGTGCCACCGGCTGTGCGCGCAGAGCTGGAGAGGCGCGGACATCGCATTCGGCCGGCCGATGGCGGCTTCGGCGGCTATCAGGCGATCATGCGCAATTCGAATGGCGTCTACGAGGCCGCGACGGAAATGCGCAAGGACGGCAGCGCGGGCGGGTATTAGCTGCTCCCCTCCCCTTGAGGGGAGGGGCTTGGGGGGCGGGGTAATGCGCTACGTTGAAAAGTTACGCGGCGATGCGGCGCGAGGTGTTTAGGCGCCGCGCATCACCCCGCCCCCTGCCCCCTCCCCTCAAGGGGAGGGGATTAGTTGCGCTTGTCGCCCTCACCCTGCTCTCCGCCTGCGGGCCGCAGATCGGCGATTTGGAGCGCGGGGAGGAAGGCCGCGTGGTGCGCGCCTTTAGCGGCGATGGTCTCGAACTCGACACCGGCCTTGTCGTCTTTCTCGCCGAGATCGACGCCCCGCGCGGTGATGCGGCTTACGCAGCACAGGCGCAAGGCGAGCTGGAAGCGCTGACGCTGCATCGCGAAGTGTTGCTGACCTACGGCGGGACAAAACGCTGGATCGGCCGGCCCCGAGAAGGCGAAGAGGCGCCGCGGGAAGCTGCGATCGCGCATGTGTTCGTGAAGAGCGAGGGCGGGCGCTGGTTCTGGCTGCAGCATGAATTAGTGTCGCGCGGCGCCGCCTACGTGCGCCCGCGGCGTGACAATCACGCGCGCGCCGCAGAGCTGATAGAGATCGAAGCGCAGGCGCGCGCGGCTGAGCGGGGATTGTGGGGCGAGCGGGACTACCGCCCGGTCAATGTACGCAGCGCTGTGCGCACCGCGATGGAGGCCAACGCGAATTGCCTCCGCGGCGATGCGCCCTACCGCTTGGTGGAAGGACGCATCAGCGAGGCGCGCGCGTTCGAGCGGCGCGCATCATTGGCGATGGAAGGCGCGCCAACGGAGACGCCGCCGTTTGCGATCGTGGTTTTTGGTGAGAGCTTTTCGAGTTGGGATGGGCCGCCGCTCGCGTCGCTCACCGGTGCACGCGTCCTAGCACGTGGACCGCTCGGCGTTTACCGCGGCCAGCCGCAGCTTTGTCTCGATCACGCCAGCCAGCTTGAAGTGCTGCCCGACTAGCCGACGTACCCCGCCGCCACGGGATCGCCAACGCGCGCGATCAAGGCGCGGCGCAGCTTTTCGAGCGCATTTCCCTCGATCTGCCGGACGCGCTCTTTCGAAATGCCGAGCCGCGCGCCCAAGGCTTCTAGCGTCACCGCCTCATCCTCGAGCTTGCGCTCTTGGATAATTAGCCGTTCGCGGTCAGAAAGCTCGCGCAGCGCCTGATGCACGAGATCGACGCGCGCTGCGCCATCGTGCGCCCGCATGACGACCAGTTCGGGGCTGTCGCTTTCATCGGCGAGCATGTCCTGCCACTCGCCGTCGCCATCTTCCGTGAGCGGCGCGTTGAGCGAGCGGTCCGGCGCCGAGAGCCGCGCGGCCATGGCTTCGACTTCGCGCTCCGGCACACGCAGCGCCACGGCAACGCGCGAGGACGCTTCCGCGCTCATGACAGCGTCGCCGACATCGCCAATCTTGGCGCGCAACCGGCGCAGATTGAAGAAAAGCGCCTTTTGCGCGGACGTCGTGCCGGTGCGGACGATCGACCAATTGCGCAACACAAAATCCTGCATCGCCGAGCGAATCCACCATGAGGCGTAGGTGGAGAAGCGCACTTCGCGCTCCGGCTCGAAGCGCGCTGCGGCTTGCATCAGGCCGACATTCCCCTCCTGCACCAGGTCACTCATCGGCAACCCGTAATGGCGAAAACGCGAGGCCATGGCGACCACGAGGCGAAGATAAGCGGTGATGAGCTTATGCAGCGCACGTTCGTCACCTGCGTCGCGCCAGCTGCGGGCAAGTTCGCGCTCGTGTTGCGCGTCGAGCAGCGGTGCCCGCATCGCGGTGCGCAGATAGGCCTGAGCCCCGCGCCGCAGTTCTAAAGTCTCGGTGAGAGCCATACCCTACCTTACGTTCGAACGCGCGCCTGAGATTGAGCCAGGCATCCCTAGTCTGCCGCTACGAACGCGTGACGGAGCCGTTTGGCGCCGCATGACCGAGAGAAAAGGGCGCCCATAACGAAAAAGAGCCGGACCATGGGCCCGGCTCTTCGTTTATTCGCTTAGCGGGCTTCAGGCTGCGGCCGCTTGCCTCTTCGAGGCGAGCGAGGCCGTCACCTTCTGCACTGCATCTTCACGCGCAATCTTTTCGACCGCCGCCAATTCGCGGGCCATCCGGTCCAGGGCGCTCTCATAGAGCTGGCGCTCGGAATAGGATTGCTCCGGCTGGTCGCTGGCGCGGTGCAGGTCACGCACCACTTCGGCGATCGAGACGAGGTCGCCCGAATTGATCTTCGCTTCGTATTCCTGGGCCCGGCGCGACCACATCGTCCGCTTGATGCGGGCGCGGCCTTGCAACGTGCGCATGGCCTGATCGACCACTTCGCCCGAAGCCAGCGGACGCATGCCGCAGGACTTGGCCTTGGTGGTGGGAACCCGGAGAGTCATCTTGTCCTGCTCGAACGAGATAACGAACACGTCGAGGCTGATGCCCGCGACGGCTTGCTGCTCAACCCCCATGACCCGGCCAACACCATGCGCGGGATAGACGATATGGTCGCCCGGGCGGAAAGCGGTCGAAGGGTTTGCAGTTTGCATTCGTTACTCCGTATGTCCCAACTCAATGGGCAGGCGGACCCTCCATTACCTCACGCCGAGCCCACGCACGCCAAGGCGGGCGGCATTGCCCGCCCGAGATGCTGCGCGGCTACGGTAAGCGCGATGATGTGGTCCGACTGCCGGCGCGACAGGGCGCGCCTTTGATTATGGAGAGTATATAACACAGTTTACGCCGAATCGGAAGCGGCGTGCTGTCACAAGCTCAGTTGCCTTCGCCGGGCTCCGGCTTGAAGTATTTCTCGAATTTACCCTTCTCGTCGCGAAAGCTATCGGCGTCGGCGGGTGGTGTTCCCTTGACCGTAATGTTCGGCCATATCTTCGAATACTCAGTGTTGACCTTCAGCCACCTGCCATCCGGCTCATCCTGGCTGTCAGGCTTAATGGCGTCGACTGGACATTCGGGTTCGCAGACTCCGCAATCGATGCATTCGTCCGGGTGAATGGCCAGAAAGTTCTCACCCTCATAGAAGCAATCGACTGGGCAGACCTCGACGCAATCCATTAATTTGCAACGCACGCAGGCGTCGGTGACGATGTAGGTCATTGCCGCTGTTCCGCTTTCCGCGTGGCTCAAATGACGAGCCGCGGGCGAAGCGTCAAGCGAGGGTCTCTGCGTCAAGTTCGCTATAGAGCAGCCGCGCCTCCGCCGGCGGCCCGCGCCGCTCGCTCAGCGCCACGACCTTGATCGCCATCAGCCGGCCGCGCGCTGGGAACAGGAGCGCATCCCCGGCCCGCACCTCGACCGATGGCTTTTCCAGCCGCCGCGCCACCCCATCATGCACGATCCACACGCCGCCCTCGCTAATGAGGCGCGCGGCCTCCGCCCGCGTCTTCGTGAGCCGGGCGCGAAAGAGCCAGACATCGATGCGCTGGGTCTCGCTCACCCCGGCCCTCTGCGGCGCCGGCGCGGCGGTTGGACTGACGACGGCAGCAGGTTCGCCAACTCGGAAAACGCGTTCTCTGACGCCGCGGGCTGCTGCCGGCGGC
>JACMMP010000007.1 GCA_014378995.1 Hyphomonadaceae bacterium
ACGGCATTGGCGGGCTCGATCTGGTCGAGAACCGTTATGTCGGCATGAAGTCGCGCGGCTTTTACGAAACGCCGGGCGGGACGATCCTTTGGCGCGGTGCCGCGCACTTGAAGGACGAGCTGATGCCGCGCTACGCCAGCATCATCTATAACGGCTTCTGGTGGACGCCCGAGCGTCTCATGCTGCAAGCCGCGATCGACGCCAGCCAGGAAAGCGTCACCGGCGATGTGAAACTGAAGCTCTACAAAGGCGGCGTCCGCACCGTGGGCCGCTCCTCGCCATACTCGCTCTATTCCAAAGCGCTCGTCGGCTTCGACGAAGCCGGCGGCTACAACCAAGCCGACGCCGAAGGCTTCATCAAACTGAACGCGCTGCGTCTGCGGATACTGGCTGAGCGGGATAAGAAGCGCGGGAAGAATGAGTGATGGGGTGACGATCTTGCTGCGCACTATCCAGGCCGAAGCGTTGCGCGCTGCCGGACAGTACGAGCTCGGCTCGTTGGCGCAGCTACTCGGCGAAGAGAACGACCCGATCGGCTAAGCTCTGCTCACACCCGCACCCACTGCATCACCCAGTTTTCGTCCCAGCTCGCGCCGCCGTCGCGCGAGACGGCTTGGCGCCAGCGGCAGGAGCGGGGCGTGATCTCGTCCCATATGCCGCGCACTTTAATTGGTTGATCGCCGTCCATCTCATCGGCCTCAAACACGCCCGCGCCGTTGATGAAGCGGCCCGGCATGCCCGGCGGCGTCAACACACCCAACTTGCCGTTGACCCAGAAGTCCTGCCAAACACTCTCCTGCACGTTCAGCAGGCGCAAACCCATGCCGCTGAAATCGCGCGCGGGTATGCGCAATTCTTCGACGCTGCCAACACCATTCAAAATGCCGAACACAGTCGCTTCGCCGTCGAACACGTCCCATTGTCCGGACGGCAGCAAGCGACGGTGCGCAATTCGCCATTCGCCTGAGAGAAAGTCAAAGTCGCCCGGGCGCGCCGAAGGCGTGGCCGGAGCTTGAGTTTGCGTCATGAGTGCGCTTCCTTCCTGTGTGCTGGTGCAGCCGGCGAGCGCCAGAGCTATGCCCGCGTTCAAAGCGTCGCGTCGTGTTTGGTTGATCGCGCCGGTCATCGCGCCTTCACCCGCGTGAACTGCATCTCCCAGTTCACTTCCCAGGTGGCGCCGTCGTCCGCTGAGAATGCTTGCTCCCAGCGCGCAGCGCTGCCGCCGATCTCGCTCCAGCGGAAGCGCACTTTGATCGGCTGGCCGCTTAGGGTGTCGTCGCCCTCGAATGTGCCGACGCCATCGATGAAACCGCCGCGCACCGGCGGCTCAATATCCTGGCTGCGCTCGTCGAGCCACCAAATCGACCACAGCCGCGTCTCCGGATTGAACGCGCGTATGCCCATGGCGCGATACGCGCCCGCCGGCAGGTCGAGCCAATTGTCATCCATGTTGCCGAAGCCGTTCAGCGTCGGGACCATTACGCACGTCCCATCGAACTCATCCCACTCGGTCGAGCCGACCAACCGGCCTTTGAGTCGGCGGTGCCGCACGCGCCAACTGCCGACCAGCCAATCCCAATCGTGCGCATGGCGCGCCACATCCTGTTGTGCCGTCATCGTTTCCTCCCATCTGCGCGCCGCGGGCAGGCTGCGAGCGTCAATGACTAGGCGCATAAACATGACACCGAATGTCAGGTATCCGTGCTAAGCTCAAAGAATGCGGTCGAGCCGTCTGCTTTCCATCTTGTTGTTACTGCAATCGCGTGGCCGCCTCAGCGCGCAGGCGCTGGCCGACGAGTTCGAAGTCTCGGTCCGCACCATTTATCGCGATATCGACAATCTGAGCGCCGCCGGCGTGCCCGTGTACGCCGAGCGCGGCCGCGACGGCGGCTTTCAATTGCTTGACGGCTACAAAACCCAACTCACCGGGCTCACCGCCGGCGAAGCTGAGGCACTGCTGTTCGCCGGCTTGCCCGGCCCCGCGGCCGACCTTGGCCTCGCCGACGCCATGGCGGACGCCCAACTCAAGCTCATGGCCGCGTTGCCGCGCGATAAACGCGAGAGCGCAGAGCGCATCGCCTCGCGTTTCCACCTCGATCCAGTCGGCTGGTATCAACACGCGGAGCGCGCCGAATTGCTGCCGTCGCTCGCCGCCGCGGTGTGGACGACGCAGCGTATCCGCGTGCGCTACGAAAGCTGGAAAGGGATGGTCGAGCGAGACCTCGATCCGCTTGGCCTCGCCCTCAAAGGGGGCGTCTGGTATCTCGTTGCTCGCGCTGGCGGCAAGCCGCGCGTTTATCGCATCTCGAACGTCCGCACACTCGATGTGCTTGGCGAGACCTTCACCCGTCCGCGCGACTTTAAGCTCGCCGCGTATTGGAAAGTTTGGGCGGCGGACTTTGAGGCGCGGCTTTACACCGGTAGAGCGCAAGTGAGGGTGACGGCCTTAGGACTGAAACGCCTGGGCGCTAGCGCGCCGGCCGTAAGCGAGATGGCCCAACGCACCGCGAGCAGACCGGACCGCGCGGGTTGGCGCCGAGCCGAAATTCCAATCGAGAGCATAGATCACGCCGCAAGCGAACTGCTTAAACTCGGCGCGGAGATTGAGGTGCTTGGCCCACCGGATCTGCGCAGCAGCATTAGCGCAATCGCTTCGACGCTCGCCGCGCTCTATGCAAAACCGCCGCGGAAACGCAAAAGCGTTCCGCGGCGGCGATAGGGCTTGGGGCCGGTCGAGGCCGCGGCGCATTAGCTCTGATATTGCTCCACCCCATAAAATGCGTAGCTCTGGTCGCGATAGGCGAGGCCGTCATTCTTGGTGAGCTCCTCGATCGTATCGGTCGGCGCCGCCTTTAGCTCGTCTTCGGTATACGGCACGACATAGGCGTCTTCGTCCTCGTCATAGTCGAGCACCGCCCACGGCAGCGGGTGATATTTCTCGCCCACTTTCAGCACGCCGCCGAAGCCGACGACGGCGAACAGGATGGTGTTGTTTTCCTTATCGAGCACGAGATCTTCGACGACACCGATCTTATCGCCGTCATTGCTTTTGACGGCGGTGCCGATGACTTTCTTGGCGCGGATGGCGGTTGAATGGCCGGACGGTGTGGGCATGGGGCAGCTCCTCTATTTGAGTGGGAGCATGCCTAACCGCGCGGGCGCGCGATGCGTTCCGTTACAGCACAAGACCGAAGAGCACCGCCCCGTAATGTCCCGCCGCGCCGATGATCACGCAGGCGTGCCAGAGCGCGCGGCGAAAGGGGAGGGCGTGGTTCAAATAGAGCAGCACGCCGCCGGAATAGGTGACTCCGGCAATCACCAGCATGACAAGCGCCAAAGTCGGCAGCGTCGGCACAACCGGCCCCAGCACCAGAACGGCCAGCCAACCGAACGCCAGATAAATCAGGCTCCAGGCGCGATCGGAAAGCCGCGTGTAGAACACTTTTCCCGCCGCGCCCGCGAACGCCATCATCCAGATCGCCACCGTCACCGCGATCGCAAATTGCGGCGGCAGCAGCTGGATCGTGAACGGCGTGTAAGAGCCCGCGATCATGAGGAAGATCGCCGCCTCGTCGATGCGACGCAGGATGCGGCGGTACGGATTGGGGCGGGTCAGATTATAAACGGCGGAGGCGGCGAGCATCGCCATCATGCACATGGCGTAGATGGCGCCCGCAGTCGCCATTGGCACGCCGCGATTAACCAACGCCACGGAAACCAGAAGTCCGCCGCCGATCAGCGCCGCGAGGATCCCGACCGCATGCACGATGCCGTCCGCCGCATGCTCTGCCCGGTTCGGGTAGTGCTCGGCGAGCTCGTGCTCCTCTGGGGTCAGTAAATCCGTTAGCGCCATACCGTGTGTGCGTTTCTTGTTATGGTGGGTGCGAGTTGGACGCGCCTCCACCGACTATAGTTCCTCCGACTTAACGTTGGATGATCCAAACCGCGTTATTCGTGCAACACAAGTGTGTGAGTGCGATGCGCGCATGCAACGTCAACCGTGCGCGTGGCGCGCGTTCGCTGTTGGCGCGATTTTCGCACGCGTGAAGCTCATGCGTGACAATCGTCCCAATGCAGAAACGCTGCGCGCCGAGGCTCGGCTTTTGACGACTGCCGGCGTGATGCTTTTGGCGGTCGGCTTTCCAATGACGTTGCTGCTGGTGGCGCAAGCGCTAACGTCGGAGGGCGCCTCTCCCTTCCTACCGCTCGCTGCTGGCGCGCCGCCGATCATGCTCGGCTACCTCGCCTGCCACTTCGCCTCGCAGCGCATGCTGAGCGCCAAAGCGCTTGAGCGCAGCCGCTGAGCCCTGCGTTTGCGCCATACCATGCGCGAATACTTCAGACCTCTCGTCGGCTGCGATGGCTCTCACCACGGTGAAATCGCATGTGTTTCATGGTTAGCGGCGTCGTAACTGGCAGCCGCGCCGTATGATTGCTAGCCGCTGTGCAGTATTGACTTGGTAATGGCGCCTCAGTCAGCCTCGAAGACCAAGGAACCGGAAGGACAGCGGCGCGTCTGTTAAGCAAGAGGATGAACGGCACATGCAGTACGACGAACTAAAACTGCGTCTGGACGGTTGGCGTCTCGCGACCGCCGAGGTCGTCTACTATATGCCGGATCACCCGTCCTTGCTGCAGAGCTTCATGTGGCAAACGCTTGATCTCGCTCCTGACTATCCGCGCCTCCACAAGTTCCTCGACTATTGGCGCCGCGAGATCGAAGCGGTGATCCATTCCGTGCAGCTCGCCACCGGCGAGACGCTGGCGCCGGCGCGCATTCAAGCTGGCGGCCCTATCCTCCATCACTAGCGTTCACTCGTTTGCGATTGGCGCGGTGAAGCTTCGTTCACCATATTGCCTCCGCGAGTGACCGGATGGAGATGACAATGCGAGCTTTGATGCTCGCGGTTGCGGCTGGGCTTTTGACAGCATGTGCGACCGCCACGCCCTATCAGCCAAGTGCGGCGAACAGCGCCTACGGCTTCACTGAACAGCAAATTGAGAATAACCGCGTCCGCATCACGTTCCGCGGGAACACGCTGACCGACCGCGAGACGGTGGAGACCTATCTGCTGTACCGCGCCTCAGAGGTGTCGCTGCAGGGCGGCTTCGATTACTTCATCGTCGCCAACCGCGATACCGAGGAGCATTCGCGCCTGCAATCGACCAGCCCACGCTCGGCGCGCTTTGGTTTCGATTATTGGTACTTCTCGCCGCGCCGCGGCTGGAGCCCTTGGTACGATCCGTTCTGGTCCGAGCCGTCGAGCTATCGGGAAGTGACGCGCTATGAAGCCGTCGCGGAAATCGCGATGTTCCGCGGGGCCAAGCCGGCGGAAAATCCCGACGCCTTCGACGCGCGCGAAGTGCAGCAAAATCTGCAAGGCCGCATCGTCCGCCCGCCGGCTGCTTAAGGCCCTTCGACGGCGATTCCGCGCGCGCGCAGAAGATCGACGACGCTGTCTTCACCGACGAGGTGCGCTGCGCCCACGGCGATGAAGACGCGTCCCGATCCTTCGAGCCGCGCCGCGATTTGGTCCGCCCAGTCGCGGTTGCGGTTGAGAATGACGGCCTCATGAATGCCGCGCCCCGCCGCTTGCCATTGCGGCGCGAGCAGGCGTTCGAGTTCACCGACGTCGCCGCGCGCCCAAGCCGCATCCATCGCTGCGAGCGTCTCATCGCCGGCGTCGATCTCCCGCAGTGTCGCCGAAAGGAAACGCACTTGGTCTGCGGGCGTGAGGTCGGCGAGGATACGGATTTGCTGCTCGGGCGTTTCGAGAAAGCTCTGCGGCATGCTGCGCGTGTGCGCCTCCGCGATCAGCACCGTCTCGACGCCCGCCTCGGCGCGATGCCCCGCGCGCGTCACCGCCGCGTAGGAAAGCTGCAGCGCCGCGAGCCACGGCCGCTGCCGCTCCAACGCTGCGGGATCGAGCCCCAATGCGCGCGCCTGCTCAGCCAGCCGCTCAGCTTCGCCAGCGCTCAGCCGATCCGACAAGCGCTCTCCCGGCGGCAATGCGCCAAGCTCTTGAACCAGCTGAGCGGTCGCTTGCATGGAAGCGGCGCTGGTGTCGGTCTCGGTGACCAATTCTTCGGCGGCTGCAAACGCCGCCTCCATGCGCGGGCCGCGCCAGCGCAGATCCGGCGGCAACAAATGCACCGTGCCGTAGAGCCAAACTTCACTGTCGGCGTCGGCGATGCGCCAGATCGCCGGCTCACCCTGCTGCGCCGGCGGCGAGCAGGCGCTGAGGCTCAAGGCCGCGGCGAGGAGGGCGGTGAGTAAACTGCGCATGGGTCATGCCTCGCCTCGGCGCGCGCGCTTGGCAAGGCTCGCCTTCGCCGCAAACCTCCGCTATGAGGCAGCCGGCTCGCACCCGTAGCTCAGCTGGATAGAGCGCTGCCCTCCGAAGGCAGAGGTCACAGGTTCGAATCCTGTCGGGTGCGCCAGCCTTTACGACATTGGATTCGGCGGCGGGGAGGGCTCCGGGAGCGGAATCCATTCGTCGTTATCGAGGTTCGGCAGCTTCATGCGGCCTGCGCGCCAATCTTCTTTCGCCTGTTCGATCCGCTCTTGCGACGAAGAGACGAAATTCCATTCGATAAAGCGCTTGCCCAGCGGCTCGCCGCCGAGCGCCATCACCACCGCTGGCGTTTCCGCGCGGAACGTCACCGCATCGCCCGCCGCCAGCACGATCATCTGGCCTTCCTGGAAACTTTGGCCTTCAACTTCGATCACGCCCTGCGCCACATAAAGCGCCCGCTCGGGATAATCCGCCGCGACCGAAGCTGCCGCGCCGGGCTGCAACACCCAGTGCACGTAGAACATCGGCGAGTAGGTCCGCACTGGCGAAGCAAGGCCCATGCTCTTGCCGGCGATCAGCCGCCCCCACGCGCCGCCATCCTGAAACGCCGGCAGCTCCTCTGCGCCATAATGCGAGAACGAGGGATCGGTCTCTTCATCGCGTTCCGGCAACGCGACCCAAGCTTGGATGCCGTTCATCGGACCGCCTTCGCGGCGTGCTTTTTCGAACCGCTCCGAGTGCGTGATGCCGCGTCCCGCCGTCATCCAATTGAGTTCGCCCGGCCGGATCGGCTGCTCGCTGCCTACGCTGTCGCGGTGCATGATCTCGCCGTCGAACAGATAGGTGACGGTCGAGAGCCCGATGTGCGGATGCGGCCGCACATCGACGCTTCTGGGGATGCCCGGCGCGAATTCCGCCGGCCCCATATGATCGAAGAAAATGAAAGGGCCCACCATCCGGCGCGGCGCATAAGGCAGCACGCGCCCCACCTCAAAGCCGCCCAAATCCTTGCGCCGTTGCGTAATGACGAGTTCGATCATGCCGCAAGCCTAAGCGCCCCAGCGGAGAAACTCTAGCGCTCGACCAAACGTGACAGCATCGGGCGCTTGCGAAGCGCACGCCGCAACCATAGGCCTGGAGGGCGAGGAACGCCCGAACAGCCCACGGAGCCGATGGAGCCAGTCATTTATCGTAGACGGCGCAACGCCATGTCGCGCGGCGAGCGCGAATGGCGCGTCGAGGATGACGCCCTCGTCAGCCGCGGCGCGTCGGGTCACGAGCGCCGTTATGCATGGGACGACATGGTCAGCGTGCGGCTGCGCCGTGAGCCCAGCCGGTTCCGGCCGTGGCGCTACGTGTTTGAGCTGCAGCCCAAGCACAAGCGCAAGATCGCGATCGACAATGCTCACTTCGTCTCCGCCCGCACCTTCGAAGAGCGCAGCGCCAGTTACGTTGGCTTCGTCGGCGCCTCGCTCGCGCGGCTCCAGGTCGCCAAGCCGCAGATGCGCGCGCTGATCGGCGAGACGCCAAAGCGCTATTTCTTCCTGCTGCTGGTCGCGCTCGCCGCTTTTTGTGCGCTGGCCTACGCCCTGATCGCGATCCCTACGCCGATCGACGATCTTCCCTACGTGCCGCTGGCCAAACTGGTGATCATCCTGTTGATGCTGCCCATACTTTGGCTCTGGGTGTTGGGCTCACTGCCGCGCGGGGTGCCGCTGGACGCGATCCCGCCGCGCGCCCTGCCGCCGGAGGAGGGCGCCTGAGGCCGCCCGCCGCCCTTGCCCTTGGCGGCGGCTCCGTCTAGGAAATCGCCCTTCTGCCGGACCCCAAAGCGTTTTTGGCGGGCCGGACCTGGAAGCCGCCTTAGCTCAGCCGGTAGAGCACCGCATTCGTAATGCGGGGGTCAGGTGTTCGAGTCACCTAGGCGGCACCATTCTTCCTTGTTCCAGCACCTGAGCCGCATTTACGAGACGCGCGGACACGCCGCCGGCGCGCTTGCGGCGCCTACTGCAAATCCCCCGTACTCGTATCGATTTCCTATGCGGCTCGGCGCCACCTCGGCCCGCACGAGGAGACTACGCGCATGTGGAACAAGTCGCTTGGCCCGATCCTGTTGGGCGCCGGATTGCTGATCGCCACACCGGCGACGGCGCAAGACGGCCCAACCTTTTCGGGCAACGTCGCGCTCGCGAGCGACTACGTGTTTCGCGGCATTTCGCAAACCGGCGGGAACCCGGCCATTCAAGGCGGCGCCGACTACACGAACGGCATGTTCTATGCCGGCGCCTGGGCGTCTAACGTTGACTTCGCGGAACTGGGCGCGGGCTCGGGCATCGAGCTCGACCTTTACGGCGGCGTGCGCCCGCAAGTCGGCGCCGTCACCTTCGATCTCGGCGTGATCGGCTATTTCTATCCTGGCGTGACTGACATTCAGGCAGGCGGCGGTGTCGAGGGTGAGCTCGATTATTTCGAAGGCTACGCCAAGGCCTCCATCTCGCCCGCCGATCGCTGGACGCTCGGCGCTGCGGCTTATTATTCGCCAGAATTCACCGGCGAAACGGGGCAGGCATATTATGTCGAAGCGAACGCCGCCTTTGCCGTGAACGATGCCGTCGGCGTCTCGGGTGCGATTGGCTATCAGGCGATCGACGACGTTTCAGGCGTCTTTCCCGGCGAATTCAGCGACGAATACACAACCTGGAACGTCGGCGCGACCTACACACTCCATGGATTTGCGATCGACGTTCGATACGTCGGCACGGACGTAGAGGCGTCGGACGACCTGATCGCGCAAGCGTTTACGACCGCGGATCGCGCCGACGATCGCGTGCTGCTCTCTATCAGGCGCGCGCTGTGAGCGAAGCTACAAAGCTACACAGAGTGCTTTCAGCCACGGCAGGCGGCCTCTGCGGCGTCGCTTTTCTTATCGCGTTGGCGACTGCTCTGGGATGGACGCTGAACTATTTCGGCCTCGCGCCGCGGCAATAGGGATTACGGAGCGCTTCATGGGCGACTTGATTTTCATTGGCGTCGGGCTCGGCAGCTTTGCGTTGCTCGCGCTTTACGTTTTCGGCTGCGGCAGGGCGTGATGGGCCTCGACTATGCGCTGTGCGCCATCGCGGGCCTGATTGTGCTCGCTTACTTGCTCGCAGCGATGCTGCGTCCTGAGAAATTCTAGAGGCGCCTCATGACCATTATTGGTTGGCTTCAAATCGGCCTCTTCGTTCTCGTGGTCGCGTTGCTGGCGCGGCCGCTTGGCGGCTACATGACGCGGCTTTTCTCCGGCGAGAGCGTGTTCCTCTCGCCCTTGCTCCGCCCTGTGGAGCGCGCGCTCTATTGGCTCGGCGGCGTCAACGCGCGTGAGGAGCAAAGTTGGAAGGGCTACGCGCTCGCCATGCTTGTGTTTCACGCGGCGGGCTTTGCGTTTCTCTACGGCGTCCTGCGCTTGCAGCATATTCTGCCGCTCAACCCGCAAGGGTTTGGGGCCGTTAGCGATCACTTGGCGTTCAACACCGCAGTTTCGTTTGTGACCAACACCAATTGGCAGAGTTATGGCGGCGAGAGCACGCTAAGCCATTTCAGCCAGATGGTCGGCTTGACGGTCCAAAACTTCCTTTCGGCCGGCACGGGCATTGCGCTTGCAGTCGCCTTCATCCGAGGCTTCTCGCGCTCGCGCGCCGACGCCATTGGCAATTTCTGGGTCGATCTCACGCGCGCCAATCTTTATGTGCTGTTGCCCATTTCGATCCTCTTCGCGCTCTTCTTGGTTTGGCAAGGCATGCCGCAGACCTTTGCCGGCAACGCCGTCGCCACGACGCTGGAAGGCGGCGAGCAGACATTGGCGCTGGGGCCGGTGGCGAGCCAAGCCGCCATCAAGATGCTCGGCACCAATGGCGGCGGTTTCTTCAACGCCAACGCCGCGCATCCGTTCGAGAATCCGACAGCGCTGTCGAACTTCATTCAGATGATTTCGATCTTCGCGATTGGCGCGGCGCTGACCAACGTGCTGGGCCGTATGGTCGGCGACGAGCGTCAAGGCTGGGCCATTCTCGCGGCCATGGGCGTGCTGTTTATCGCCGGCGCTGGCGTCGCGTATTGGGCCGAAGCTGGAGGCAACCCGACGCACATCGCAGCGGGCGTCGATCCCGCCGGCGGCAACATGGAAGGCAAAGAAGTCCGATTCGGAATCGTCTCCTCCATCCTGTTTGCGGCAGTGACGACGGCGGCGTCGTGCGGGGCGGTGAACGCCATGCATGACAGCTTCATGCCGCTGGGCGGTCTCGTCCCGCTGTTCAATATGCAGCTTGGCGAAGTCATCGTCGGCGGCGTCGGCGCCGGCCTCTACGGCATCTTGCTCTACATTATTCTCGCGATCTTCGTGGCCGGCCTGATGGTCGGGCGCACGCCTGAATATCTCGGCAAGAAGATCGAGGGCCGCGACATGAAGCTCACTATGCTTGGGCTTTTGTGCGTGCCGTTCGCCATTCTCGCGTTCACCGCGCTCGCGAGCGCGATGCCGGATTGGCGCACGGCGATGGAGGGCGGAACCGCCGGTCCGCAAGATTCCGGCCCGCACGGCTTCACGGAAATTCTCTACGCCTACACCTCCGCCGGCGCGAATAACGGCTCCGCGTTCGCCGGGCTCACCGCCAATTCTCCGTTCTGGAATCTAACGCTTGGCCTCACCATGCTCATTGGCCGCTTCGCGATGATCGTGCCGATGCTGGCGGTTGCAGGTTCGCTCGCGGCCAAGCCGAAGATCCCGCCCTCTGTCGGGACTTTCCCAACCCATGGGCCGCTGTTCGTCGGCCTTCTGGTTGGTGTGATTTTGATCATGGGCGGACTGACCTTTTTCCCCGCACTCACACTCGGCCCCATCGCGGAGCACTTCGCGATGCTGCGCGGCGATCTCTATTGAGGCATTGAAATGGCTCGCAAACCCATCCCTTCGGTTTTTGCTCCGGAGATCGTGGCCCCAGCGATCGGCGACGCGTTCAAGAAACTCGATCCGCGTTGGCTCGCGCGCAATCCGGTGATCTTCGTCACGGCGGTGGCGGCGTTGCTTGCGACCATTTTCTGGGTGCGCGACCTCGCGCAAGGCGGAAACACCTTGTTCTCCGGCCAGATCACGCTCTGGCTCTGGCTCACGGTTCTGTTCGCGAATTTCGCGGAAGCCGTCGCCGAGGGGCGCGGCAAGGCGCAGGCGGCGAGTTTGCGCAAGACTCAGACCGAGACTGTCGCCAAGCGTATTGCCGACGTCAGCGCCACGGCGGTGACCCAAGTGCCGGCGCCAGAGCTGAAAGTGGGAGACTTGGTGCTCTGCGAGCCGGGCGATGTCATTCCCGGCGATGGCGAAGTCGTCGAAGGCGTGGCCACCGTGGACGAGAGCGCCATCACCGGCGAATCCGCTCCGGTCATCCGCGAGTCCGGCGGCGATCGCTCGGCAGTAACTGGCGGCACCCGCGTATTGTCCGATCGCATCGTCGTCCGCATCTCCGCGGAGCGGGGTTCATCGTTCCTCGATCGCATGATCGCGCTCGTCGAGGGCGCCGACCGGCGCAAGACCCCCAACGAAATCGCGCTCGCGATTCTGCTCGCTGCGCTCTCGCTCGTTTTCCTCGTAGCTGTCGGCGCCATTCCGCCGTTCGCGGCTTACGCCGGAGGCGAGGTGACGGGGATTGCGCTTGTCGCACTGCTCATCGCGTTGATCCCGACGACCATCGCAGGCCTTGTGTCCGCCATTGGCGTCGCAGGCATGAACCGCCTGGTGCGCTTCAACGTGCTGGCCATGTCCGGGCGCGCCGTGGAAGCGGCTGGCGACGTGGACGTGTTGCTACTCGACAAGACCGGTACGATCACGCTGGGCAATCGGCAGGCGACGGAGTTTCATCCGCTGACCGGCGTCACCGACCAGGAGCTGGCGGAAGCCGCACAATTGGCGAGCCTCGCCGACGAGACGCCCGAAGGCCGCTCCATCGTGGTGCTGGCCAAAGAGCGTCACGGCTTGCGCCCGAGCGACCCCGCCCAACATAAAGCGCGCTTTATTCCCTTCACGGCGCAAACGCGCATGAGCGGCGCCGATTGGAACGGCTCGCGAATCAGAAAAGGCGCCGTCGATGCGGTGGTCGATTATTTGAAGGACCAGAACGGACCGGATTGGGCGCCGCCGCCGCTGATGCAGCAAATCGCCGACCGTATCGCAAAGGCAGGCGGCACACCGATCGCGGTCGCGCGCGACGGCCGCCCGCTCGGCGTCGTCTATCTCAAGGACATCGTCAAAGGCGGCGTGAAGGAGCGCTTCGCCGAATTGCGGCAGATGGGCATTCGCACGGTGATGATCACCGGCGACAATCCGCTCACGGCGGCGGCCATTGCTGCGGAGGCTGGCGTCGATGATTTTTTGGCGCAGGCGACGCCGGAGAAGAAGCTCGAACTCATCCGCAGTGAACAGGCCAAGGGCCGGCTCGTGGCCATGTGCGGCGACGGAACGAATGACGCCCCGGCGCTCGCCCAAGCCGATGTCGGCGTCGCCATGCAAACCGGCACCGTCGCCGCGCGCGAAGCCGGCAACATGGTCGACCTCGACAGCGATCCGACCAAGCTCATCGAGATCGTCGGTATCGGCAAACAATTGCTGATGACGCGCGGCGCGCTCACGACATTCTCCGTGTCCAATGACGTGGCGAAGTATTTCGCCATCATCCCGGCCATGTTCGTGGCGATTTATCCGCAGCTCTCCGGCCTCGACGTCATGGGCCTGTCGAGTGGTCCAGGCGACAACAGCGCCATCCTTTCGGCGATCATCTTCAACGCCCTCATCATCGTCGCGCTCATTCCGCTGGCGTTGCAGGGTGTGCCGTATCGTCCCGCGCCGGCCGGCAAGCTCTTGTCGCGCAACCTCGCCATTTACGGCCTGGGCGGCCTCATCGCGCCGTTTGTCGGCATCAAGCTTATCGACCTCGCCGTCTCTGCGATCGGCTTGGCTTAGGATCAAGGATCATGTCACACCTCCGTCCAGCCCTCGTGCTTCTGGCGCTGTTCACGTTGCTACTCGGCGTGGCCTACCCCTTGGCGATCACCGGCATCGCCCAGGCGATTTTTCCAGCTCAAGCCAACGGTAGCTTAATCGAGCGCGACGGCCGCGTCGTGGGATCGGCGCTGATTGGCCAAAGCTTCACGCGCCCTGACTATTTCTGGTCGCGCCCATCCGCCGCTGGTGACGGCTACAATGCGAGCGCGTCCTCGGGATCCAATCTCGGCCCAACGTCACGCGCTCTGGCCGAGCGCGTCGAGGGCGACGTTTCGCGGCTGCGGGAGACGGGCGTTGCAGGGTCAGTGCCGGCCGATTTGGCGACCGCCTCCGGTTCGGGCCTCGATCCGCATATCTCTCCCGCGGCGGCGCGTGTACAAATTGCGCGCGTCGCGGCGGCGCGCGGCATGACTGAAGCGGAGGTCGAAGCATTGGTCGCGCAAAACATCGAAGCGCCATTCCTTGGCTTCCTGGGCGAGGCGAGCGTGAATGTGCTGCGCCTTAATCTTGCGCTCGATCAAGCGAGACCCATGAGTCCCTGACCCGTATGCACCCAACCGAACAAACCCGCCCTTCGCCCGACGCTCTGCTGAAGCTGGTGTCGAAGGAGGGGCGTGGGCGGTTGAAACTCTTCCTCGGCGCGGCGCCAGGCGTGGGCAAGACCTACGAGATGCTGATCGAGGCGCACAACAAGAAGCGCGATGGCGTGGACGTTGTCATCGGCGTCGTCGAGCATCACGGACGCGAGGAAACGCGACAACTCCTGCACGGCCTAGAACTTCTCCCGCGCCAGAAAATTTCCTATCGCGGCCAGACATTGAAAGAGATGGATCTCGAAGCGATCCTGAAACGCCGGCCAAAGCTGGTGCTCGTCGATGAGCTGGCGCACACCAATGCAGAGGGGGTGAGCCATCCCAAGCGCTGGATGGATGTCCGCGATCTTTTGGCCGCCGGCATCGATGTCTTTTCAACGATGAACGTGCAGCATCTTGAAAGCGCCAACGACATCGTCGCCAAGATTACGCAGGTTCAAGTCCGCGAGACGGTGCCGGACAGCCTGCTCGATATCGCTGATGAAATAGAAGTCGTAGACATCACGCCCGAAGAGCTTCAGCAGCGCTTGCGGGAAGGCAAGATTTATCCGGAAGAAGTCGCGCAGCGTGCGCTGGCCAATTTCTTCACCGCCGGAAACATCACGGCGCTCCGCGAGCTGGCGCTGCGGCGCGCCGCGGACAGCGTGGAAGTCGCCATGCGCGCGCACATGGCCGAGCACGGAATCGCAGGTCCGTGGGAGGCGACTGATCGGGTGTTGGCCTGTATCGATGCGACCCCAGCCTCGCTCACCGTGGTGCGCCGCGCCAAGCGGCTGGCGGATCGGTTGCATGCGCGATGGGAAGCCATCCACGTCGCGACGCCCGAGTCTGAACGCGCGCCGAAAGCCGCGCGCGACGCATTGCTCGAAGTGTTCAGGCTGGCGGGTGAGTTAGGCGCCACAACGCGCTCACTCAACGGCGATGATCGCGCCGCCGAAATACTCGCCTACGCCCGCGAGCAGAACGTGACCCACATCGTAATCGGCGCGGCGTCGCGCCCGCTCTGGTTTGAGTTGTTGCGCGGATCGCTCATCCGCCGCCTGGTTCGCAGCGCCGGCGACATCGCCATCGAGATATGCCCACGCGCTGAGCCCACAACGGGGGCCTTGGTTGGCGCGGCGCTGCGGCCGCCGCCGCTCGGAGAGCCGGGCGCGTATCTCGGCGCCTCTGCATTCGTGGCGATCGCCGCAGCTTTCGCCCTGATAATCACGCAATGGGTCGAGCTGCCGAACATTTCGCTCGTCTTCGTGCTGGCGATCATCGCCGCCGCCATTCGTTACGGCATGGCGGTGTCGATCTTCACGGCGATCGTCGCCGCGCTTGCCTACAATTTCTTCCTCATTCCGCCCATCCACACGTTTACCATCGCCGATCCTTCGAACATCTACGCTTTCATTCTCTTCATCGCCATTGGCCTTGCGGTGAGCGGTGTCGCCGCAAGAACACGCGCCCAAACGTTGATCGCGCGCAAGCAGGCGCGGCGCGCGAGCGATCTTGAGGCTTTTGCACGCGGCCTCGTTGGCATGGACGAAGAAGGCGATATCGCCAGAAGCACAGCCGAGACGGCCTCACGGCTGCTTTTAGCGCGCATCGCAATTCTCTCCGCCCGAGACGGCGAGCTTGACCTTATCGGGGAGGCCCCAGGCCCCGAAATCCTTGGCGCTGACGATTTAGCGGCCGCCAAATGGGCGTTCTCGCATCGGCGCGAAGCTGGGCGGGGCTCCGATACGCTTCACGGCGCGCGTTGGTTGTTTGTGCCCATACCCGGTGAACGTGGTTTTGTGGGCGTCATCGGCGTGCGGCAATTGGAGGATACAAATCGTCTCGATCCCGATCAGAGACGCGTTCTCGATCTGCTGTGTGCGCAGGCCGGGATCGCGCTGGACCGCGCTCGCTTCCAGCGCCAGGCCGCGGACGCCCGTGTGGAGGCGGAAGGGGAGCGTTTGAAGGGCACGCTGCTCGCCTCGGTTTCGCATGATTTGCGCACGCCGCTGACGACGATCCGCAGCGCCATCGAGAGCTTACAGCAATTCGGCGATAAGCACGATGAAGCGACTCGCGCCGAATTGTTGGAGACCGCACGCAAAGAAGTGCGGCGCCTCACGCGCTTCATTGAAAACCTGCTCGACATGAGCCGGATCGACGCCGGGGCGATGCACGTAAAGCGTCAGCCGGCGGAAGTCGCCGATCTGGTGGAGCATGCGTTGGAACGCATGCGCCCGTTGTTGCAAACAAAGATCATCTCGCGCGATGTGTCCGCGGGCCTGCCCCGAGTGCTCGTCGATCCAACTTTGGTGGAGGCGGCGATCGGCAACGTGCTGGAGAATGCGGCGAAATATGCGCCAGATGGCTCCACCGTGCTCGTGCGCGCCTTCCGCCAAGACTTGCGCGTGGTGATTGAGATTCTCGATGAGGGTCCGGGATTCCCGCCCGAGGCGACGGCTCGTTTGTTCGATAAGTTCGCGCGCGGGGTCGAAGGCGATGGGCGCCCGCCCGGCACGGGGCTGGGTCTGGCCATCGCTAAAGGCTTTCTGGAAGCGCAAGGGGGCTCGATCGAGGCGGCCAATCGTTCGGATCGCACTGGCGCGGTGGTATGCATGCGGCTGCCCCTCGCGGACGCCGCCACATGACCAAGGACGCGCAGCGCGTTTTGATTATCGAAGACGACAAACCTTTGCGCGCGACGCTCGCCGCCACCTTGAAAGCCGAAGGCTACGCGATCGTTGAAGCGGGAAGCGTCACAAGCGCGCGCCAACGCATCGCCGAAGGGCCCATTGATCTCGCCGTGCTCGACCTTGGCTTGCCGGATCAGGACGGAATAGCCCTCCTCATCGAATTGCGCGCGAGAGGAGATATGACGCCAATCGTCGTTCTCACTGCCCGCCACGACGAAGCTACGAAAGTTCGCGCGCTCGATCTCGGCGCCGACGATTACGTGACCAAGCCGTTTGGCCTGGCGGAACTGCTTGCGCGCATCCGCTCGGCATTGCGCCACGGCGTCCAGCTGCGCGGCTCACCGCCTGTGGTGCGTACGGGTAATCTGACAATGGACCTTGCGCGGCGTATCGTGACGAAGGGCGGCGCGGACATCAGGCTCACGCGCAAGGAGTTCGATCTGCTGGCGGAGTTGGCGATCGACATCGGCAAACCCGTGCCGCATGAGCGGCTATTGGAGGCAATCTGGGGCTCGCCCGATGCCGACATCCGGTACCTGCGCGTGTATATCGGCCAGGTTCGCGACAAGATAGAAGACGATCCCCACCATCCCGTTCTCTTGGTTGCCGAGCCGGGGTACGGTTATCGTCTAAGTTGAATCGTGGGGAGGAAAGTTGCGCCGCGACTCACACAAGATCGGACTCGTTTCGATGCGCGGGAAACTCCGCGCGTTTCAGAGGGCGCGGGAAACCGCCGAAGCACCTGGTACTGCGCAGGACATCGAACTCCTGCGTCACGCTGATCTTGATCTGTCCATCAAGGCGGGCGCCTTGCTCACTTTCAATGGGCTCATCATTGCGGCGGGCATCAATCCTATCGTTGCGTCTCCCGGCGCGCCGCTAAGCGTCGACGCTCTCGCCGACCCCGCCATTGCTGTGCTGACCGCTGTCGGCGTGCTGCTCATGGCCATCGCCTCGAGTTTCTCTATCCGGGCGATCCTCGTCGGTGAGGAATTCGACGACCACGGCATCGAGAACGATCCTGCCGCCATTGTGCGGCGTCTGTTTGCCGCTTACTGCGCGGCGATCGATAGGCAGGGGGCGTTGCTATCGATGGCAGGGAAGTTCACGTTCGCCGGCGGCCTGGTAACCGCCTGCGCCTTCGTTTGGGCGCTCGCCGACAAGTGGTGGGGTGGGTAACCAGGGATTATCGGCGCGTCTCTCAACCGCTTGTGTCAGCCCCAATGCGCGTGTGCGCAGTGGGTGAAGGCGTCGGAGCGCAGCACCTGGTCCACGATCAGGTCGCCCATCGCCCGGCAGCCGATGTCGCCGCCCAGATCCGCCGTCCGCGCGCCGGCGCGAAGCGCTCGCTCGACGGCGGAGTCCACCGCATCCGCCTCCTCGCGCAATTTCAAGCCGTATCGCAGCAGCAGCGCCACCGAGAGTACGGCGCCGATCGGATTGCAAAGATCACGCCCGGCAATGTCCGGGGCCGAACCGTGCACCGGCTCGAACAGCCCTGGCTGCCCGGCGCCGAGCGAGGCCGACGGCGCAAGCCCGATCGAGCCGCCCAACACCGAGGCTTCATCGGAGAGAATATCGCCAAACATGTTTTCGGTCACGATCACGTCGAACGCACGCGGCTGGCGGATCAATTGCATCGCCATCGAATCCACCAAAGCATGCTCGAGCTTCACGTCGGCGTAGGATTCCGCATGCAGCCGCGTCACGGTTTCCCGCCACAGCCGGCTGGTTTCCAGCACGTTGGCCTTATCCACCGACGTCACCTTGCCGCGCCGCGCCCGCGCCGCCGTGAACGCCGCATGAGCGATGCGTTCGATTTCTCCGACCGTGTAAACGCATTCGTCGCTCGCTCGGTCGGCCGTGCGGCGTTTCTCGCCGAAATACGAGCCGCCGGTGAGTTCGCGGAAGATGACGAGATCCGTTTCCGCGACGATCGTGCGCCGTAGCGGCGAACAATCGATCAGCTCGTCATAAACGCGCACCGGGCGGATGTTTGCAAATAGCCCCAGCGCTTTGCGCAGTTCGAGCAGCCCAGCCTCCGGCCGCTGCGCGCTGCGCTCCCATTTCGGTCCGCCAACGGCGCCGAGAAACACCGCGTCAGCCTGGCGGCACGAGACCAAAGTCTCCTGCGTCAACGGGGCGCCGCTCGCTTCGATCGCGGCGCCGCCAATCGCTTGCGTGTCAAACACAAAACGGCGATTGAAGCGCTCGGCGACCGCATGCAGCACCTCCTTGGCCACGTAGGTGACTTCGGGGCCGACGCCGTCTCCGGGCAGCAGCGTTATGGCGTACGATTTCATGATGCAGCCCCTCGTTCGAATGCGTGGATCGCCGGCATGCGCGCCAGCAGCCAGTCCATGGTGTCGACGCCCTCAAGCAGACAGCGCCGTGCGAACGCTTCGATCGGAAAGCGCACCGGCGCCGCGTCCTCGATCCGAAGCTCCGCGCGTTCCAGATCGATGCTGACGCGCATGCCAGGCCCGGCCAGCAGCTGACCATGGGTGCGCAGATCGACGCTCACGGGCAGCAGGCCGTTCTTCAGCGCGTTGGAATGAAAGATGTCGGCAAAGCTCGATGAGATGACGACGCGAAAACCAAAGTCCAGCAGCGCCCACGGCGCGTGCTCGCGAGACGAACCGCAGCCAAAGTTGGCCCCCGCCACCAGCACCCGATGCGTCGCGGTATCCACGCTGTTCAGCGGCGCACCGGTAATCGCCGCGCCCGCGTGATCGTAGCGCCAGTCGTAAAACGCATGTGCGCCGAGCCCAGCGCGCGATGTAGTCGTCAGAAAGCGCGCCGGAATGATCTGGTCGGTATCGATGTTGTCGGCCGTCAGCACGAACGTGCGCGAGGTCAGCTGCGTAAATGGCTCAGGCATGTTCGCGCTCCCGCGTGAATGCGCGCGGATCAGTCAGCACGCCCGCGACCGCGCTTGCCGCCGCCGTCGCAGGGCTGGCGAGGATCGTGCGCGCCCCCTTGCCTTGCCGGCCTTCGAAATTGCGGTTCGAGGTCGAAACCGCGAGTTGCCCCGGCGCAACCATGTCGCCGTTCATGGCGATGCACATGGAGCAGCCCGGCAAGCGCCATTCCGCGCCGGCGTCCACGAACACGCGGTCCAAGCCTTCCGCTTCGGCCTGACGCTTCACCGCCTCCGAGCCGGGCGCCACCAGCATGCGCACGCCGCTCTTCACTTTGCGTCCGCGCAGCACCGCCGCCGCATCTCGCAAATCGGAGATGCGCCCATTGGTGCAGGAGCCGACGAACACGACATCGACCGCGTGCGCCGTCGTCGCTTCACCGGCGGCAAAGCCCATGTACTCAAGGGCTTTGCGCGCAACCTCGCTTTGCGGTGCAGGCGTCGGCGCGCCGATCGGCGCCGCTGCGTCCGGCGTCGTGCCGTAGGTCGCCATTGGCGCAACCACCGACGCATCGATGCGCACTTCGTGATCGAACATCGCGCCAGGATCGGTGGCGTAGCCCAGCCAACGCGCCGCCGCCGCCTCGAACACATCGGCTGCTGGCACATAACTCCGCCCGCGCAGGAACGCGATGGTCTTTTCATCCGGCGCCACCATGCCGGCGCGGGCGCCCGCCTCGACCGACATGTTGCAGAGCGTCATCCGCTGCTCCATGTCGAGCGCGCGCACCGCTTCGCCTGCGTATTCGATCACATATCCGGAGCCGCCGCCGAACCCAAGCGCAGCGATCACCGCCAGCGTCAGGTCTTTCGCGGCCACGCCATCGCGCAATGCTCCATCTATCGTCACCCGCAGGCGCTTTGGCTTGCGCTGCAGCAGGCACTGCGTCGCCAGCACATGGGCCACTTCGGATGTGCCGATGCCGAAGGCGAGGGCGCCGAACGCGCCGTGTGTCGCGGTGTGGCTGTCGCCGCAAACGACCATCGCGCCCGGATGCGTTAAGCCCAACTCCGGCGCCATGACGTGCACAACGCCGCGATCGGCGCTGTCCCAGTCCGCCAGCCGGATGCCATGCTCTGCGCAATTGCGCCGCAACGTCTCAACTTGCGCTGCCGCCGCTTCCGTCACGAACGGCCGCGCGCCACTCGCGTCCGGCGGCAAAGTCGGCGTCGAATGATCGATGGTGGCGAACGTCCTGTCTGGCCGCGCCGCCTTCCGCCCGCGCGCCGCTAGTTCGGCGAACGCCTGCGGGCTGGTGACTTCATGCACCAGGTGCAGATCGACATAGAGGATCGCCGGCGCATCGGCGCTCTCGGCCAGCACGACGTGGTCGTCCCACACCTTGTCGAACATCGTGCGCGGCTCAAGAGATTGCGGCACGCGCGCCTCCCGCGGTGCTGGTGGATCCCACTATGATCGCGATCAGCTCGCGGTCATCGATTTCGCCGATCTCGTCGGCGCGCCGCTTGAAGCCGGCGAACACCTGCGCGAGTTCGTTGCCGTTCAGCGGATAGCCAAGCGCGTCCGCCCGCTGCGCTATCGCCGCGCGGCCCGAATGCTTGCCTAGCACCAGGTGGGTGCCGGCAAAGCCGACATCTTCCGGCCGCATGATCTCATACGTGCGCGCGTCGGCGATCATGCCGTGCTGATGGATGCCGGCCTCGTGCGCAAACGCGTTGCCGCCGACAATCGCCTTGTTGCGGGCTACCGGCGAGCGGGTAAGCGCGCTGAGCAGGCGGCTGGTCGCGAGCAATTTCGTTGTGTCCACGCCGGTATCGACGCCATAGAGGTCGCGCCGGGTGCGCAGCGCCATCACCACCTCTTCGAGTGCGCAATTGCCCGCGCGCTCGCCGATGCCGTTCACGGCCACTTCCACCTGTCGCGCGCCGCTGGCCACTGCGGACAGCGTGTTGGCCACCGCCATGCCGAGATCGTCGTGGCAATGCGCGGAGAGCACAGCGTCCGGAAACCGCGGCATGATACGGCCGCGCACCTCGGTGAAGAGCGCGCCAATCTCCGCCGGTGTCGAATACCCAACCGTATCGGGGATGTTCAAAGTCGTCGCGCCCGCTTCGGCGACAGCTTCCATCACGTCGCACAGAAACTCCCGCTCGGTGCGGATCGCGTCCTCGGCCGAGAACTCGACGTCATCGAACAACGTGCGCGCGAACGAAACCGCCCGCACCGCGGCGTCCAGCACTTCACCGCGGCTCATCTTCAGCTTTGCGGCGCGATGAATTGGGCTGGTGCTCAAAAAGATGTGCAGCCGGCGCTTCGGCGTGCTCTGCAGCGCGCCGTAGGCGGTGCGGATATCCGCCTCGTTCGCCCGCGAGAGCGAGCAGAACACCGGCCCTTCAACTTCGCCGGCCACCCGGCGCACGGCCTCCGCATCGCCCGGAGAAGCGGCAGCGAAGCCCGCTTCGATCACATCGACGCCGAGATCGCGCAGCGCCGTCGCCATCGTCAATTTGGCCGCGACCGACATCGAGAAGCCGGGCGCCTGTTCGCCGTCGCGGAGCGTTGTGTCGAATACGATGATGCGATCGGGCGCACGCGGAGGGGGGGCTACGCTGTGCATACCGCTACCTCCTCTACGTACGTCGCGGAAGCGGCCGGCGACACGCGTCGTGCGCCGATCAAACGATCGATTTGTCTGCCCAACACGTCAACGCAGCGCCCGCTGTCGCGCCCGCGCACGGCCAAGCGCACTTCGCGGTGCGCCCCGGCGTCGGCGACGTTCATGCGGTCGATATGAAAGCCGCGCCGCTCGACGAGGCCGATAAGCCGTTGCAGAGAGCCTTCGCTGCGGTCGATCAGAATGAAAAACGTATCGGTCATTTCAAGGCTCTCCGTGCATCATGTCGGAATTGCTTTTGCCTGGCGGCACGAGCGGCCAGACGTTCTCGCGGGCATCGATCAGCACATGCGCGAGGCAGGGGCCGGGCGCGGCGAGCAGACGCGCGATCCCGGCGGAAACCTCCTCGCGCCGGCTAATTCGGAACGCTTCGATGCCGAACGCCTGCGCGACGGCGACGAAGTCCGGATTGTCGGAGAGATCGACCTCGCTGAAATTCTTATCGAAGAACAATTCCTGCCACTGGCGCACCAGGCCGAGCGATGAATTGTCCAGCAGCACGATCTTCAGGGCGATGCCGTAGCGCTTCAGCGTCGCCAGCTCCTGGATGTTCATGATGAAGGAGCCATCGCCGCTAATGGTGACGACGTGCGCCTCCGGCCGCGCCAGCTTCGCGCCGAGCCCGGCCGGCAGGCCGTACCCCATCGCGCCCAATCCGCCGGAGGTCAGATGTGCGAACGGAGACGCAAAGCGGCAGTGCTGCGCCGCCCACATCTGATGCTGGCCGACATCGCACGCCGCCACGAACGCATCGCCCGCCGCCTCGGATAAGTCTTTCAGCAGCGCCGGCGCGTACACGCCTTCGCCCGGCGCGTCATAGCGCGGCGCATAGTGCGCCGCGTCGCGTTGGCAACGCTCCATCCAGGCGCCGATATTAGGCGCCCGCGGCGACAGCACCGCCAGAACACTCTTCAGATCGCCGGCAATGGCGATATCGGCGGCGCGCAGCTTGCCGATCTCCGCGGCGTCCACATCGATGTGCAGCACGCGCGCATGGGGCGCGAACTCGGCCAACTTGCCGGTGGCGCGATCATCGAACCGGGCGCCCAGCACGATCAGCAGATCGCACGCTTGCACCGCTTCATTCGCCGCGCGCGAACCGTGCATGCCCATCATGCCCAGATGCGCCGCCGAATCTGCGTGCAGCGCGCCCAGGCCTTGCAGCGTTGAGACCGCGGGAATGCCGGTGGCGCGCGCGAACGCCCGCACTTCGTCCACCGCGTCAGCCAAGCGCACGCCGCCGCCAATATAGAGCAAAGGGCGCTCGGCTAGGCCGATCGCCGCTTCGGCGCGGCGCAATTGGCCAGGATCGATCCGCCGCGGTGGGTCACGCGGCGGCGCAAAGCTGTGCGGCGCGCGCGTCATCGCGATTTGCACGTCCTTCGGCAGATCGATCAGCACGGGGCCAGGGCGACCGGACGCAGCGACATGAAACGCTTCGGCCACGATCGCCGGCACGTCCGCCGGGTCGCGCGCGATCCACGAATGCTTCACGATCGGCAGCGTGACGCCGAGGATGTCGATTTCCTGAAACGCGTCGGTGCCCATGAGCGGCGAGGCGACATTGCCGGTGATGCACACGAGCGGCGCCGAATCCATCATCGCATTGGCGATCCCGGTGACGAGATTGGTCGCGCCCGGCCCTGAGGTCGCCATGCACACGCCTGGCTTTCCGGTGACGCGCGCATAGGCATCCGCCGCGAACGCCGCGCCTTGCTCGTGGCGCACCAAGATGTGCTTGAAACGCGCGCTGGTGATCGCGTCGTACACGGGCATGATCGCGCCGCCCGGATAGCCGAACACAAACTCGACGCCTTGCGCATCGAGCGCCTCGACAAGAAGCCGGGCGCCGGATCGCGGCGCGGGCTCTTGTGCGGGCTTCGGCATGGGGGAGGCGGCGGCGCTCATCTGATTCACGCGTTCGTCGGCTGTTTCAGCCAGGCCATGCGCTCGCGCAGGCCCGCGCCGGTCTTCTCGATCGGATGATTGCGATCAGCCTGAAGCATCGCGTTGTAGCGCGGCTTGCCGGCCTGGTTCTCCAGGATCCAATCCCTGGCGAACGCGCCGGACTGGATATCCTTCAGCACTTCGCGCATGCGCGCACGCGTGTCGTCGGTGATGATGCGCGGCCCGGAAACCACAGCGCCGTATTTCGCCGTCTCGGAGATAAAGTCGTGCATCTTCGAGACACCGCCCTCATAAAACAAATCCACGATCAGCTTCAGCTCGTGCATGCATTCGAAATACGCGACCTCCGGCTGATAGCCGGCGTCGACCAAGGTCTGATAGCCGGCCATCACCAGCTCTTTGGCGCCGCCGCACAGCACCGCCTGTTCGCCGAACAGATCGGTCTCGGTCTCTTCGGCAAACGTCGTTTCGATCAGCCCGCCGATCGCGCCGCCAATGCCCTTGGCGTAGGCCATTGCCTTCGCGCGGGCCGCATCGCTTTGATCTTGATGCACGGCAAATAGCGCCGGCACGCCGCGTCCGCGCACGAACTCGCGTCGCACCAGATCGCCAGGCCCCTTCGGCGCCACCAGCACGACATCCATGTCCGCACGCGGCGCCACCCGCCCGTAATGGATTGAGAAGCCGTGCGCGAAGAGCAAAGTCGCGCGCCTCTTGGCTTTCGGCGCGACGATCTCGGTATAGATTTGCTCCTGCGCCATATCCGGCGTCAGGAACGCGATCAGATCGGCGTCGCCGACTGCATCGTCAGGCTCGGCCGTGTCGATCTTGTCGGCGCGCGCGTGGGTCCAGCCCTTGCCGCCCTTGCGCACCGCCGCGACCACGTCAAAGCCGCTGTCGCGCAAATTCTGCGCGTGCGCGCGACCCTGGCTGCCATAGCCGAGCACGGCGATGCGCGCGTTCTTCAGCGCATCGTCCTGCACATCGTCATTGCCATAGACTTTCATCACGAGGCCTCTCGTCTAACTTCGGCCCGCTTCTGCGCGGGGGGAGGGTTGGGAATGGTCACAGCGCCCTGCGAAGCCGAGGCGACCAGAGCGGCGTATTTTGCGAACGCGCCGCGCGGCGCCTCTTTAAGAGGCGGCGATGCACGCCGTCCGCGCAGTTCCGCGCGCGTGTCGATGGTGCGCGCTTCCACATCGATGGCGATCACATCGCCATCGCGCACCAGCGCAATCGGCCCGCCTTGCGCGGCTTCCGGCGACACGTGGCCGGCCACGAACCCGTATGAGGCGCCGGAGAAACGTCCGTCCGTGACCAGCGCGACATTCGCCATGCCGCGCCCTTTGAGGGCGGCGGTCACTTGCAGCATCTCGCGCATGCCGGGCCCGCCCTTGGGGCCCTCATAGCGGATGACGATCACATCGCCTTCGCTGACGGCGCCGACCTGCACGGCCTCGAACGCATCTTCTTCGCTATCGAACACGCGCGCCGGGCCTTCGAACCGCGCCGTGTCGTGCCCGACCAGTTTGATCACCGCGCCATCCGGCGCGATGTTGCCGTAGATGACGGCGTAAGAGCCGCGAGCCAGCACGGGGGTGGCGGCCGCCCGTATAACTTGCTGACCCGCGGCCTCCACGGCTTCACGCGCCTCGTCAAACAATGAGCGGCCTGAGACGGAGGGGGTGTCCGTCATCAAGCCGGCTGTCATCAGGCGGTGGATGACAAGGCGCGTGCCGCCGGATTCAAAAAGATGGTGGGCGAGGAAGCGTCCGCCCGGTTTCAGATCGCAGATCACCGGCGCCGCTTCGCAAGCCGCGTTGCAATCCTCGATGCCGAAATCGACGCCGGCTTCCGCTGCAATCGCGGTCAAGTGCAGCACAGCATTGGTCGAGCCGCCGCTGGCGGAGACAGCGAGCGCCGCGTTGCGCAGCGACGCCGCCGTTATAAAGCGCCGCGCATTCTGCCCGCGCTGCACCAGCTCCACGGCGATGCGCCCGCAACGTTCTGCTTCCGCGGGCTTGCCGGGATGCACGGCCGGCACATCGTTCGCGCCCATCGGCGAGAGCCCCATCGCCGAGAGCGCCATCGCCATCGTGTTGGCGGTGAACTGACCGCCGCATGCGCCCGCGCCGGGACACGCGGCTTTCTCGACTTGGCGAAGCCCCTCATCGCTCAGCGCGCCCGCGCCATGGGCGCCGATGGCTTCGAACACGTCCTGGATCGAAATCTCGCGTCCATCCAAGCGGCCGGGCATGATGGTGCCGCCGTAGAGCACGCACCCCGGCAGATCCATGCGCGCCAGCGCCATCGCCGCGGCAGGAATGGTCTTGTCGCAACCGACGATGCAGACGACGCCGTCGAGTTGATGGCCCTGCACCGCAAGTTCGATCGAATCCGCCACGATTTCGCGCGAAATCAGCGAGGCTTTCATGCCCGCCGAGCCCATCGCAATGCCGTCCGTGACAACGATGGTGTTGAAATCGATCGGCACGCCGCCGGCTTCGCGCACGCCGCGGCGCACATGCTCGGCCAGATCGCCGAGATGCATATTGCACGGCGTCACCGACGACCACGTGTTCACCACGGCGATCAGCGGCCGCGCAAAATCCGCGTCCTCCAACCCCGCCGCGCGCAGATAAGAGCGTGCGGCGGCGCGGGCAGGGCCTGCCGTGATCGATGCGCTGCGAAGAGGGTTAGTGCCTTGTGACATTGGGGTCCGGTTGAGTTCGGACCGCACACAGCAAAAACCCCGCTTCCTTTCGGGAGCGGGGTTCGGTGGGCGATCCTGATGATGTGGTGGTCAGGGTACGCGCAACAACTCCGCTCCGTCTCTAATGAGGACGAGGCTGAGGCTAAGGAGGCTTACGAGTACGAACGACAAGCGCGCGATCACGGCGGCGTCGGCCGTCGTTGAGATCGCAAGGGTGCGCGCGTTCGAAGTCACGTGTTGATGTCTCCCGCGGCGAGTACGACAAAACTTATTGCGCAGCGCAACACAAAACTGCACGCAGCTGCAAAATACTTGCGTCGATCGCGAAAAGTGAGGCTAAGGCGCCTCATCGTTAAGCGCCCCTAGCGAACGGACATTAGCGTTCCTAACCTTTAGGGCGCGGAGAAGGGAACAGAGGTAAAGGTGGACGCCAACGAGGTCATGCCGCCCTTCGTGGCGTTGCGCGTGTTCGAGGCGGCGGCCCGTCTCGGCAGCTTCGCGCGCGCCGCGGAGGAATTGCGCATCACCGCCGGCGCCGTCAGCCAGCACATCCGCACGCTCGAGGACTATGCCGGCCAGCCCTTGTTCCGCCGGCTCGGCCGCGGCGTCGAGTTGACCGAAGCCGGCAAGGCCGGCTTTGCCCACGCTGGCGCTGCGCTCTCCGAGATTCTGCATGCGGGGCGGGCCATGCGCTCGGCCATGCGCGGGCGGCGCGTCTCTATATCTACGCCGCCCTCGTTCGCCTCTAAGTGGCTGATCCCGCGCCTCAGCTTTTTTCAGGACGAGCACCCGGAAGTAGAGGTGCGCCTCTCCGCCGACATGACGCTCACCGATTTCGCCGCCACCGACATCGATCTCGCCGTGCGCTACGGCCCCGGCGGCTATGAGGGTCTCTACTGCGAGCGGCTGATGGCGGAATCCTTCATCGTCGTTTGCAGCCCGCGTTTTGTTGAAGCCAGCGGCCCGATGCGCTCGGCCGCCGATCTCGTGCAAGCGCCGCTCATCCACGACGACGGCCCCGAGCGCGATCCCTCCTGCCCGACCTGGGGCATGTGGTTTGCCGCCCGCGGCGTCCGCCGCACCGACGTGGAGCGCGGCCTCCGCTTCAACCAATCGAGCCTCGCCATTGAAGCGGCGCTTGAGGGTAAGGGCGTCGTCCTGGCCAAGCGCCAGCTCGCGCTGCGCGATCTGAACGAAGGCCGGCTCGTCGCCCCGCTGACGGAAGGGGACGCGCCGGTTAGCTTCTCCTACTGGCTGGTCTGGCCGCGCGGCCGGCGTTTTGAGGCGGCGCAGCTCGCCTTCCTCAACTGGATGCGCGGCCAAGTGATCGAGACCGACGCGCGCGCCGATCAGACGGCCTGAAGGGCGCGGTGGCCCGCCTTCGACAAGCTCAGGCTGACGTTAGTGGGAAAGGGCGCTAGGTGAGAAATGGCGTCATGCTGAGCTTGTCGAAGCACGACGCCTTCGCGCGGACCGCTAAACCAACACTTTAGCTCGGCGCGCTTCCTCGTCCGCACCCCCACCCCCACGTTCCGTCCTCGCTGGGCTCTCTCGGGCCGCCGCGACGAGGGCCGCACGCCATGTACCGCTACGACGCCGTCGACCGCCTCATCGTCGAAGAGCGCGTGGCCCAATTCCGCGACCAGACTGAGCGTTATCTCGCCGGCCTCATCGATGAAGACGCGTTCAAGCCGCTCAGGCTCCAGAACGGGCTCTATATCCAGCGTTACGCGCCCATGCTGCGCGTCGCCATTCCCTACGGCGTACTGTCCTCCACCCAGCTGCGCGCCTTGGCCGAGATCGCCCGCCGCTACGATCGCGGCTACGGCCACTTCACCACGCGCCAGAACATCCAGTTCAATTGGGTGAAGGTCGAGGAAGTGCCGGACATCCTGGCCGACCTTGCCAAGGTCAGCATGCATGCGATCCAGACCAGCGGCAGCTGCGTCCGCAATGTCACCACTGACGTATTCGCCGGCGTCGCGTCCGATGAGATCGTCGATCCGCGCCCCTATTGCGAAATAATGCGGCAATGGTCGACGCTGCATCCCGAATTCGCGCACCTGCCGCGCAAATTCAAAGTCGCCTTCAACGGCGCCCGCGAAGATCGCGCCGCCACCGCCGTGCATGATCTCGCCTTCGATCTGTACAAGGACGAAGCCGGCGAAGTGCGCCTCATCGTCAAGGTCGGCGGCGGGCAGGGCCGCACGCCGCGCCTAGCCTCAATCATCAAGCGCGATTTGCACTGGAGCGAGCTGCTGACCTACAGCGAAGCCGTGCTGCGCGCCTACAATCGCCTCGGCCGCCGCGACAACATCTTCAAGGCCCGCATCAAAATTCAAGTCGAAGCCTTGGGTGCCGAAGCGTTCGGCGCGCTCGTGGACGAAGAATGGGCGCAGCTGCGCGGCGGTCCCAACACGCTGACGCAAGAAGCGCTGGATCGTGTCCGCGTACATTTCATCGATCCGCCGCTCGAAGCCTGGGCTGAGCCCGCGACGCGGACCCTGCCGCTCGATGCGAACTTTCGCGCGTGGAAGAGCCGCAACGTCACCGCCCACCAAAACGCGGACTACGCCGCCATCACCATCAGCCTGAAGCGCGAAGGCATCGCCCCGGGCGACGCCACTGCCGAAGAGATGGATTTCATCGCCGATCTCGCCGACCGCTACAGTTTCGGCGAAGCCCGCGTCTCGTATCACCAGAACCTGGTGCTGCCGTACGTCGCCCGCGCCGACCTGCCGGCGCTCTACGCCGAACTCGACGCCCGTAACCTCGCCCGCGCCAACATCAAGCTTGCATCCGACATCATCTGCTGCCCGGGCGGGGATTTCTGCTCACTCGCCAACGCCAAATCGATTCCGCTCTCCGCCGCCATCGCCGATAAATTGGCGCCGATCGAGCAAGACCTTGGCGCTATCGCCATCAACGTCTCGGGTTGCATCAACGCCTGCGCGCACCATCACGTCGGCCATATCGGCGTGCTCGGCGTCGAGAAAGCAGGGGAAGACTGGTATCAGATCCTGCTTGGCGGCCGCCCCGATGCGGGCGGGCGCTTGGGCGTGCTGCTCGGCAAATCGGTGCGTCAGGAAGATGTGCCCGGCCTGATCGATCGCTTGGCGCGTCACTATCTCGCGGTGCGCCAAGAGGGCGAAAGCTTCATCGCCGCCGTTGAACGCACCGGCGTCGATCCCTTCCGCGCCGCGCTCGAAGCGCAAGAGGTTGCGGCATGAGCCTCATCCTCGAACTTGACGCAACTGGCCCGCGCATCGCCGGCGAACAAGCTGAGCGGCCCGCGCCCACGCCGGCAAAGCCCGCCAACGCAGGCCACGGCGACGTGCGCAAGAAGATCGTCCCGGTGGTGAAGCCGCCAGCTGGACCGTCCGCCACCGCATGGGAAGGCGGCGTCTATCTCTCGATGCAGCAATGGCGCGACGGCGCCGAGCAAGGCGGCGCGATCCTGCTGCAACCCGCCGACGATGTGCGTGCGCTCGCCGATCGCCTCGACTCCGCCGCGCTGATCGCGGTCGATTTCCACCGCATCGGCGATGGGCGCGGCTATTCGCACGCTTTCATGTTGCGCGAACGCCTTAATTATCGGGGCCGCTTGCGCGCTTTGGGCGCCGTCACCGCCGATCAACTCTTCGCCCTTGCCCGCGTCGGCTTCGATTCCTTTGCGCTTCGCGCCGATCAAAGCGCCGAAACCGCGCTCGCTGCGCTCAACACCTTCTCCGTGCCGTACCAGGGCGCGCCCGTCGCCGGCGCCAACGCCGCACGTGAGGAAGCCAATTTCAATGCGCGCATTCGCCTGCTGGAACGCGCCCTCACCGCAATCGCCGCCGATGCCACGCGTCCGGCGCTCGCCTCCAGCCTTTCCGCCGAGGACATGGTGATCACCGACGCGATCGCGCGCCTCAAGCTGCCGATCGACGTTTTCACGCTCGACACCGGCCGCCTGCACGCCGAAACGCTGGCGCTGATTCCGGAGATCAAGTCCCGCTACGGCCTCGATATCGACGTGCATCGTCCGGATGAGAACGCCGTCAGCGCCTACATCTCCGCCCACGGCGCCGATGGCTTCTACGAGGGTCTCGCCCAGCGCAAGCTCTGCTGCACCATCCGCAAGGTCGCGCCGCTCAACCGTGCGCTCGAAGGCCGCAGCGCCTGGATCACCGGGCAGCGCCGCGATCAGGCCGCGACGCGCGGCGCGCTCGAAGAAGCTGAGCGCGACGAAGTGCGCGGCATGGGAAAATTCAATCCGCTGGCGGCCTGGAGCTGGGGCGACGTGCTCGCGTACGCGGCGCGTTTCGATGTGCCGATGAATGCGCTCTACGCGCGCGGATATGTTTCGATCGGCTGTGAGCCGTGCACGAAAGCAGTGCGTCCGGGCGAGGATCCTCGCAACGGGCGCTGGTGGTGGGAAAACAAGGACAGCAAAGAATGCGGCTTGCATACGAACGCGACAGTGACGCGCTGACGGGCGCCATCGAGATCGCGCCCGTCGTCGATGTGACGGCTGCGCGTCTCGATCGGCTCGAAGCGGAGGCGGTCTACATCCTGCGCGAACTCACCCAGTTCGCGCGTCCGGCGCTGATGTTCAGCGGCGGTAAGGATTCCGCCGTGCTTTTGCACGTGGCGCTGAAGGCGTTCGCGCCGGCCAAGCCGCCGTTCGCGCTGCTCCACATTGATACCGGCCACAATTTTCCAGAAGTGATCGCCTTCCGCGACGCCCGCGCGCGCGAAAGCGGCCTGGAGCTCATCGTGCGCGGCGTCGAAGACTCCATCCGCCGCGGCAGCGTCCGCCTCGCAGGCGAAACCGCCAGCCGCAACGCCGCGCAAGCGACGACTTTGCTCGAAGCTCAGGCCGAGTTTGACTTTGACGCCCTGATCGGCGGCGCCCGGCGCGACGAAGAGAAAGCTCGCGCCAAGGAGCGTGTCTTCTCTCACCGCGACGCCTTCGGCGCCTGGCGCCCGCGCGCGCAACGCCCCGAGCTTTGGTCGCTCTACAATCGCCGCATCGCGCCGGGCGAGAATATGCGCGTTTTCCCGCTCTCCAATTGGACTGAGGCCGATATCTGGGCCTACATCCTGCGCGAACGCATCGAGCTGCCGTCGCTGTATTATGCGCACCAGCGCGAGGTCGTCCGCCGCGATGGCCTGCTGTTTCCGGTGACGCCGCTGACGCCCGCCGCTGAAGGCGAGGTGGTCGAACGCCTCGCCGTGCGCTTCCGCACCGTCGGCGACATCACCGGCACCTGCCCGGTCGAAAGCTACGCCGGCAGCGCCTCGGACGTGCTGCTGGAAACGCTTAGCGCCTCCGTCTCAGAACGCGGCGCGACGCGTATGGACGATCGCGCCAACGCCGCGGCGATGGAACGGCGCAAACTCGAAGGTTATTTTTGATGGACGGCGTCAGCTTCCTGCGTCCGCCGCAAACCTGGAGCGGCGCCCAAATCCGCTTCATGACGGCCGGCAGCGTCGATGACGGCAAGTCGACGCTCATCGGCCGGCTGCTGCTCGATTCTCAGGCGCTGATGCGCGATCAGGCCGCAGCGATCGGTAATGGCGAGCTTGATCTGGCCGAACTCACCGATGGCCTCGAAGCCGAGCGTGCGCAGGGCATCACGATCGATGTCGCCTACCGCTATTTCGCCACCCCGCGCGCAAGCTTCATCATTGCGGACGCACCCGGCCACGAACAATACACGCGCAATATGGTGACCGCCGCCAGCGTCTCCGACGTCGCCGTCATCGTCATCGACGCCGTGCGCGCCGAATATGGCCTGAAGCCGCAGACGCGCCGCCACGCCGCCATCGCGTCGATGATGGGTCTCGATATCGTCGTCGCCGTTAACAAGATGGATCTGGTTGGCTGGTCGCAAGCCCGCTTTGACGCGATCCGCGCCGCGTTCGAAGACGTCGTGCAAACCCTTGGCGCGCGTTGCATCGCCTTCGTGCCGCTCTCGGCCAAAGCAGGCGACAATGTCGTCACCCGCGGCGGCGCCAGCTGGTACAATGGCCCGGCGCTTGTCGAGGTACTCGAATCCATCCCCGCCCGTACCGCACACGCTGATTACGCGCTCCGCCTGCCGGTGCAAATCGTCCTGCGTGACGGCGACAAGCGCCTTTACGCCGGCCGCATCGAGTCCGGCTCGCTCAAGCCCGGCGACAAAGTGGCCGTCGGCCCCGCAGCTGCGCCTGCGACGGTTGCGCAAGTCCGCATCGGCGGCGTCCGCGTCCCGCGTGCAGATTCCGGCGCTTCCGTCGCCATCGAACTCAACGAGGATCGCGATCTTGGCCCCGGCGGCGTCATCGCCGATGCCGGCGTGCGCTACACCCGCCGCGTGATCGCCGATCTGTGCTGGCTCGATGAAGCCGCATGGATTCCCGGCCGCCGTTACGTGCTGCGTCAGGGCGCGCTGGAAACATTGGCGCTGATTGAAAAGCTCCGCTTCGTCCGCGACATCGCCACGCTCGAACACGTCGAAGCCAACACCATCGCGTTGAACGACATCGTCAGCGTCGTCATCTCTGCGCGCGATCCGCTGCTCGCCGATCTCTACGCCGAACTCCCCGGCAGCGGCGCCTTCGTTCTGTTCGATCCCGACACCAACCAAACCGCCGCCGCCGGCATGATCCGCGAGATCCCCGCATGACAGGAACAGTTTATCTCGTCGGCGCCGGCCCCGGCGCAGCCGATCTGCTGACGCTTCGCGCCGCGCGCTTGCTCGCCGAAGCGGATGTCGTGCTGCACGATGCGCTGGTCAGCGACGAAGTCCTCGCGCTGGCGCCGCAAGCCAAGCTCTACAATGTCGGCAAGCGCGCCAATCGCCCGTCCGTCGACCAGCGTTTCATCTGCCGACTGCTGGTGCGCATGGGGCTGCGGCACGCCATTGTCGTCCGGCTCAAGGGCGGCGATCCGCACTTGTTCGGCCGCGCCACGGAAGAACTCGAAGCGTGCCGCGCCGCCGGCGTTCCGGTCGTCACCGTGCCCGGAATCAGCGCCGCGTTCGCCGCCGCCTCCGCGCTCCGCGCTTCGCTCACCTCGCGCGGTGTTTCGCGCTCGGTCACGTTCGTCACCCCCAGCCGCGGCGCCGCCTGCCCGCCTGACATGCATTGGGCCGAAGCCGCCGCCGCCGCCGAAACCGCGATCATCTACATGGGCGCGCTGCAAGCCGAAGCGGTGCGCGACGCCCTGATCGCGCGCGGCGTGCCGCCTTCGCGTCCTGTCGCGCTTGTCGAAAGCGCATCGGGGAAAGGGGAGCGCATCATCCGCGGCGATCTCGCCAATCTGCCCAATCTCGTCACGCAACTCGGCGACGGCCCCGCGATCATGATCGTCGGCGAAGCCATCGCTGGAGCCCGCGCCATCTTGAAAGAAGCGAGCGCCGCATGATTCCGCTCTATCTCGATCCCGCCAGCACCCGCATTGCTTTGATCGGCCGCAGCGCGCTCGCGCTCCGCCGTCTCGACTGGCTTCGCCAAGGCGGCGCGGAGCCGGACGTTTTTTCGGACGAACCATCCGCCGATCTCATCGCCGCCGCGCCCGAGATGCTGCGCCGTTTGCCGAAAGCGTCGGAGCTTGCCGACTACCACGCGATCTGGATCGCCGATCTTCCGCTCGAGATCGCGGACCAGCTCGCCAACACCGCGCGCAGCGAGCAAACGCTTGTCAACGTCGAGGACGAGATCGCGCTCTGCGACTTCCATATCCCGGCCGTGCTGCGGCGCGGCCGCGCCATGCACCGCCATGGTGTTCGTGTGGAGCAATCTCTCCGACGGCGAGCCACATTTCACGTTGAGCCAGGTCGCGCTCAACGATGTCATTATGGTCTTCGCGTTCGCGCCGATCGTCGCGCTCCTGCTCGGCCTGTCGGCCATCGTCGTGCCTTGGCAGACACTAATTCTCTCGGTCGTGCTGTATATCGTCGTCCCGGTGATCCTCGCCCAGGTCATTCGCCGCGCGACACTGGCCCGCTCCGGCGAAGCGGGTCTGGCGCGACTTCTCGCGTCGGTGCAACCTCTCTCCCTATTGGCACTGCTGGCGACATTGGTGCTGCTGTTCGCATTCCAGGGGCCACAGATTCTTGCCCAGCCGCTCGTGATCGCATTGCTCGCCGTGCCGATCCTCATCCAGGTCTACTTCAACGCCGGCCTCGCCTATGTCCTCAACCGATGGACCGGCGAAGCGCACTGCGTCGCGGCACCATCGGCGCTGATCGGCGCCAGCAACTTTTTTGAACTCGCGGTCGCAGCCGCCATCGGCATCTTCGGTCTCAACTCCGGTGCTGCGTTGGCAACCGTCGTCGGCGTGCTCATCGAAGTGCCGGTGATGCTGAGCGTCGTGAAGATCGTCAATGCGTCGAAGGACTGGTACGAGGCCGGCCCCGCCGTGAAGCGCACGGCCGCCTCGAAATCAAGCGTATGAGCCTCAGGCGTGTTGGCTCGCAACGTCCGGCGAACTGCCGCGCGTCGGCAGCGCGAGAGTAATGAGCCAGCAAAAGGCCAACATCACAGCCGAGCCGATGAGGCACGCGGACATACCGCCGACCTGATAGAGCGCTCCTGAAAGAACGATGCCGAACAGCCGCCCCATGGCATTGGCGGCGTAGTAGAACCCGACATCCTCCGCGGCCTTCTCCGAACCCGCGTAGGCGAGGATGAGATAGGAATGGAGCGAGGAATTCACCGCGAACGGCAAGCCGAACAGCGCGAGACCCGCCACAACGATCAAATCCGGGCGCCAGATCCCGTCGACCTGCAATAGAAGTGCCAATGCGACCGGCACCGCGACGAGCAAGGCAGACCACAGTCGCGCGGCCGGTATTTCCCGGCTGAGGCCATCATCGCTTCGCGCAACGAGAGAGGGCGCGATTGCCTGCACGCCGCCATAACAGATCGTCCAGGCCGCGAGGAAGCCGCCGACTTCGATGAAGCGCCAGCCATTGGCGTAGAGAAACACCGGCAGCCCGACAACGAACCAGACATCTCGGGCGCCGAACAGAAAAACGCGTGCTGCCGCGAGCAAGTTGATACCGCGTGACTTCGCAAACAACTCGCGCAC
>JACMMP010000043.1 GCA_014378995.1 Hyphomonadaceae bacterium
ACGCGCTGCGAAGTGCGCCGCCTGCGCGTCGCGCTAGGCTGGCGCCCGCTGGCGAACAGACGGGCGAGGGCGCGGCGTCCACGCGCGAGCAATGGCGGGAGCGACGTGAGGACATACGCGAACGGCGCCGGGAACGACGCGAGCGCCGTCAGCAACAATAGCTACTCGGCTGCGGTGGCTTCCGGTTCGCGGTGGCCGCCGAAGGTGCGCGGCAAGGTGATCGTCACGATTGTGCCGCGGCCGACTTCGCTTTGGATCGCGAGCTTGCCGCCGTGCATTTCCGCCAGCGACTTGGTGAGCGCGAGCCCGAGGCCTGTGCCGGCGTTAGTGCGCGTAAGTTCTTGCTCAACTTGCTCGAACGGGCGCGCCAAGCGCGGCAGATGCTCCGGCGGAATGCCGCAGCCGGTATCGACGACGCGCAACGTCAGCCCCGCAGTGTTGCCGCGGGCGTGCACCATGATCGCGCCTGTGTCGGTGAATTTCACGGCGTTCGACAACAGGTTCAGCAGGATCTGCTTCACCGCGCGATGATCCGCTTCGATCTCCGGCAGCTCTTCCGCGTCGACGACGACGGAGAGACCCTTTTCCTCCGCCTTGCGCTTGGTCAGTCGCACGGCCTGCTCGATCGCCACACTCGGATCGAGCGGGCGGGGCGAGAGCGTCAGCTTGCCCGCTTCGATCTTCGCCATGTCGAGAATGTCGTTGATCAGCTCGAGCAGGTGATTGCCGCTGTCGAAGATGTCGGTCGAGTATTGCTTGTACTGAGGATTGCCGATCGGCCCGAACAGTTCCTTCGCCATAATCTCTGAGAAACCGATCACCGCGTTGAGCGGCGTGCGCAGCTCGTGGCTCATGTTTGCCAGGAACGTCGACTTGGCGCGGCTGGCTTCTTCCGCCTTGGCGCGCTCTTCATGCGCCTCTCGCGCCAGCGCCTTGATCCGGTATTCTTGGCTTTCCGCGCGCGAGAGCGCGTCTGAGAGCCGGCGTTCGTTGCGCGCCAGCTCTTCTTCTTTCTTCTTCAGCGGCGAGATGTCGACGCCCACCGTGATGATGCCGCCATCGGCGGCGCGGCGCTCGACCACGTGCAGCCAATCGCCGTTAGTGAGTTCGATGATGCGCACATCCGGGTTGGTCGGATCGTGCTTCTCGCGGCGAATGTTCGCCGCCGCCGCCGCCGCGATCGCTTCGTAGGATGCGCGCGGGCGCAACAGTTCGGGGCCGAGTTTGAAGGCTTCCGCGAAGCTCTGGTTCCAGAGCAACAGGCGCCGGCGAGAGTCCCAGAGCGCAAACGGCCCAGAGAAATTCTCCAGCGCCGCGCGGAGCTGATGCTCAAGCCGCGAAACGCGCGCCTCGGCTTCGTAACGCTGCGTGGTGTCGACCACGGTGGCGAACAGGCGTGTCTGCACCCGGCCGCTCGAATCCTCGACCGCCGCGCCGCGCGCTTCGATCCAAGCCATGCCGTTGCCGCGCACGACGCGGAAGCGTGCGTCCAGCAGGCCCGACGTTTTCGCCCGCCGGAATTCTTCATCGACGGCGAAGCGGTCCTCGTTGACAATGAGCTCCAAGAAGTCGCGCAGAGCCATGGTATCACGCGGCGCGCCGAGCAGACGCGCGGCCTGTTCCGACAATTGCACTTCATCGGCGCTCGCGCGCCATTCCAGAACGCCGACCTTGGCGCCGTCGGCGGCGATGCGGAAATGCGTCTCCGCGCGCACGACTTCGGCTTCCGCGAAACGCGCGCGCTGCGCGTTTTGGCGCATCAGCAAATAGAGTACACCCATGGCCGCCATCGGTGCGGCAGCCACCAGCGCAAAGCGCAACAGCGCCGCGAGCCACAGCGCTATCTCCGTCGGCGCTGGCGACGCCGCCAGTACGCGGAGCGAGCCGATCTGCGCGGCGCTTGGGCCGCCATCGCCGTCGCGGATCAGCGAGCGCTGCTCGCGCGTGGCGGCGAGC
>JACMMP010000044.1 GCA_014378995.1 Hyphomonadaceae bacterium
CCGCTTGAGCGAGCGCAGCTGATGGCCGGCGGGCTCGCCGCATCCTCACGGCGCGGCGGCCGCGGACGCAGGCGCCGCGCCGGCCGCTTGTCGGAGATCAACGTCACCCCGTTCGTGGACGTGATGCTGGTGTTGCTCATCGTATTCATGGTCACCGCGCCGCTGTTGACAGTCTCGATCCCGATCGAGCTGCCGCGCACCGAGGCCAAGCAATCTGCCGCCGAAGCCGATCCGCTCTCGATCACGATCCGCTCGGACGGCGTCATTTTTCTGCAGGAAACGCAGGTGACGCTGGAAGAATTGGTGCCGCGCCTGCGCGCCATCTCCAATGAGGGCTATGACCGTTCGATCTACATTCGCGGCGATTCCCGCACCTCGTGGGACACGATGGCCGAAGTGCTGGCGAGCGTGAGCTCCGCGGGCTTCCGCAAGCTGCAGCTAGTGACCGATACCCGAGACGCGCAAAGGTCACGCCCGGCTGCGGGGGGCGAATGATCCCATGCGCGCCGGTCTGGTCGTCTCCATTATCGGCCACGTCGGGGCAGTCCTGATGACGCTGCTCGCCTGGGAGGCCAGCTCGGACTTGCCCTCGCAAGGCACGGCTATTGTGCCGATCGAGATCGTCGATATCTCGGCGGAGACGAACGTCCGCGCCCTCGCCATGGATGTGCCGGACGAGGAAGTCTCCGCGACCGAAGAAGAAACCGTCCCCGAGGAAGCGCAACCAACGCCGACACCGACGTCGACGCCAACGCCGCGCCGCCCGCCGCCGCGCCAGAACGACGAGTTCAGTCTTTCCGATGCGGACGATTTCATCAACCGCGAGCGTGATCCGGGCCGGCGCCGTCAAGAAGGCGAGCGCGCGGATCGCAACCAAACCGGGGCCGGCCGTGGCACGGCTGAGACCGCGACGATGGAGTCGCGCATTGCATCGATCACGCGCCAAGCGATGATGCGATGCTGGCGCACCGTGGCCGACATGCCCGATCCAGAACGTCTGCGCGTCGTCGTCGCCATACGCTTGAACCGCGACGGCAGCCTCAATGGGCAGCCGAGGGTGGTAAGCCCCACCAATTACACATTCGACCCGCTTATGAACGAAGCGGTGAACCGTGCTCTCCGGGCGGTGCGCACATGCGACCCGCTGGACCGCCTGCCCGAAGATCCCATCGTCGGTGAGGCGTACGATCTCTGGCGGGATCAGGAAGTCACCTTTGGATTGCGGCAATGAAGAGAGCAGAAGCCATGTTCAGAAGAATCTTCGCGGCCTTCGCCATCATCATTGCGACCGCCCTCGCCGGACCCGCTCATGCGCAGGTGCGCGTTAGCGTTGATGAGGGGCACCTCAATCCGATGCCGATCGCGGTGGTGGATTTCATGGGCGCCAATCCCGCAGCCCAACAGGTCGGCCGCGACGTCGCTGGAGTAATACGCGCCAATCTCGACCGCTCAGCCTTGTTCCGGCCGATCGCATCGAGCGCGTTCATCGAGCGCATCCAGGCGCTGGAAGTGCCGCCGCGCTTTGCCGATTGGAAGATCATCGACGCGCAGGGCCTCGTCGTCGGCCAGGTAACGCCGCTTTCCGACGGTCGCATCCGCATCGATTTTCGCCTCTATGATGTGTTTGCCGAACAGCAGATGACGGGCTTTACCTACACAACGACGCCCGACAATTGGCGCCGCATCGCCCACCGCATCTCCGATCAAATCTACGAGCAGCTGACCGGCGAGCGCGGCTATTTCGACACCCGCATCGTGTTCGTCTCCGAGTCCGGCCCGCGCACGCGCCGCATCAAGCGGCTGATGATCATGGATCAGGACGGCGCAAATCCGTTCTTCCTCACCAGCGCCGACGCCATGGTGCTGACGCCGCGCTTCTCGCCTTCGACGCAAATGATCACCTACATGAGCTTCGAGACCGGCGCGCCGCGGGTTTTCCTTTACAATCTCGAAAACAACCGCCGCGAAGTGCTGGGCGATTTCCCGGGCATGACGTTCTCGCCGCGCTTTTCGCCGAACGGGCAGGGTGTCGTCCTCACGCTCGATATGAACGGCAATTCCGAGATCTACACAATGGATCTTGGCTCGCGCGCGCGCCGGCGCCTGACCAACAACGCCGCGATCGACACCTCGCCCAGCTATTCGCCGGACGGCTCGCAAATCGTCTTCAACTCCGACCGCGGCGGCTCTCCCCAGCTCTACGTGATGAATTCGGACGGCTCGGGCCAGCGCCGCGTCAGCTTCGGCAGCGGACGCTACTCAACTCCGGTATGGTCGCCGCGGGGCGATCTCATCGCCTTCACGCGCGAAGGCGGGGGGCGCTTCGCCATCGGCGTCATGCGCCCCGACGGTTCTGGTGAACGCATCCTGACCGAGAGCTATCTCGACGAAGCGCCGACCTGGTCGCCTAATGGACGCGTAATCATGTTCTTCCGCGAAGGCCGCGGCGGCGGCGCGCGTTTGTGGTCCGTTGACCTTACTGGGCGGAATTTGCGTGAGATTCCCACCCAAACGGACGCGTCCGACCCCGCTTGGTCGCCGCTTTTGCCGTGATCGGAACAAGATTGTTTGCTAGGAACTAGCCCGGTAAGGTTTGCATTCTTGAGCCGGGGGAACGGCGTTCGCCGAATGCGCCGCTGATCAGGGGAAATGTCCTAATGCGTAACACAGTCATTGCTCTTGCGGCGGTCGCCGCACTCGCCGCGTGCGCCAGCCGTCCAGAGCCGACGCCAACTCCGACACCGACGACAACAACGCCGCCGGTCAGTCAGCCTAGCGGCCCGACCGCGGGATCCGCTGAAGACTTCCGCGTCTCCGTCGGCGATCGCGTGTTCTTTGGCTATGACCGCTTCGATCTCACGCCCGAAGCGCGCTCATTGCTCGAACGCCAAGCTGCATGGCTCGGGCGTTATCCGAACGTGCGCGTCCTGGTCGCCGGCAACGCCGACGAACGCGGCACGCGCGAATATAACCTGTCGCTCGGCGCCCGCCGCGCCGCCGCCGCAAAGGATTATCTCGTTTCGCTTGGCGTCGCCGCCAACCGTCTCGAAACGGTCTCGTACGGCAAAGAGCGCCCGCTCGACGCCCGCTCGAACGAAGAAGCTTGGAGCGTGAACCGGAACGCACACACGCAGATCGTCAGCGGCGCCGTCTCGTAAGCGCCTAAATTTGGCCCGAGCGAGCGGACAAGAGTTTGCCCATGACTTATCGTTCGGCCCATAAAACACGGACCCGGCTCGCGGCGTGCATCGCCGCGGCCGGGTTTCTTTTTGTCAGCGCAGCAGCGGCGCAGACGACGCTGCCGCCGCCGAACGTCCCGGTCGGCGCCGAGCAGCGGCAAGATCGCATCGAAGACCTCGAACGCCAGCTGCGCGAGCAGACCGCCGAGAACGAGCGCCTGCAATTCGATCTGAACCAAGCCCAGCGCGAGATCACGCGCCTGCGCGGCATGGTCGGCGAACTGGCCGGCGTGAACCAGCAGCTCACTACACCGCCGGCCGACTCCGCGGCCCCGCCTGCTGGGGGCGGCGGCAATCCCGCGCCGTCGTCGCTGAATGAAGCGCAGCGCGCGGCGACCGGCACGCTCGGCTCCTTGCCGGCATCTGAGGCCCCAGCACCGCGCGATCCAGTCGCTGAATACACCAGCGCCCGTCAGCTGTTGAACAACGGCCAATACGCCGAAGCAGAAGCCGCGCTCTCGTCCTTCCTCGAGGCGCATCCCAATGCCGAGACCGCGGCGGACGCGCGTTTCTGGTTCGCCTTCACGCTCGCGGCGCGCAATAATCACACTGATGCGGCCGCAAGTTTCGTCCAGTATCTGCAAGGCAACCGCAACGGCCCGCGCGCGGCCGAAGCGCAGGTGCGGCTCGGCATGGCTTTGGTCGCCATGGGCGACACGCGCCGCGGCTGCAGCGCCTTCTCTTCACTCGTGCGCCAATACCCCAACGCACCGCGTACCGTGCGCGATCTCGCCACGCGCGAAGCCCGCGCCGCGAACTGCGCCGCCTGATGTTGCGCTATGCTCGATCGGGTGACGATCGAGCGGCTTGAGGCTGCGGCGGGTGATCGGCCGATCCTGATTGCGCTGTCGGGCGGCGGCGATTCTCTCGCCTTACTGCATCTGATGGCCGAGCGTTTCGGCGCACCACGCCTCATGGCCGCCGTTGTCGATCACGGCTTGCGCGAGGGGTCCGCCGCTGACGCGGCCCATGCCCGGGAGATGGCTGTAGCCGCAGGCGTCGCCGCAGAAATTCTCACCCTGCGCTGGCCCGATGGCGCGAAACGCGGGCAAAGCGCAGCACGCAATGGGCGTTATGCGGCGCTTTGCGATTATGCGCGGCGCATCGGCGCGCCGGTGATCGCCACCGGCCACACCCGCGACGACCAGGCCGAAACCGTGCTGCTGCGCGCCGCACGCGGCAGCTTCTGGCGAGGCCTCGCGGCGATGGCGCCGCTGGCCCCTGCGCCGATCTGGCCGGAGGGGCGGGGTATTCTGTTGGCGCGTCCGCTGCTCGGCGCGCGCCGAACCGAGTTGCGCGCGCTCCTCAAAGCGCGCGGCGCGTGTTGGCTGGAAGATCCTGCTAACGTCAACACCAACTTTGCCCGCGTCCGCGCCCGCGCCGCGCTCGAAGCTTTGGGCAGCGATGCAATGCGCCTCGCGGCCATCGCGGAGCGTCTTGCCCCGCATGCCCGCGCTCTGGACGACGCCGCGCTGGCGCTGATCGAACGCGCAGTTTCTTTCGACGAGGACGCGATCGCGATCGATCCCGCGACGTGGCTTGGCGGGGAGGAGGTGCGCGCGCGCGCGCTCAGCGTATTGCTGGCGTCCGCGGGGGCCGCCGAACGGGCGCCGGAAGTGGGCGCCGCAGATTTTACAAACGCATTAACCTTGGCGGGCGCCCTGGTGCGTCCGAGCAGGCGCGCCGTCCGCATCAGCCGCGACCCTGGCGCTTTGACCGGGCGCGCCGATGGCGCGCGGCCGCTGGTATCCAACGACCACGGTGATGGGCAATTGCGGC
>JACMMP010000045.1 GCA_014378995.1 Hyphomonadaceae bacterium
CGGCGGCGGCAGAGGCCGTGCGCGCCGCATCGCGCGAATTGCGCGAGCGCGAAGAAGCGGTGCTGGCAGCACAGGGCGATTCCGCGCTCGCCGCGCGCGCGGTTGCCGAACGCACCCAGCGCTTCGCCGCCATCGAAGCCGAACTCAAAAGCCTCGAACAGACGGCGGAGAACGCGCAGCGCGCCGTTCAGGCGGCGGCCGAAGCGTTGAACGCTCTGCCGGACGCCAACGCGCTGTCGGCGAAGCTGGAGCAGGCCCGCGCCACGGCCGCAGAAGCGCGCACGCAATCGGGAGAGGCGCGTTCCGCTCTCGATGCCTTGCGCAGCGAGGTCTCGATGCGGAACCAGCGGCTGAGCGCGGTCAAGGACGACAGCGCCCGCTGGACCAGCCGCCGCGATGCGGCGGCCCAGCAGATCGCAGCACTCGAAGAGCGCGTTGCCGGCATGGCGCAAGAGCTCGCCGTGTTCGAGGCGGCGCCCGTCGAGATCGCGCAGCGCCGGACCGGTTTGCTCGATGCGATCGGCACGGCGGAAGCGGCGCGCAAGGAAGCGGCGGATGCGCGGGCCGAAGCGGAAAACCGCATGGCCGAGAGCGACAAGGCGGCAAAGGCCGCGGACCACGCGCTCGCCGAAGCGCGCGAGGAGCGCGCCGGCGCCGAAGCGCGGTCTGAATCGGCGACCCAACGGCTGGAAGAATTGCGCCGCCGCGTCCGCGACGAACTTGCCGCGTCTCCCGACGAGTTGGAGGCGCGCGCCGAACTCAAGGAGGGCGCGGAGCTTCCCCCGGTCGATCAGGCCGAGAAGCGCGTGGAGAAGCTCAAGGCGGAGCGCGAACAGCTCGGCGGCGTGAATTTGCGCGCCGAAGCCGAGGCCCAGGAGCAGGAGCAGCGCCTGGAAGCGCTGTCGGCGGACCGCGCCGATCTCGAAGGCGCGATCGAACGGCTGCGGCGCGGCATCCAGACGCTCAACCGCGAAGGGCGCGAGCGGCTGCTGCAATCCTTCGAGAAGGTGAACGCGAATTTCGAGCGGCTGTTCAAGGAGCTGTTCCAGGGCGGCGAGGCGCGGCTGACCTTCACCGAATCGGAAGACCCGCTCGAAGCCGGGTTGGAAATCCTTGCGCGCCCCCCCGGCAAGAAGCTGACGACGCTGTCGCTGCTGTCGGGCGGCGAGCAGGCGTTGACGGCGATCTCACTGATCTTCGCCGTGTTCCTGGTCAATCCGGCGCCGATCTGCGTGCTGGACGAAGTGGACGCGCCGCTCGACGACGCCAATGTCGACCGCTTCTGCCGGCTTCTGGACGAAATGACGCGGCTTGCCGAGACGCGCTACCTCATCATTACCCATCACGCGCTCACCATGTCGCGCATGGATCGCCTGTTCGGCGTAACCATGACCGAGCGCGGCGTCAGCCAGCTCGTCTCGGTTTCGCTGTCCGAAGCCGAGCGCGTGGTCGCGGCGTGATGAAGGCTTTCAGCGTCAACCTGCCACATCGAATGATTCGCTTTCGATATCAATATCTTACGTGA
>JACMMP010000046.1 GCA_014378995.1 Hyphomonadaceae bacterium
ATCGGCGATGAGATCGTTTACGTCCTCGATGCCGACGGAGAAGCGGACGAGGCCGTCGCCGATGCCGAGGGCTTCGCGCAGCGGCTTGTCGATCGAGGCGTGAGTCATGATCGCCGGGTGCTCGATCAGCGATTCAACGCCGCCAAGCGATTCCGCCAGCGAGAAGAGCTGCACGCGTTCAAGGAAGTTGCGCGCAGCGGGGAGCCCGCCCTTCAACGTCGCGGTGATCATGCCGCCATAGCCGCCGCGCATTTGCTTTTTGGCGATCTCGTGCTGCGGGTGATCGGTGCGGCCCGGATAGATGACACGCTCGATCTGACTTTGCTCAGCGAGGAAATCAGCGATCTTGGCGGCGTTTTCGCAATGGCGTTGCACACGCACGTGCAGCGTCTTGGTTGAGCGCAGCAGCAGGAAGCAATCCCATGGCGCGCTGACGGCGCCGACCGCGTTCTGGATGTAGTGCAGGCGCTCGCCCAGTTCGTCGTTGTTGGTGATCAACACGCCGCCGATAACGTCGGAATGGCCGCCAATGTATTTGGTGCAGGAATGGCTGACGATATCGGCGCCGAGGCTGAGCGGATTCTGCAGCACGGGCGTGGCGAAGGTGTTGTCGACGCAGACGATGGCGCCGCGCGCCTTACCGATGCGGGCGACGGCGGCGATGTCGACGACCTTTAAGAGCGGATTGGTCGGCGTTTCGATCCAGACCAGTTTCGTTTTCGGCGTAAACGCGGCCTCGGTGGCGTCGAGATCGAGCATGTCGGCGCGCGTGTAGGTGATTCCGAATTGCTTGAACACTTTATCGAGCGTGCGATAGGTGCCGCCATAGACGTCGTCGCACAGTACGACGTGATCGCCGCTGGAGAGCAAATGCATGCACGCCGCCAGGGACGCGAGGCCCGAGGCGAACATGATGCCGTGGCGCCCGCCCTCGAGCGAGGCGAGATTGGCTTCAAGCGCTTTGCGAGTCGGATTGGCTGAGCGAGCGTAGTCGTAATCCTCGATGATCACGCCCGGGCTTTTCTGGACGTAGGTCGAGGTCTGATAAACCGGAATCATGATTGCGCCGGTGGTCGGATCAGGCTGCTGGCCGGCGTGGATACAACGCGTGCCGAAGCGTTTGTTATCGTGGTGCATGGTGCTATCGCCCCCGCCCGGCCATGTATTCGATCAGATCGATCTTGGAGATGACGCCGACAACGTTGGACGCATCCACCACGACCGCGACGTGATCGGTGGCGAAGATGTGGAAGAGCTCTTCGATTCGCGCTTTCGGGTAGATGAGCCCTGCGATCGGCGAGGCGACGCTTTTGGCCGGCGCGTTGAGATCGAACTCGCGCGTCTGCATCTTCGCTAGAATATCGCTTTCATGCACGATGGCGTTGAGTTTGCCGCGCTCGATCAGCGGGATCTGGCTTACGCCGTGTTCGCGCATCAGATTGACGACATTGCGCAGCGGCGCTTCAGCGTCGGCGGTGATCGGGTTCGACTTCGCGCCCTTCAGCAATTCTTCAACGAAGCCCAGCTCCTGCTCGGTTTCGTCGAATCCATGCTCCTTCATCCAGTCATCGCGCAGGAATTTGGAGACGTAGCGATTGCCGTGATCAGGCAGGACGGTGAGGACGACTTTGCCCGGGCCAAGCTCCTTGGCGATCTCGATTGCAACGTGCACGTTGGAGCCGGACGAGCCGCCGCAGAAGAGGCCCTCTTCCTTCACCAAGCGCCGCGCCATCACGAACGACTCGCGGTCGTTCACCTGGCGCATGTCGTCAACGACGGAGAAATCCATGGCGCGGCATTCAATGTCCTCGCCGATGCCTTCAACCATGTAGACGTGCGCCGTCGGCAGCGTCTTGGTGTGAAAGAGATGGTAATGCACCGAGCCGAGCGGATCGGCGCCGATGATCTTCACGTGCGGCGCGTGCTCCTTGAACCAGCGGCCGACGCCGGAAACCGTGCCGCCAGTGCCAGTGCCGCCGACGAAGGCGTCGAACTTGCCCCCGTCCGTGTCCTCGTAAATTTCTTTGCCGGTGGACCAGTAATGCGCCTCGATATTCCATTGCGAGTGATATTGGTCGACGTAGAAGGCGCCCGGCGTATCTTCCGCGATCTTCTTAGCGACGTTGACATAGTGCTCGGGTGAATCGCCCGGCACGTCCGTCGGTGTGATGATGACTTCGGCGCCGTACGCCCGCAGCGAGTCCTGCTTTTCCTTGCTCATCTTGTCCGGCATCGTGAACACGCAGCGATAGCCCTTGATCGCCGCCGCCATGGCGAGGCCCTGGCCGGTATTGCCAGACGTGTTCTCAACGATGAGGCCGCCGGGCTTTAGGATGCCGGCCGCTTCAGCCTTCTCAATAATGTAGGCGGCCATGCGGTCTTTGATCGAACCGGCGGGATTCAAATACTCGCATTTCACCCAAACTTCCGCCGCACCGGGCGGCACGACCTTGTTGAGCTTCACCAGCGGCGTGTTGCCGATCGCGGCGAGAATGTTGGGTTTGAGGTTCATGACCGCCTTCGAGGCTAATTTGATGGCGCCTCTTTAGCGGATTTTTGGGCCGGGTCGATGCCCTGGCATCAGTCAATTGCCGCAATTCGGACCGCGATGGCCTCGCCGGCTTTAACTAGTCCGTCCTCAAGCAGAATTTCTTTGGGCCACTGCTCGGCCCCGAGCGGATACCAATGCGTGTCCAGCTTTTGATTTTCGTCGGTTTCGTCTGCCCTGACACGCTCCAAGAGCTGAGCGATTTCCGCTCTCAAATGTAACAAGTCGTCGCCGCGAAACGCGTCTAGCGCGCCATTCAACACGGCTTCAAAACGAGCCGAGCCATAGATGAGGTCCGCATCCTGGCAAAACAGTATCGCAAACCAGCGAACGAAGCGGCGCTCGCCGGGCAAGTCATGCGGCCCGGTGAATACCGAAACGATACGCGGCAAGCCCCGCCCGATCCGCTTGATTTCCCATTCCAGCTCGATGCCGTGCTTGGCTTTCACCGCCGCACGCACCTCTTCGCCGAGCCCTTCGATATCCGCCGCCGTCGCGTCGCCGGTGTTGATCAGGAAGTTCGCGTGCTTTTCGCTGACTTGCGCGCCGCCGCGGCGATGACCGCGCATGCCGGCCTCGTCGTTCAGCTTCCAGGCTGAGAGCTTTTCGCCGTTGGCGCCCAGCGGGTTTTTGAATGTCGAGCCGCCGGTCTTTTCGCGGATGGGCTGCGACGCTTCGCGCTTGGCCGTGATCTCGGCCATGCGCGCGGTGACCGACATCGGATCGTCGGGCCTGCCCTGGAACGTGCCGCTCAAGAAGATCAAACCATCCGGCAGCGCGTTGTGGCGATAGGTGAAACCAAAATCGGCATTGCTGAACGTGTGCCGCTTGCCGTTGCGATCGAGCGCGACGGCTTCGATCAGCACGTCCTTGGTTTCGCTACCATAGCAGCCAGCGTTCATCGTCAGCGCGCCGCCGATCGTGCCGGGGATGCCGGCGTAGAATTCAAGCCCGCCAATACCCGCTTTCGCCGCCGCTTTGGCGACCATGGCGTCGAGCGCGCCGGCGCCGGCGCGGATACGGAAATCGTCGAGCGGTTCGATCTGCGCCCAGGCGCGGCCAGCCAAGCGGATGACGACGCCCGGCACGCCGCCATCGCGCACGATCAAGTTGGAGCCGACGCCGATCGGCAGCAGCGGCACGTCGTGCGGCAGCGCCGCGAGGAAGTGCGCGAGGTCGTCCTCGTCGGCGGGCAAGAAGAGCGCATCGGCCGGACCGCCGACCCGAAACCACGTGAACGGGGCGAGGCTTTCGCCGCGCAGGACCTGGCCGCGCACCGCCGGAAGATCGAGTTCACTCATAGTTGATGGCCTATCTCACGCTTTTGAACGCCGGCAAAGCCGGCGCCGCTCGTCGGCGGCGTGCGGCAAGCCCATACTAATGCGGAAGAGGACGGAGACGCCCACATGCTTCGCAAGGGATTTATCGCAGCTGCGTTGCTGCTCTCGTCGTGCGCCACCCAACCGACCGAGGGGAGCGCGTCGAGCGACAGAGAGTGCTTCCGCGCCGGCGACGTAAACGGCTACAGCGTAATCGATAGCCACACGGTGAGGGTCACGGTGGGGCCGAGCCGCCACTACTTGCTGGGCACGACGTGGAACGCCAACGATCTCGACTGGTCCACCACGATCGCCATTCGCTCCAGCGCCGGGCGCATCTGCACCGGCAACGGGCTTGGCGTCGATATCATCGGCGGCGATCCGCGCCGCACCTATCCAATCACATCCATCGTCAGAGCGCCGGAAGAGCCGGTCACTGAAGGCAGCTGAGGAGAATTCCTACATGTTTCGCAAACTTGCCGCCGCCGCCGCCCTGCTCGCACTGGGCGCCTGCGCTTCAACGACGGAAACCGCCGGCTCCGGCGAAACGCGCGACTGCTTCCGCACGCTCGACGTTCGGGGATATGGCGTTGTCGACGAAAGCCGCATCCGCGCCCGCGTCAGCACCACGCGCGAATATTATCTCACCATCGCGCAGAATACGCGCGACCTGGACTGGAACCACGCCATCTCGATCCGCTCGAACACGAGCTTCATCTGCGTCGGCAATGGGCTCGGCGTGCAAGTGCTCGGCGGCGATCCCCCGATCACCTACCAAGTCACCCGCATCGAGCGCGCGCCAGACGAAACCCCGCCCGGCAGCTGAGGGTTAGCTCGCGATCGGCAGGCCGGCGCGCAGCGCGATCCGCTGCAGCGCGCCCTTCACGATGACGTCGAGCTGGCTGCTCGGCAGATAGTCGGCGGGGGCCACGTAGTTCACGCGATCCTCGGCGATCAGCATGTGAATGTGGCTGACTTTGAGCGGATCGTTCCAGCGGTCCGGATCGAGTACGGCCACCGCCGTACCGCCCTGTTCGGTGACCATTTTCATCGAGGGGATATCGGTGTCGCCGTCGCCGATGAAGATCATGCGTTCGAACGGGAGTGGGCGCTCCTCGGCGCGCATCCAGCGATTGATCGCCTGGGTGTCCCAGACGTTGTCTATGCCTTTGTTGATGCGGAACAGAAACTGCGTCTTGTTGGTGTAGTTCACCGCCACCGCCGGCCAAATCGCTTCGCCCTTCTCATTGTAGATGAAGCGTGAGGCGAACACGCGCTTGAAGTGCGGATAGATCGCGCAGCCCTCGATCATTTCTTCCGTGCCGGACGAGACGACGTAATGGTCGAGATCGAGGCCCTGATCGGCAGCGAAGGAATCCATGCGCGGAAACCAGCTCTCGACGCCGTCGAAGAAAGACGGCGTTGCGCCATGGGCGCGCAATTGATCGCGGGTGACGGCGCGGCCGAGCGCGCGCGAGCGCTCAATCATCTGCTGCATGTAGACGAGGATTTCGTCGGCGTCTGAGGTCTTCGCCAAACGGCGCACATCCTTCCAGAACACGTCATGGTCGATCCCGAGTTCCGGGATGAAGCTGTGCTCTTGCAAATTGCCTCGCGCGAGGGTGCCATCGAAATCGTAGACGATGGCGGCGCGGAGGGGCTTGGGCGCCCGGTGGGCTGTGTCTGGCATCCTCTTTGGCTGGCCGGAGTCGGGCGTTCACGTCAAATGTTTCGCCTTCGAGTCACCCGAAGAACCACAATCCGCCGCAAAGCCTGCAGAGGCTATGCGCATGATTACACAGCTCAAGCTTGGCATCTTCGTCGCGGCGCTCGCCTTGGCCGGATGCGCAAGCGCAACGACGCCGCCCACCGAAATCCGCCAGATCGTTTCGACGACCTCATTCGGCATGTGCGTCGGCTATTGCTCGACGCGGCTGGAGATTAGCGAAGGGGTCGCCGTGCTGACCCGCGACGGTCGCAGCGGCCGCGGCTCCGCCGAGCTACCGGATCAGCGCTTCACGCAGACGCTGACGCCCGCCGAGTGGCAGGAATTTGCCCGTCTCGCCGCCAACACCAATCTCTCCGGCCTCCCGCCCACGATCGGCTGCCCCGACTGCGCCGATGGCGGCGCGGAATCGCTCAGCATCAACGGCGCCAGCCCCACGACGTTCGACTTCAACGCCGACATTGCGCAGGCTCAGGCGCTGCTGGATCGCGTGCGCGCGCTCCGCACGCGAATGACGCCGGATTGAATTGGAGTTCGAGGCGACTAGACGGATTAGGCCGACAAGCCCATTCCATAGCGGTGCAGAAACGCTGCGATGGCGACGTTTGCGCGCGCAATAACGTCCTCGTGGCGAGTTGGGCGCAGAGGCAATATCCCCAGCGCATCATCGAGCCGACCGTGATGATGCACTACGTAGGGCGGAGCGTCGCCTGGAATGTTCTCAACGTGGGTCGGCAAATTCCAGGCGTTTTCGAGCGACTGGGTGTTGAGCCCACATTCGTGCGCCGCCATACAAAACGAAATCTGATCGACGTGAATCGCGTACCGCTCCGGAATAAGCTCTGCATCAAGCAGCCATCGCGCTCGACGCGCCCAGGCCAAACCTAATTCGGAAAGAACTGAGCGGTCGATCACATAAAACCCGCCATTGTAGTTGGCTGGGAAAGTCTGGAACGGGTTCGGCGCGCCCTGCGGGTCCACAAACGTCGCAGTCAGTGGTGTCTCCGGAAGTGGCAAGCCGGCATGGCGGAAAAGATCGCGTAACACCTCTATTGGAGGATTTGGGAAGTCGACGAGCTTGCCGGCAACTGGCGAGAGAATGCTCTCGATTGGGGGGCGCGCAAGGAAGGCAAGATCGACATCGGTAAGCACGACGCGTTCGGCGCTGCCGAAGTCTGTGGCGCACTGGGAAATTTTGTTGGAGTGCGGCGAACGAGGATCGAAGCGTGGGATAGGCTGCGTTCGCAAGCCGAGACGCGTCACCAACGTGTGAATGTCGGGGCGCAGGTCCGTGACGTGGTGAATGACGATGTCGTCGGGCGAAACGCCAGCGCAGTCGAGCAGCGTCGCGATCCAGACCAAAAAGTGTTTCCACAGCGCCTCCGTGTCATCGAGGACGCACGACCACGCCACGTCGGAACGATCTGAGCTCAGGGCGCCATCAGCCTGCGGCATGAAGTTCAAAGAAACGTACCGTCTGCCCTCGGCAGGTCGTCACCAACACGCGGCCATCCCTCGACAGATCGACACCCTTAGTGCCCCCCTCAAGCGAGCGCACCATTTCCGCTGTTTCCTCCTGCACCCGATCGAACACCGTTTCATGCACGGCTTCAGTGCAAGAGGTCGCCACGGCTTGTTTCGACGTCCATCCGCTCTCTTCAGCGCGAAAAACGTAAAGTCCACGACCACCCGCATCCGCGACAATGAGCAATGTTCCGGTTTGATCGAACGCCACGCCGTGAGGGTGTTGCATCCGCGGGTCAGTCAGTTCGCCGCACGGCGAGGCTTCGCCAAGACGATACAGCAACACTCGGCGATGGTCGTGATCGCCAACGGCGAGCCAGGCGCCATCGGCTGAAACCACGGCGCTATCCGGGATTTCGATGCCCTCCGTCGCCACCAACTCGCCCTCGTCGCAAGAGGGTCCGTCCACGATCCGGTGCCGCGTGACGGTATTCAATTTGTTGCAGCCCGCGTAAATATATCCGGCGTGGATGCGTGCTGAGCCCGGGCCCGTGATGACGCTGCGGGTCCGCAACTTGCGCGTCTCACCCGGCGCGCCAAACCATTTGGATTGCGTCGCCGAGACGGCGGCGATTTCTGTTACCGGCTCCCAGCGATTGGCTCGGGGAATGCGAAAGAACGAGAACCCGACGCCGCCGCGGTTCGCAACCACGAGAGAGTCTTCCGACACCCAATCCACGCCGTGTGGAGCGAGCAGATCCGGAGAGGAAAGCGCCGTTAGAAACTCCGCACGAATCGGGCGCGAGTCTAGCTCAACGGCGAAAAGGAGGATTTTTCTCTGCGTCGTCGCAACAGCCAAGAGCCGGCCCGATGGCGAGAAACGCACGTCTTCACTTCGGAACTCAAATGTATCGAAGGGATGCCCCGAAAGTTCAAACTCCAGCTGTTCCACACGAGGCAATTGCTTCGGCCTCGGCGCAGCGCCTAACCAGCGCGCCAACGCATGTAGGATACCGCCCCGCCTACTCGCTGACTCGACCACAACCATCGCACTTCCCTAAAGGCGTTGAGACCGGCCGACAATTCGCAATTGTCAAGCCGCCGCCGCGCCGAGCTTGCCGGGCAGCGCATTCGCGTACGCCGTTATGTCGCCTGCGCCTAAGCAAACGACGATATCGCCCGGCTTGGCTTCGGCGCGCACAAAATCGTGCAGCGAGTCCAGGCTGGCGATTCGGCGCGCGTCGCGGTGGCCGTGGCTTTTCAGGCTAATCACCAGCGCATCGGAGTTCACGTCTTCGATCGGCGCTTCGCCGGCGCTGTAGACATCGGCGACGCAGACGATGTCGGCGTCGTTGAAGCACGTCGAAAAATCTTGGAACAGGTCGCGCAGTCGCGTGTAACGGTGCGGCTGGACCACGGCCAGCACGCGCCCGCCGGTCATTTCCCGCGCCGCGGAAAGCACCGCTGCGATCTCCACCGGGTGGTGGCCATAATCATCGACGATGCGCACTTCGTTCCAGTATCCCGTTGTTGTGAAGCGGCGCTTCACGCCGGAGAACTTTTTCAGGCCGTTTCTGATCCCCGCATCAGTCACGCCAAGCTCGCGCGCCACGGCGATGGAAGCGACGGCGTTCTGGACATTGTGCCGCCCGGCGACCGGCAGGAAGAGGTCGTGCAGCGTCACGCCTGGCCCCTCGCCCTTTTTGCGCGCAACGACATCGAAGGTGGAGCCTTCGCGTGAAGGCCGCACGTTGACGGCGCAGACGTCGGCTTGCGGATTGAAACCGTAGGAGATGATGCGCCGGTCGCGCACTTGGGCGGCGAGCGCCTGAACTTGGGGATGATCGAGGCACATCACGGCAAAGCCGTAAAACGGGATGTTCTCCACGAACTGGCGGTAGGCGTCGTTCATGGCGTCGACAGAGCCGTAATGATCCAAGTGCTCGGGATCCATATTAGTGACGATGACGGCGGTGGCGCGCAGCCGCGTGAAGGTGCCGTCGCTTTCGTCGGCTTCCACCACCATCCACTCGCCCTCGCCCACGCGGGAGTTGGCGCCATAGGCGTTGATAATGCCGCCATTGATGATTGTGGGATCCTTCTGGCCGGCGTCCAGCAGCGCGGCGATCATCGACGTCGTCGTCGTCTTGCCGTGGGTGCCGCCGACGGCGACTGTCCACTTTAGGCGCATGATCTCGGCCAGCATCTCGGCGCGGCGCACGATCGGCACGCCGCGCGCACGCGCCGCATCGACTTCCGAATTCCCCTCCTTGATTGCCGATGACACGACGACGACGCCGGAATGAGAGGCGTTCTCCGGTTTGTGCCCGATCGAGACGGCGATGCCGCAGTCGCGCAGACGATCGATATTAGCGCCTTCCTTGGCGTCGGAGCCGGTGACCTCGTAACCGAGATTCTTCATCACCGAGGCGATGCCGGACATGCCGATGCCGCCAATGCCGACGAAATGAATGGGGCCGGTGTCGAACGGAATGGCGCGGCGCTGCATGGGGACTCCGGAACGAGAAACGCGCGCCAGTATAGGCGCGCGCTCTGGGCGTATCAAAGGCGGATCAGCGGACGCCGTATTCTTTGGCGAAGCTTTCGGTGTCGAAGTGCTTTTCCACCTGGCCGTCGCCAATGCGCACGTCGCGCTTGCCTTCCTGAGTGAACTTGCGCGCCATCGTCACCGCTTCCCCCGGTGAATCGGCGTAGCCGAGCACGTGGGGTACTGATGTCACCAGCAGCCGGCACACGATCGTAAAGCGCTTCATCCCAGCCTCCGTCAAACCCGCAGCAACGGCGCGCGCAAAAGCGCCCGCGAGCGGCTCAGCACTAAGCCCGGGCCTTGGATGGTCAAGACCGCCGTGGCGGCGGCGGCGATCAAGGCGGCGGCGGCGATCAGCACCGGCTGGCTGTCAGACCATTCGAACCCAGCCGCCTGGATGACGGCAAAGCCAAGCCCGATCGCCGCGAAAATCGAGAATTGCTTGAGCGCTCGCGCTTGCGCGGCGCGGCGGCGGTTGCGCTCGGCCACGTGCGACAGCACGTCGAAGCGAAAGCCTGGATCGGGCCTGGGCGGCGGCGCTTCTCCCAATAGATTGGCCAATTCGAAATCGTCACTCATGACGCCTTCTCCGTCAAACCCATTGCCGCCTGTAGCCGCGCCCGTCCGCGCGTCACATGCGACTTCACTGTCCCCAGCGGCAGGCCCAACACCTCGGCGGCCTCCGCATGAGTAAAATCCTGGCCCAGGCAGAGCGCAAGCGCCGCGCGCTGGTCCTGTGGAAGATCGTCCATCGCCCGCCGCAGGGCAAGTCGCGCCGCTGCGCGCGCCGGCGGTTCGCTCTGCGTGTCGGCGAGTTCGGCGTAGGCGTCCTCGCGTGCTTGGCGACGTGAGGAGGAACGGCGCTGCCTGCGCCAATACTGAAACGCGACGCCGCAGATGAAGGTGCGCAAACTTGAAGTGCCATCGAAGCGGTCAAGCACTTCCCAGGTCCGCGCGAAGGCGTCCTGCGCCAGATCGTCAGCGTCGGCATAATTGCCGGCGAGGCGGCGCAGAAACGCGCGGACCGCGGACTGATGCGCATCGATCAGGCTGCCGAAAGCGCGCATGTCGCCCTTCCGCGCCAGTCCGACCAGGCGCGCTTCTTCCGCCGCGTCCATGGCGCGTCACTTGCGGCCGAGGATCAGCAGCAGCAGCGCGCCGAGCGCCATCACGCCCATCGTCACCGCCACGATCGCGAACGCAAACGCATAGTCCTCGCCCTGCACAAACCAGTAGCCCACCGAGAAGCCCGCAGCGAGCGCAAGGAAAACGACGAACGACCAAGCGTTGCTGTTGCGCGGCTTCGGCGCGGAGAAGCTCATGTCATAGTCGCTGGGATCGCGAGCCATTTTGAGCAACTCAGGCGGCGGCTCCTTGCCTTGATCGACGTAAGACTTGATCAGGTCCATCACCTTGCGGCTGCGCCCCTCGGCCTGGAACATCCCGATCAGGGCGATGAACATCCCGAAGATGGGAAACATCAGCCACCAATAGGCGTGGAAAAGGTTTTCGAAGCTCATCGGTTGCGCTCCAACTCACGGCGGGCGTTATCGAGGATGCGGTCGCGGCTCGCGCCATCCTGCACCAGCCCGATGAGCGCCATCACCATCCCGAAAACCGGGAAAATCAGCCACCAGAAATCACGGAAAAGCTCTTCGGTCATCGTCCAACCCTCCAGCGCCAAGGGGCGCTTCTGATCCTCTACCGCCGCTCGGCGCCGGCCTGGATGCAGGGGAGGCGAAGATTTTCAGCTAAGCGGCGACGCTTTCGGCGAGATCAGCCAGCATCTTGGCGGCTTCGGGCTTTGCGGCGGCGCGGGCAGCGCCGGCGCGGACGGCCAGGCCATGCCGATCGGCCAGCCGCCGCTCC
>JACMMP010000008.1 GCA_014378995.1 Hyphomonadaceae bacterium
ACGCCGCAGCCCGCCATGCAGACAGCCGCGTTTGCCGGCGCCGGCGCGCAAGCGGGAGCGGCGTTCGCCGCCGAGCCGATTGGCTACATCCAGAAGTGCCTTCGCCTTTACGCCGACGGCGCCGGCCGCGCGCGACGTGCAGAATATTGGTGGTGGGCGTTGTTCTGCGTCGTCACGCTGACCGTTGCCGGCGTGATAGATATGCAGTTCGGCGTCGATTATACCGGCGCGCCCACGAACCCGATCATGACTGGCGCGACGTGGTTTGCGCTGTTGGCGCCGGGAATAAGCGTTACGTCGCGGCGGCTGCACGATATCGGCAAAAGCGGTTGGATCGCGGCGGCGCTGGTCGGGTCGACCGTCATCGGCATGGTGTTGTCTAGCGATGCAAGCGTGATAGGGCCGCTGATCTCGCTGGCGGCAATCGCGGCGGCGATCGTCGTCGGCGTGCTGCCCTCGTCGCCGGGCGCCAACCAGTACGGGCAAAATCCAAAAGGCCAGTGAAGCGCCATTGAAGCGGCTCGCGCTCCTGCTAGGACTGAGGCAGGAGGGGATCATGGCTGACGTTTTCCTGTCGTACGCTCGTGAGGACGCCGGCCGCGCGCGGCAAGTGGCGGAGGCGCTGGAGCGCGCCGGCCTCGACGTCTTTTGGGACAACGAGATTCCGCCCGGCACAACGTGGGCCGATTACATCGAACTCAAGCTCAGCCAGTGCAAAGTGTTGATCGTGCTCTGGAGCGCGCAATCGACCAAGTCGCAATCCGTACGCGAGGAAGCGCGGCTCGGGCGCGATAAAGGTGTGCTGATACCGGTGCTGCTCGACGGCACGCAGCCGCCGTTCGGTTTCGGTGAAGTGCAGGCCGCGGACCTCACCGCCTGGCAGGGCGATCAAAGCGATCCGAACTGGCGGCGCGTTGTTGATGCGGTGTCGCGTGTCGCAACCGGCGCGCCCGTGGTCCCGATCGCCCGCCCCGTCACGATGCAGGCGCCGCAAGCGCCAATGGCGACGCAGTCATTCGCATCGCCGGCGGAGAAGAAGAAGGGGCTGCCGACTTGGGCGTGGGTCAGCGGCGCCGTCGCGGCCACCGTGCTCGGGCTGGGCGTGATCGGCATGATGATGGAAGGCGGCCAGCAGCAGGCGGCGATGACAACTCCGGTTCAGCCTTTCGCCGCCTCGGCCCCGGCGCAGACGCCGGCAGGCGATTATCAGCAGCAGATTTTGGCGCGCCTCGCGCAGGTCGAGCAGGCCTTCGTCGCGCAGGGCTTCCAACAACTCTCGCCGCCGGCAAGTGGACAGCTGCCGCAAGGCCAGTACGCAAACGTTCCTGCGACTTTGGAAGTTGGACTGGAATACCGGGTCATCGGCGTCTGCGATAACGACTGCGCTAACTTTGATTTGTTCCTCTACGACCAGAACAATAACGTCATCTCACAGGACAACTTGCAGGACGCCACGCCCATCGTTTCGGTCGCGCCGCAATGGACCGGGCCGTTCACCGTTCAGGCCGTGATGCAAAATTGCACTGTTGCGCCATGCTATTACGCGCTCGTGCTTTACGGGCGCCCGGTGCAGTAAATCTAGACGCGGTTCTCAAGGACGAACACGCGCACCGCCGAGGCGAGCGACGCTTCCGGAGACGTTTTGGCGCGCCGTTCGTCGATCGAGGCGATCAGCATCGGCAAGCTCGTGGTGCGCGAGCGCGCGATCTTCTCTAATCCGGACCAGAACTCCTGTTCCAGAGCCAAGGACGTGCGGTGACCCGCGATCCGCATGGATCGCTTTTGCAGGCCTCCGCTAGGTGTTGCTGTCATTGTCATTTCTCTTATGTCCGTCGAGTTTTTGATCGGCGGCCTCTCTTTTTGTTTTGGCAAAGGTCTTCTCAGTCTTGGTCCGGCCGAAGGCGGCGCGATTTTGCGCGGAAGCTGTTTCGTCGGCCGCGCGCGCTTTCGCTTTGCGCACGCGTTTCAGATTGATGACCTCGTTCATGGAGCGGTGACATAGGACAGCGGTAACGCGCGGCCAAGGCTTTCAGCTACAGAACAGTGTGGTGTTCCAGTGCTAATCTCGCGACAAAGCGTGTGGCATTAGCCTGTGACATACCTTCTCACGCGAGCGTGAGTTCGTTTGCTCGCTTTGACAGCGACTCAGCCCGGCCCGATCATTTTCTCTGGCCTTACCAGTGCGTCGAAATCTTCCGCTGCGATGCCGTCCCGGATGGCTTCCTCACGCAGCGTTGTTCCATTCTTGTGCGCTGTTTTCGCGATTTTCGCCGCGCGGTCATAGCCGTATTTAGGCGCAAGCGCCGTCACCAGCATCAGCGAACGCTCGACGCCAGCCTTGATGTTGTCGAGCCTGGGTTCGATGCCGACCACGCAATTGTCGGTGAAGCTGACGGCCGCGTCGGCGAGCAGCCTGACGCTTTGCAGGAAATTGTACGCCATCACCGGGTTGAACACGTTGAGTTCGAAGTGGCCGCTGGCGCCGGCGAATGTGATCGCAGAATGATTGCCGAATATGTGGGCGCAGACTTGCGTCAGCGCTTCCGACTGCGTCGGGTTCACCTTGCCTGGCATGATCGAGGAACCCGGCTCGTTTTCCGGCAGCGCAAGTTCCCCGAGCCCGGAGCGGGGGCCGCTGCCCAAAAAGCGGATGTCGTTGCCGATCTTGAACAGCGACGCCGCCACCGTGTTGATGGCGCCGTGGCTCATCACCATCGCGTCGTGCGCGGCCAGGGCCTCGAACTTGTTCGGCGCTGACGTGAACTTCATCTGTGTGATCGCAGCGATCTTATCCGCCACCTTCTCCGCGAACCCGACCGGCGCGTTGAGCCCGGTGCCAACTGCCGTGCCGCCCTGGGCCAGCTGCATCAGCATCGGCATGGTTGATTGAATGCGGGCGATGCCGTTTTCGACCTGCATCGCGTAGCCGGAAAATTCCTGCCCCAGCGTCACCGGGGTTGCGTCCTGCGTATGGGTGCGGCCGATCTTGATGATGGCCTTCCACGCCTGCGCTTTGTCGTTCAGCGCGTTGCGGAGCTTTTGCAGCGCCGGGATCAGCCGGTGTTCGATCTCCTCGGCGCAGGCGATGTGCATGGCTGTCGGGAAGGTGTCGTTCGAAGACTGGCTCATGTTGACGTGATCGTTCGGATGCACGGGCTTTTTCGAACCCATCTCGCCGCCCAGCATCTCGATGGCCCGGTTCGAGATTACTTCGTTGGCGTTCATGTTCGACTGGGTGCCGGAGCCGGTCTGCCAAACGGCCAGCGGGAAGTGGGCGTTGAGCTTGCCCTCGATGACTTCCTGGGCGGCTTTGACGACGGTGTCGCCAATCTCCGGTTTTAGTACGCGCAGTTCCATATTGGCTTCAGCCGCGGCGCGCTTGACGATCCCCAGCGCACGGACGATCGGCGCCGGCATCTTTTCTTCGCCGATCTTGAAGTTCTGCAGCGATCGCTGCGCCTGGGCGCCCCAATATTTGTCCGCCTCGACCTCGATCGGGCCAAACGTGTCGGTTTCGGTGCGCGTTTTCATGGGGACTGCCTTGGGCGAAATGACGTCTTGTCTCCTGGAGGGGATATGAGGATGAAATCGGCCGATCAAGCGTGAGCACGGGGCGGAGGCGGGATGCAGGCCCAGGACATGCGGACCGTAAGCGCTTTGCGGGTCGAAACCTCCGCGGGCGAGGCGGTGGAGCGGCTTTCCGACCGTGCTTTACGGGCGGCCGCAGCCAATCCCGACCACAGCCAGGTTGCACGCGGCGCTATCGCCGCGGCGATGAGCGCCCGGCGCATCGCGCCGGCGCCGTGGCGGGTCGCGGTGCGAGGGTTCATTGGCGGGGAAGATCTGGCGCGCGGTGAAACGCTCTTTTTCGGCTGGGCGCAGCGCGCGAGGCTTTCACTGCTTGTTCTGGCGCGGCTTGGGACGCTGATTTTCGCGGCATCGGCCGCCGGCCGCGGGATGGGCGCGGACATCGATCTTCGTGTGCTGCTGGTGTCGGGCGCGGCGACGCTCGCCGCCAGCGCGCTTTGGCTCATGGCGGCGACGCTTCAACGGCGGCCGGCGCGGGTGTTCATCGTGGGCGGCGGTGGGGAGGCCGCGGTCGGA
>JACMMP010000047.1 GCA_014378995.1 Hyphomonadaceae bacterium
GCCGCGGCGCCGGGCGCGGGCGTTCGGCAACTCGCGGCGCGCGGCGTTCTTCAGTTGGGGGCGCGTCCTCGCCTTCGACGCGGCGGGTTTTCTCAGAAACGTAGCCGATGGCGCGCTGCGTCGCTGCTGCGCCGCCAATAGCTGCGCGATGCGCAACTTGGGCTGCAGTCTTTACGTCGGCGGCGCGCACCTGGAACGACCAGCCGACGGCCAGCAAACCGACAATGGCGCACAAAATGCCGGTGATGACGTGCGGGAATGGCAGCCCGGGCATCGAGGCGAGCGCGGCGATGAGCCCGCTGGTCCAATCGCCGAACAGGCCGCCAAAGCCGGTGGCGAGCGGCCAGCCTTCGGGCGTCGGGATGGTGGATGCGGCGCCGGCGAGCAGGAAAATGCCGATCAAGCACGCGCCGATGCGGCGCCGGTCGATGCGGGCGACCAGTTGGCGCCGCCAAATGCGCACCGCGCCGGCGGCCATCAGCGCGGCCATGGCGAGCGGGGCGGCGGCGCCCAGAGTTTGGACGATCATGTCCGCGACGAGCGCGCCGGGGCCGCCAAAAAGGTTAGTGGTGGCCGAATCCGTCGCCGTGTTGAGGCTGGGATCTTCCGGTGAATAGGTGACCACCGCGCCCAGGCCATAGGCGCCGACGATCGCCGCGCCAACAGAAAGGGCCGCTCGCTTCAAAGCGAGACGGGCCGCCGCCGAAGTGGCGAAGGAGGGGGCGCGCGCGCCTTGCTGGTAAGCTTCTGTCATGGAGTCGGCGGCGCTCGTTCTGCGGCTTGTCAGGCTGGCGACTTTTGGCCCTCCCGGTAAACGAGCAATGAAGATTCGGCTGCGAACAGGGTTACCAGCGCAGTCATTTGAGTTGCGAAAAATCGCTGTTTACAAAGGTAAATCCGGGTCTCGGGATTGGGGGCTCGGGGATCGGGATATGGCGGCGTCACCCGATAACCGAGACCCGAAAACCGAGATCCGAAATGAAAAGAGCGCGGCTCGCGAAAGCCGCGCTCTAGTCGGAAAAGTTAAAGTAGAGAGTTAGGGGTGGTAGGCGGCCTCGCCGTGGGCGGCGAGATCGAGGCCTTCCTGCTCTACGTCCTTCGATACGCGCAGCAGACCGAGGATGCGGAGAACGGTCCAGATCGCCAACGATCCGGCGCCGGACCATACCAACGTAACCAGCACGCCTTTGGCTTGCGCCGTCACCTGGGTGAGGAGGTCGTAAGCCGCCACCGGGCAGGTCGCGAGCACGGCGCCGGCTTCGTGGCAGTTGATATAATCGACAACGCCTGCGCCGCCCCAGGCCGGGTTCACGACAAGGCCGGTGCCGAGCGCGCCGACGATGCCGCCGACGCCGTGAATGCCGAACACGTCGAGGCTGTCGTCATAGCCCAACAGGTTTTTCAGCGCCGAGCAGGCGAACACGCAGATCGGGCTGACGACGAGGCCGAGCACGATGGCGCCCATTGGGCCTGCGAAACCAGCCGCCGGCGTCACCGCCACCAGGCCCGCCACGATGCCCGAGCAAAGGCCGAGCAGGCTGGCTTTTCCCTTCGTCAGCCATTCCACCATGAGCCAAGAAAAGCCGGCCGCGGCAGGGGCGAGGAAGGTGTTGGCCATCGCCAGCACCGAATAATAATTGGACTCCAGGTTCGAGCCCGCGTTGAAGCCGAACCAGCCGAACCAAAGCAAGCCGCTGCCGATCAGCGTCATCATCAGCGAGTGCGGCGGAATCGGCTCTTTTTTATAGCTGGAGCGGCGGCCCAGCACGATCGCGCCCATGAGCGCCGCGATGCCGGAATTGATATGGACGACCGTGCCGCCGGCGAAATCAAGCGCGCCGAAATTCCAGATGAAACCGCCTATTGCGGGCGTGCCGGTCGCGACCAAGTCAGGGCCGGGCCACCACCAGACCATGTGCGCCATCGGATAATAGACGAGGAGCGGCCACAGGATCGCAAACAGCACGACGCCAATGAACTTCACGCGCTCGGCCAAGCCGCCGAGAACGAGCGCCGCGGTAATGCAGGCGAACGTCATCTGAAAGACGATGAAAACCAGCTCCGGCAGATAAATTCCAGTGGAGAAGGTGGCGACGAGATTGTCCGAGAGGTCGGAGCCGTCGGCGCCGTCGATCAAGAAGAGCCGCGCCGTGCCGCCGATGAATTGATCGAGAAACGCCGTCGGGCCTGTGGTGAACGAGAGGCTGTAGCCGACAAGCGCGTAGAGGATCATGCCGATCACGGTCACGGTGCCGACCTGCATCAGTACCGAAAGCGCGTTCTTGGTGCGGACGAGGCCGCTGTAGAAGAGTGCGAGACCCGGAACGATCATCACCAGCACGAGGACGGTGGAGACCATCATCCAGGTGACGTCGCCCTTATCGACGGTCGCCTCGGGCGCGGTGATGGCCGCCGCAGCTTCTTCCGCCGCGGGCGCCGCGGGCGTTTCAGGCGCTGCAGCTTCGATAGGTGCAATGTCCTGCGCGAACGCCAAATCCGGCGCGACCGCGCACAACGCGAAACCAGCGGCGAAGGCTGCCGATCCGATGCGCAACGCCTGCCATAGCTTGCGCCGCGTTCCCCTTGTTCGATTCATTGCCCCGCTCCCTGAATAATTGGCTGCTGCGATTGGTTGGCCGACCGGCGGCTGGGGCAAGCTGCGAGGGCTTAAGCATTGTGCGGTGCAGCGTGGACGCTCAAAAAAGCGGCGCCCTGCCTGCCGCTTGCGCGTTCGGGCCGCATCGACCCGTCGGCCCACGCAGCGCTATCGTTCGCCATGAGCAACGGACGCGGCTTCGACGCTGATGTGATCCTCTCCGGCGGCGGCTTGGTGGGGCAGACGCTGGCGTTGGCGCTGGATCAGGCAGGCGCCTCCGTGATTGTGGTGGACGCCTCCAAGCCGGCCGAAACGTTAGCTGCGAGTTTTGACGGGCGCGCGTTTGCGATCGCGTTCGCCTCGTACCGGATGTGGCGCGCGCTTGGGCTCGGCGATGAGCTCGACGCGGTCGCGCAGCCGATCGAGCAGATCATGGTGACGGACGGCAAGCTGGGCGACGGCGGCCGGCGCGGCGGGCCATCATTGCTGCATCTGCATTTCGACCGCGCCGAGCTCAACGAAGACGGTGAGCCGCTCGGCTTGATGCTGGAGGCGCGGCACGTGCGCCGCGCGCTCGACAACGGCGTGAAGGCGCGGCCGTCCATTAAGATGATCCAGCCCATGTCGGTGAGCGCGATCGAGCGCGATCCTGCCGGCGCGACGGTGACGCTCACGGATGGCAAGCGTCTGCGTGCGCCGCTGCTGGTGGGCGCCGATGGGCGGCGCTCGTTCGTGCGCGGCGCTGTCGGCATCCGCACCATCGGCTGGGACTATCCGGTGACGGCGATCGTCGCGACGATTGCGCACGACAAACCGCACGGCGCGGTGGCGCACGAATTTTTTCTGCCGAATGGGCCGTTCGCGATCCTGCCGCTGACCGGAAACCGCTCGAACATCGTTTGGGCGGAGCCGCGTGCGGCGGCGGATGCGCTACTGAAAATGAACGAGGCGGATTTTCTGGCTGAGCTGGGCCGTCGCTTCGGGGATTTTCTGGGCGAGCTGTCATTAGAGGGCCCGCGCTTTGGCTATCCGCTGTCGCTTCAGTTGGCCGAGCGCATGATCGATGCGCGCGTGGCGCTCGCCGGCGATAGCGCGCACGGCATTCATCCGCTCGCGGGGCAGGGCTTGAATCTCGGATTGAAAGATTGCGCCGCTTTGGCCGAATGCGTGGCGGACGCAATGTCGGTGGGGCTCGATCCGGGCGATGTCTCCGCGCTCGAGCGCTATCAGCGCTGGCGGCGGTTCGACAATGTGAGCATGGCGCTTGGCATGGAATTTTTCGACAAATTGTTCTCGAACGAGATTCGCCCGCTACGCGCGGCGCGGCGCTTGGGACTCGCTGCCGTGAATGCCGCCGGCCCAGCGCGCCGTTTCTTCATGAAATACGCTGGCGGCGGCGCCGGCGACTTGCCGAAGCTGCTGCGCGGGGAGAGCTTGGCGGCTTAAGCGCCGCTATTGGCCCGGAGCGGACATGCGTCGTTTCAGCTTGACTTGGCCCGAGGCGGACGCGGGCGCGCTAGGCTCCATGCTTTTGGCCCCGTAGCCTAGTCGTGCTCGGACGGTCAATCCTCGGGCTCGCCGCATCGGCTCCAACTCAGTTGGGGCGCACGATCGGCGTGCTTATTGAACTCTGCGGCGTGCACTCATTCTTTATCGTGCCAAACGCCGTTGGCGATGACAGGTGTACATTCCCGAGGACAACGCATCGCCTCGCAGGATGATCGGCCCGCTCGAGGTCGTGCCGATGTTTGCTTGCGATTGCCGATAGAGTTGTTGCCACTCGGGATCGCTGGACAGGACTTCGACGCCGTTGCGAACAAAACGATCCATCGTGGCGTGCTCTTTCGTGTCGAACAGAACATCGCCGTCGAGCCGCCATCTACCGTTGCCGCCGCCTTCGAGCAGGTCGGCGCCAACTGACATGCGCTGCGTGCTTACGTAGGTCCCGTTCGCCCTGTAATCAAACGTCGAGAAAAAAGTCACGCCATTGGTTTGTCCTGTGCATTCCCAGTAGCCGACCAGTGGCGATTGCTGCGCTGCGGCGTCGTGCGCACTAAAGCTCAGCGCGAAGATCGCCGCCGCCGCTGCCGTTGCTCGTCGGACCCAAGCCCAGTGTGTACTCATGCGTGACATGCGTGCCTCCCTCGCCGCACAATCTAACAGCGCTCAAATCGGGTTGCCAGTTGTCTCATTTGACTTGGTGTGGAGCTGCTCTGGTCGATGTCGAATATCGGCGAAAAGCGGACAATCGAGCGGTTACGCGCTCGCGATATTGCTCTGCGCCACGTGTGCGCCTGAAGGCGCGCGGTCCCGGGTTAGGTGCGCCGCGAGGCGGCGCGCTAGCGCGACGATGGTGAGCGTTGGGTTGGCTTGGCCGCCTGACGGAAACACGCTGCCGGAGGCGACGTAGAGATTATCGACGCCGCTCACGCGCAGATCGGTGTCGACGACGCCGTCTGCGTCGCGGCTCATCGCGGCGCCGCCGAGTTGGTGATAGCCGTCGCGGGCGGCGGCGCGGACTTTGGCGATGCGCTGTTCGCGGTCGCCGTCGAAGACGAGGCGACCGGCGCCGGCGGCTTGCAGATCGGCGTCGAGCAGCTCATGTGCGCGGACCACGGCTTCGATCTCTTCGTCATGCATGCGGAAATCGATGTTGAGCTTCGGTAGGCCGACGGAATCGAGTGAATGCGCGAGTGAGATGCGGTTGTCGGCGTGGGCGGGTTGTTCGGCGTGGTAGTCGAGCCGCCAGGCGTTGGCGCTGGCGCGGGTCAGGGTTGTGTTGCGCGGGTGGCGGCCGGTGAGGCGTGCGGTCGCGAGTAAATACGCAGCGCTGGCGAGGCCGGAGGCGGCGCTGAGCGGCGCGCGCGCGACGTTGGCGA
>JACMMP010000048.1 GCA_014378995.1 Hyphomonadaceae bacterium
GCCGAGGCGGGGCGGCTTGCGCCGACGCTGCCGCTGTTCGCCGGGGGCAGATCGTTTGGCGGGCGGATGACATCGCAGGCGCAAGCGCTGGCGCCGCTGCCGCATGTGCGCGGGCTCGTGTTCTTCGCATTTCCGCTGCATCCCGCCGGCAAACCGAGCAACGAACGCGCTGCGCATCTGGCCGAGGTTACGCTGCCGATGCTGTTCTTGCAGGGAACGAACGATGCTTTGGTTGAACTCGATCTACTGAAACCCGTCGTCAAGCAGCTTGGCGAACGCGCCACGCTAGCGCTGCTCGACCATGCCGACCACAGCTTCCACGTGCCGGCCAAAAGCGGACGCAAAGATGCGGAGGTGCTAAGCGAAGCGCTCGATGTGGCGGCGCAGTGGATGTTTGCGCTCCGCTCCCGCCCGGAATGACTCATCTCACTGAAACGCCGCCGCATAAATCTCCGGCTTGAACCCGACGATGAGCTTGCCGCCGACATCCAGTACCGGCCGCTTTATCATCGACGGCTGCGCCAGCATTAGCGCGATGGCTTTCTTCTCGCTGATATTCTCGCGCTCCTTGTCCGGCAGCTTACGGAAGGTCGTGCCGGCGCGGTTGAGCAGAAGCTCCCAGCCGACTTCGCTGGCCCAGCGCTCTAGCGTCGCTTGATCGATGCCCGCGGTCTTGTAATCGTGGAACGCGTACTCGACATCGTGCGCGTCCAGCCACGTCCAGGCCTTCTTCATCGTGTCGCAATTCTTGATCCCGTGCAGCGTCACAGATTTCGCTTTGGCCATACCGCGAGAATGACGCAAACCAAACGCGCTGTCGCGTCTTGACAGGGGCGCGCCGCAGGCTTTGTGTCGCGGCCACAAACGGAGGATCGCCGATGGCCGACACGCTCACTTTCTATACCAACCCAATGTCGCGCGGCCGCATTGCGCGTTGGATGCTGGAAGAAGTCGGCCAGCCTTATGAGACCGTCGCGCTCGAGTACGGGACGACGATGAAGGCCGCGGATTATCTCGCGATCAATCCGATGGGCAAGGTGCCCGCGATCAAGCACGGCGACGTCGTCGTCACGGAAGGCGCGGCCATCTGCGCTTATCTGGCGGACGCGTTTCCGCAAGCGGGCCTTGCCCCGGCGCCGGGCGACAAGCTGCGCGGCGTTTATTATCGCTGGCTCTTCTACGGCGCGGGTCCGGTCGAAGCGATGGCGTCGAACCACGCGCTGGCCGTGGTGGTGCCGGACGATAAGCGCGGCATGGTCGGCTACGGCTCTCGCGAAGCCGTGATGGATGTGCTCGAGCACGCCGTTTCGAACGGCGAATATCTGGTCGGCGACCGCTTCACCGCCGCCGATGTTTATACTGGCGCACAGATCGCCTGGGGCTTGCAGTTCGGCACGCTCGAAAAGCGTCCCGCGTTCGAAGCCTATGTTGGGCGCATCATGAACCGCCCCGCGGCGGCGCGCGCGAGAGAGATCGACGACGCGCTGATCGCGGCGGCGAAGTAAGCGACCGCAAACGCCTTTCTATAATTTGAACGTGTGCGAGAGCGAAATACCCCAAGCGGGGGTAAGCGCAACCGAGCGCCTCCGCATCCTTGATGCGGCGCCAATTGCCACCTGCGCATCAAGTCCGCTAACCTAGAGCGGGGTTCACGCCATGAGCGCTTTTAAGCTGAGCGAGTTGATCGTTTCATTCGACGCCCGCCCCTGGGCGCGCGCCGTCATCGCTGCGCTCGCCCTCGCGCTGATCGGCGTCACCGCCGTTTGGGTGATCCACGAAATCCTAATCCGCGAGAACTGGCCCGCTTACACGGACATGGGGCTCTATCTCGACGCCGCGAACGAAATTGCTCACGGCCGCGACCCGTACGCCGGCGACGATCTCGGACTGCACCGTTATCCCTATCCGCCGCTCTTCGCCGGCTTGATCGCCGTGCTGGTGGCGATCTTCGGATCGGCAGCGAGCTATGTCTGGATCACCGCCACCGCGGTTTTTTTCGTCGCGACGCTCTGGCTGATAAACCGTCGCTTCGGTTTTACGGCGCCGCTGCACTGGATTTTGCTCGGCGCCGGCCTGCTCCTTATTGGCCGCACTGCGCGCATCGATCTCATGCACGGCCAGCTCAATTTCATGCTGATGTTGCTGCTGGTGATGGGATTACTGAGTTGGCGTGCAGAGCGTGTGCGCCTCGCCAGCGTGCTCTGGGCCGTGGCGATCTGCTGCAAGCCGTTCCTTGGTGTCATCGTGCTTTTTCTGCTTCGCCAAGGCGCCTGGAAAACCGCTTTGATGACGTTCGTGCTGAGCGGCGTAATTTTCTGGGCGTCATTCCTGCCCACCTTCCCCAACGTGTTCGACACCTTTCAATCCTGGCGCGAGACGACGCAGCATTACGCATCGCCCGCCTACGCCGCCAATCCGCTGAACCAATCGTTCTATGCGTTGGGGCTCCGTCTCTTCACCGTGAACGACTTCAGCCAGCCATGGGCCGACGCGCCAATACTTGCCTTCCTCGTGCCGGCGTTGGCGGCGCTCGCCGCAGGGTTCGTGTTCTGGATCACAGCTGCGCCTCAAAAGCACGGCGCGGCGCACGAGGCCGGCGCCTACCTTCTGCTTCGCTTCGGCGCCGCGCTCGCGGCGCTGCTCAGCCTCGGCCCAGTCACCGAAGGCGATCACCTTTTCTTCGTCTTACCCGGACTTTTCGGCGCCATGGCGTTGACGTGGTCACGCGTGCGCGCGCAAAGCGCCGATCAACTGCTTTGGATCGGCGTAACGGCCGCGTGGCTCCTGCTCGCCGCCGTGCTGGCTTGGCCGCGCCAGCTTCTGCTGTACTTCGGCGACGAAGCCAGTTGGGCTCACCTTAAAGGCGCCGGCATCCTCCTCAGCGGCGCCAACGCCTTCCTCCTGATGGGCGCGGCGGCGCCAACCGCCATAGCGCTACGCCGCGAGTCCAAAGAGCATCGCGTACTCTAAGAGACGATTACTCAAGATCCGCCGCTTCGAGGAAAGCCGATAATTCGCTAACCGAGTCGTGGACGTTTTCCTCCATCGGCACATGGCCAACGTTAGGATACACAATTAGCTGCGCGTTAGGGATCGCCGCGGCGAGGGACCGGCTGTCTTGCACAGAAATGATGGTGTCTTCGGCGCCGTGCACCACCAATGTCGGCATGGCCAACCTGGAAAAATCGCTCACCTGGAGCGGCTGATCGGCGCGATTGTTTTGTCCGGACGTCAGCACCGCGCGGTGTCCAGGCGCACGCGCAAGCTCGACGTAGCGATCCACCAATTCATCATCGACTAGGCCGGAGTCGTAATATGCCGACCTCAGACCCCGCTCCGCAAAAAGCTCCGGATTGACGTTTCGAAGGACTGCACGACCAATCGGATTGGCGAGTAGTTGAAATACAAACGGCGCTCCGCTCCAGCGCCGCTCCTGCGGCCAGGCCGTCGCATTAATGAGCACTAACGCGCTAACGCGCTCAGGGTGTGCGAGCGCATAGCGCACCGCTACGGCGCCGCCCATCGAGTGGCCGGCAACAACGATGTGCGGCGCGCCGACGCGCTGCCTCACGTGTTCCACCAATTGCGCGTTCGAAGTGGCTGAGAAGCGATAGTTGCTTGGAGTTCGTGTAAGGCCATGGCCCGGCAGATCGAGCGTGATGATCCGATAGCGGCCGCGAAGGTGCGAGACCCAGGGCTCCCACGTGTGCAGCGATGCGCCAAGCCCATGCACCATGAGAAGCGCCGGCGCAGCGTCAGAGCCTTCGACGCGATAATGTACCCGGACGCCGTCCGGCAGGTCTAGATATTGCGATGCTGCGTTGGCGTATCTGGTCTCAAGCGTTGCAAAGGGAATGTCGCGGCTGAAAGGCGCACAGGCCGCCAAACCGAGTGCGAGCAAAACGACCTTGAGGATAGACAACCGAAACACCTGCACGCTCCAGCCACGGGGCATCCGGCCTTAACGCCAAGCGCTGAGATTGAGCGCCGGCCCCTCTTCAGTCAATCAATCCCCAGAGGCCAGCCTGTGATCAGATCAGGCAGCTTAGCGTAGTCGGCGAATGAAACCTCCGGCGCGATGGCTTCGATGGAGTCTTTGCGATAACCCCCTTCGAACAAGAAGAACGCCGCACCCGCGGCGCGGCACATTTGTGCGTCGATCTCGCTATCGCCAACATAGACAATGCTCCGAAGCCCCGCGCCGCAGCCTGCTGCGGCAGCGCGCAACATCTCCGGATCGGGCTTTTTGGTCGCCAATGTATCGCCGGCAATAACGCACGCGAACACGTCGTCCAACTTTAACTCCCGCAATATCGCCAGCGTCTGCGCAGAGTCTTTGTTAGTGCAGAGGGCAAGCCGGTAGCCGGCGCACAATCGCTCCAGCGCCGCCTGCACGCCTGGAAACAATCTAGTCCGCGGGCGCCCCTGCGCGTCGTAGATGCGGGTGAACGATTGCGAGCGCACCGCGAGATCGAGACCGCTTGCGCCTCGCAACGCGTAACACCGCTCCACCAGCGCGCCCATTCCGTTGCCGATAAAGGTCTTGATTGTGGCGAGATCGATGGCGGCCAAGCCATCGGTCGCGAGGAGCGCATTCGCGGCAGCCTGCAAATCTTCGGCGCCATCGATGAGCGTGCCGTCAAGGTCGAAGATGATTGCTTTGGTCACAGGCGCTGCAGCGTCACGGCTTTTGACCTATTCCGCCGTCAAACACGCGGCTGGCGCGGAAGTCGCCAGCGTCGAGCGTGGACAGCGCCGTCGCGTCCAGCGGCGCGTCTGCGCCATCGAACAGGCGGATCGCCTGGCGCAGGCGGGCGCGGTCAAGCGCATTGCGGATCGAGCGGGCGTTGGCGAAGTGCGCTTGCCCGCGTCGGTGACTTATATACTCGCGCAAAGCCTCTGCGCCGGCGGCCGACAGCGCGTAATTTTGATCGGCCAGCATGAGTTCAGCGATGGAGAAAAGTTCGTCGTCCGAATAATCCGGAAAATCGATGTGGTGGGCAATGCGCGAGCGGAAACCCGGATTGCTCGAAAAGAAGGTATCCATGCGCGGACCGTAGCCGGCGAGAACCACAACCAAATCCTCGCGCTGGTTTTCCATCACCTGCAGAAGAATCTCGATCGCTTCTTGCCCGTAATCGCGTTCGTTTTCGGGGCGGTAGAGATAATAGGCTTCGTCGATGAACAGCACGCCGCCCATGGCGCGCTTCAAGACCTCCTTCGTCTTTGGCGCAGTATGCCCCACATATTGCCCGACCAGATCGTCGCGCGTGACGCTCACGAGATGGCCTTTGCGCACGTAGCCGAGCCGATGCAGCAGGCTCGCCATTTTGAGCGCCACAGTGGTTTTGCCGGTGCCCGGATTGCCGGTGAAGCTCATGTGGAGTGTCGGGGGCTGCTGGCTCAACCCCATACTCTTGCGCGCGCGCTCAACCAGCAGCAACGCAGCCATCTCGCGCACCCGCTTCTTCACCGGCGCGAGCCCAATCAGCGCGCGGTCGAGTTCGTCCAACACCTCGCCGACGCCCGATGCGGCGTAGTCCGCACGCAAATCGACGGCGGTGACGGTCTCACTCGGCGTTTCATGCTCCGGCGACGTCACTTGTAGCGCTCACCTTCCGGCTTGAGCGTGGCGTAGGAACGGATCGTGTAGCCCTGGTTGCGGCCGTCGCGCTCGATCCGCTCGACGACGAAGCCCGGCTCGTTCTTAGGCCGATTGACGATGTAGGACATGCGCGGGCTCTCCCAGCCTTTGGTGGCGTCGAACGCCATCACGCGGATGTAGTGGTTGGGAAAGGTCTTCCGGCATTGGTTGATCTCGGTGAGGATTCCCGCCGGGTCCTTCAGATCGAACATCGGGTTGCCATAGAGCTCCCAATAGGTGTTCCGCGGATGGGGATCGTCCGTGTACTCGACGCTCACCGCCCAACCCTTGTCGAGGGCGTATGCGATTTGCGCTTTGATCTGCGCGTCTGTCAGGTCCGGCAGGTAGGAGAATTGGCCCTGCGTGATCCGGGCGCCTTGATTGCTCATCATGGTTTTCGTTCCTTCTTCAGCTGACCGTCGCCGTCGGGGTGAAGTCGGCCGTGTCGGTGGATTCGTAATTGAACGTGATGTCCTTCCAAGTATCGAGCGCGGCGCGGAGCGGGCCGCACCATTTAGCCGCTTCCTGCAGGATTTCCGGACCTTCGTTCAAATAGTCGCGGCCTTCGTTGCGCGCCATGATCATGGCTTCCAGCGCAACCCTGTTCGCCGTCGCGCCGGCCTGGATGCCCTGCGGGTGCCCGATCGTGCCGCCGCCGAATTGCAGCACGACGTCTTCGCCCAGATAGTGGACAAGCTGGTGCATCTGGCCGGCATGGATGCCGCCCGAGGCCACCGGCATCACCTTGTTCAGGGACCCCCAGTCCTGTTCGAAGAAGAGTCCGTGCTCCAGGCTCACCGGCGTCTTCTCTTGCAGCAGCGTCTCGTAGAAGCCCTTGATCATCAGCGGGTCGCCCTCGAGCTTGCCCACCACCGTGCCGGCGTGGATGTGATCCACGCCTGCCATGCGCATCCACATGCAGATTACGCGGAAATTCATGCCGTGGTTCTTCTGCCGCGAGTATGTCGAGTTGCCCGCCCGGTGCAGGTGCAAGATCATGTCGTTCTTGCGCGCCCACTTGGCCATCGACTGGATGGCCGTGTAGCCGATCACCAAGTCGATCATGATGATGACCGAGCCCAATTGCTTGGCGAACTCGGCGCGCTCGTACATCTCCTCCATCGTGCCGGCGGTGACGTTCAGATAGTGGCCCTTGATTTCGCCGGTCGCGGCCGACGCCTTGTTCACCGCCTCCATCACGTACAAGAAGCGATCGCGCCAATGCATGAACGGCTGCGAGTTGATGTTCTCGTCGTCCTTGACGAAATCGAGCCCGCCCTTCAGCGCCTCATAGACGACGCGGCCATAGTTGCGGCCTGAGAGGCCAAGCTTCGGCTTGGTTGTCGCGCCGAGCAGCGGACGGCCAAACTTGTCGAGCCGCTCGCGCTCGACGACGACGCCGGTCGCCGGCCCTTGAAAGGTTTTGAGATAAGCGACGGGGATGCGCATATCCTCTAGCCGCAGCGCTTTCACCGCCTTGAAGCCGAACACGTTGCCGATGATCGAGGCTGTGAGGTTGGCGATTGACCCCGGCTCGAACAGGTCGAGATCGTAGGCGATATAGGCGAAGTATTGCGCCTCAGTCTTCGTGCCCTCGCCGGTGTTCGGCACCGCGTCGACGCGGTAGCACTTGGCGCGATAGACTTCGCAGGCCGTGAGCCGATCCGTCCACACCACCGTCCAGGTCGCCGTTGAACTTTCGCCGGCGACGGCCGCCGAGGCCTCCACCGGATCGACGCCTTCCTGCGGCGTCACGCGAAACATCGCGATAAGGTCCGTATCCTTGGGAACGTAGTCGGGCTCCCAATAGCCCATTTTCTTGTATTCCATCACGCCGGCTTTGTAGCGTTCGGCGCCGGCTGGATTTTTCGGTGCGGTGTCGGGCATGGACGTCGCTTTCGGCTAGAGTTGAACTTAGGCGGCTTGGGATGCGGCGATGGTGGATCGAGCGCGCCGCTGGAATAGCGTTTGGCCATTGCGCTCATCGGCAACGGATTGATTTTCTCGGCATTGCCGGCGGCGCCGAAGCGCTCAAAGCGGTCGCGGCAGAGATCGCGCATCGCGTCCATCGCGGGCTTCAGAAATTTGCGCGGATCGAACTCGTCGGGCTTCTGGGTCGCGAGCTTGCGAAATTGCGCTGTCATCGCCATCCGGCAATCCGTATCAATATTGACCTTACGCACGCCGGAGCGAATGCCGCGCTCGATCTCTTCAATCGGCACGCCGTAGGTTTGTGGCATCCGGCCGCCATTGTCGTTGATGATGTCCTGCAGCTCCTGCGGCACGGAAGATGAGCCGTGCATGACAAGATGCGTGTTCGGCAACTTGGCGTGAATCGCTTCGATCACGTGCATGGCGAGGATATCGCCGTCGGGCTTGCGGCTGAACTTGTAGGCGCCGTGACTGGTGCCCATGGCGATGGCCAGCGCATCGACTTTGGTTTTCGATACGAAATCCACCGCCTGATCCGGATCGGTGAGCAACAGATCGTGCGCAATCTGGCCCTCGGCCCCGTGGCCGTCCTCGGCTTCGCCCATGCCGGTTTCCAGACTGCCGAGCACGCCGAGCTCACCTTCGACTGAGGCGCCGACCGCGTGCGCCATGGCCGCTACGCGCGCCGTGATCTCGACATTGTATTCGTAGGACGCCGGCGTTTTCGCATCAGCCAGCAACGAGCCGTCCATCATCACGCTGGTGAATCCGTGTTGGATGGCGGTGAGACACGTCGCATCGCTGTTGCCGTGATCCTGGTGCAGACAGAGCGGGATTTCGGGATACATCTCGACCAGCGCGTCGATCATCTTTGCAAGCATGATGTCGCCGGCGTAAGATCGCGCGCCGCGTGAAGCCTGAATGATCACCGGCGCAGCGCAAGCGCGCGCAGCCTCCATGATGGCGAGCCCCTGCTCCATGTTGTTGACGTTGAACGCCGGCACGCCGTAGCCGCGCTCGGCGGCGTGATCCAAAAGCTGTCTGAGCGTAATCCGGGCCATTGGTCTTCCCTTAGAGTCCGAGTTGGGCCAGCGCCGACGCGGCGACGCGCTGGGGCGTGATGCCGAAATGGGCGTAGAGATCGGCGCCAGGCGCCGACGCGCCGAAACCCGTCATGCCGACGTAGCCGCCCGACTCGGCGCTTTCGGCGCCGATCCAGCGCTCCCACCCCAAACGGACTGCCGCCTCCACGGCGATGCGCGGCGCAGCGCCGAGCACGCCGATGCGATACGCCGGCGCCTGTTGCTCAAATAATTCCCAGCACGGCATCGACACAACGGCCGCCTTGACGCTCTGGCGCAGGAGTATTTCCGACGCCTCGACCGCGATTGCGGCCTCAGAACCGGTGGCGAGAATAGTAACGTCGCGCTTGCCTTCCGGCTCGCGCAACACATAGGCGCCGCGCGCCACACGATTTTCCTCAACATGCTCCGTCCGCAGCGTCGGCAGATTTTGTCTCGAGAGGCAAAGCACCGACGGCGTGCGTGTCAGGCTCAGCGCCGCCGCCCACGCCTCGGCCGTTTCGACCGCGTCAGCGGGGCGAAACACCGCGAGATTTGGCATCGCGCGCAAGGCGGCGAGATGCTCAACAGGCTGATGCGTCGGTCCATCTTCGCCCAAGCCAATGGAATCGTGCGTCATCACGTAGATCACGCGGACGCCCATCAGCGCCGCGAGCCGGATGGCCGGGCGCGCATAGTCTGAAAACACGAGAAACGTGCCGCCATACGGGATGAGCCCGCCGTGCAGAGCAATTCCGTTCATCGCGGCGGCCATGCCGTGTTCGCGCACACCGTAGTGGATATAGTCGCCGTCAAATGCGCCAGGCGTGATTGGCTTCATGTTCGACGTCTTGGTGTTGTTCGAGCCCGTGAGATCGGCGGAGCCGCCTACCATGCAAGGAACGGCGGCGTTGATCACTTCAAGCGCCTGCTGACTAGCGATACGCGTCGCTATGGTAGGCGCGTTGGCGGAGAGCTTCTCCTTATGCGCTGATATGGCGGCGCCCAAAGCGACGGGTAGGTCGGCCGAAAGCGCCTGATCGAACGCGGTACGATTAGGATTCGTTTTGTGGCGCGCCTCCCAGGCCCCGCGGGCGATTGCGCCGCGCCAGCCCACAACGGTCCATGCCGCGCGAATTTCCGCCGGCGTCTCAAAAGCCGCTGCGCGCCAACCGAGCGCCGCC
>JACMMP010000049.1 GCA_014378995.1 Hyphomonadaceae bacterium
CGGCTTGATCTGAACGGGTCGGAAGCCCTCCCCTTGCGCCGCAGGGCGGCGCGGGCCAGAACCCGCCATAATGAGCATCGACGCCGAAACGCCCGCCGCGGCGGCTGAGAGCAGCGCCGAGAGCGCCTCTGAAGCTCCGCTCGCGCACAAGATCCTATTGGTGACCGACGCCTGGGAGCCGCAGGTCAACGGCGTCGTCCGCACGCTGTCGAATACGATGCGCGAGTTGCAAGCCATCGGCTGTGAGGTCGAGGTGGTCTCGCCGGCCGACTATCCGAACACGGTTCCGCTACTGACATACTCGGAAATCCGTCTGGCGCTCGGCGCGCGTGACGATGTGGAGGATCGCTTTCTCTCCTTCGCTCCGGACGCCGTGCATATCGCCACCGAAGGCACTTTGGGCTGGGACGCGCGGGCGATCTGCCTCAAGCACAAGTTTCCGTTCACGACGAGCTATCACACCCAATTCCCGGAATACGTGACAGCGCGCTTTCCGTGGATCCCGCTGTGGGCCGGCTATCGCTACATGCACGCATTCCACGACAGGTCTGGCCGCGTCATGGTGGCGACGCCGACGATGAAGACGCAGCTCGAACTGCAAGGCTTCCGCAATACGGCGATCTGGAGCCGCGGCGTCGATATCGAGCTCTTCCATCCAAGCAAGCGCGGCGTCGATGGCGGCTTGTTCAAGGATTTGCCGAAGCCGGTGTTCGCTTATGTCGGCCGGGTCTCGGTCGAAAAGAACATCGAGGCGTTCCTGAAGCTCGACCTGCCGGGTTCGAAAGTGGTCGTCGGCGGCGGCCCGGCGCTCGAAGAGCTGAAGCACAAATACCCAGCCGCCGTGTTCACGGGCGCAAAATTCGGCGAGGACCTAGCCCGCCACTACGCGGACGCCGACGTCTTCGTTTTTCCCAGCTTCACCGACACGTTCGGGCTCGTCATCCTGGAAGCGGCCGCGTGCGGCACGCCGGTGGCGGGCTTCATCGCGCCGGGGCCGCAAGACATTCTGCCTGGGACGGGCGCCGGCGTGGTCGATAACGATCTGCGCAAGGCTTGCCTGGAAGCGCTCGCCCTCAGCCGCGAAGACGCCCGGGCGTTGGCGCAGCGTTATTCGTGGCGCGCGTGCGCGGAGGAATTCCGCCGCAATCTCGAGCCGCTGCCGAAGGAAGGCAAACGCCGCTTCTGGCACAAGCTCCGCGATCTGCGTACGCGCGCCAAAGAACGCCGACGCATCGCGCGTGAGAAGCGGCTGGCGCAGCGCGCAAGAGCGAACACGTAGCCGCCAAGAGGCTCGTTGAGCGGACCGATTTAGAGATGCAGCGCCGTTACCACTTGATGCTCTTGCGCAGCCGGTAGCGCAGGTAGATCGCGGAGCCGTTCAGCAGCAGCGTGATGAACAGCAGGACGAGGCCAGCGGCCGCTGCGATCTCCAGGAACTCGGCTTGCGGGCGCGAGGTCCAGTTAAACATCTGGATCGGCATCACGGTGAATTCCTGGCCGAGCCAGTTGCTGGGCGACCAGCTGGCGACGGCGTCGCCCCATGTCGCCACGGATTGCACCGTCGAGCCGTGCGGCAGCTCGTAAGTCTGCCCTGCTTGCACCGGCATTTCGGTGAAATCCGGCAGGACAACAACGCCGTCATTATCGACGCGAATGCGTTCAGTCGCGTCCGGCGTCACCGGTGCGCCGTATTCGTCCACGGCGCCGATGACTTCGAAGGCCGCGTCGCCCGGGCTGGTGATGGGCAGAAACGCCACGAAGGTAAGGCCGCCAATCATGATCAACGGCGCGGTTTCACCGAGCGCGCGCGAGATGCCGATGATGACGCCGGTGACGACGCCAGGGAGGGCGTAGGGCAAAGTGTGATGCTGCGTCGCTTGCCATTTGGTGGCGCCGACGGCGAGCGCGGCGTGGCGGATTTCTTGCGGCACCCCGCGCACGGCCTCGCGCGTGGCGACGATGACGACAGGCAAGATCAACAGCGAAAGCGTAATGCCAGCGGTAAGGACGGACTGGCCGAACAGGTCAGCCGCGGCCACCCTGAAGCCCTCCGGCAGGAAACTGAAATAGCGGACCGGGTTGCCGAGGAATTGGACGAAGATGCCGACAGCCATGAGTCCGAACAGGATCGAGGGTACGCCGGCGAGATTGTTCACCGCGATTTCGATCGCGCTCGTGATCGGATTCTTCGGGGCATATTCTTCGAGATAGATGCCGGCGAGAATGCCTATGGGAATGGCGAACAAGGCTGTCGTGATGATCACGAGTATCGACCCCACCCAAGCCGAAAGAATGCCCGCGATGGCCGGATCTGACGATGGGAAGCTGAGGAAGAATGCTGAGGTCAGCCGATGGCCGCCATCGTTCACCAATTCGGTCACGAGCGCGACGAGCGTGCCGAGGCCTATGACCGTGGCGACAATGCCCCAAATAATGAAGGCGCTGTCCTTGAAACGGCGCGCGGCAAGGCCCTTGGGATGAGCCGTGATGTCGCGCACAGCGTGAACGTCAACGGCGGTCATCAATAGGCCTCCCGGTAGCGGCGCTGCAGCCAGAAGGCTATCAAGTTAAACAGGAGCGTCAGCGCGAGGAGCGCGAGCCCGGCGGCGAAGATGCTGTTGTATTCAAGCGTCCCGAATGGGAGATCGCCCAGGGCTACCTGGGCGATAAACGCGGTGACGGTGGCGCCTCCTTGAGTTGGCGTACTCACCATTTGCGGCTGTGTGCCCCCGGCGACCATGACGATCATGGTTTCGCCGATGGCGCGCGACATACCCAGGATGACAGCGCCGACTACGCCAGAAACGGCGGCAGGCACGACGACGCGAAATGCCGTCTCAAGCCGTGTTGCCCCCATTGCGTAGGAGCCTTCGCGCATCGATCTCGGCACAGCGCGCATCGCGTCTTCGGAAAGCGAGGCAATGTAGGGGATGATCATCAACCCCATGACGATGCCTGCGGAAAGCAAGTTTAAGCTTGGCAGCTCGATGCCGATTGGCCGGAGCAGCCCCTGCAGCAGCGGCGTCAAGAACAGCAGCGCAAAGTAGCCGTAAACGACAGTCGGCACCGCGGCGAGCAGTTCGAGCGTTGGCTTTAACGTTTCGCGCGTGCGGTTGCCGGCGAACTCGCTGAGATAAATGGCGACGAGCAAACCCAGCGGCACGGCGACAGAGAGCGCCACGAGCGTCGACATGAAGGTGCCGGTGAGCAGCGGCGCGATGCCGTACTGCGGATTGTCGAATAGCGGCGTCCAAGTCGTGGAGGTAAGGAACTCGATTGCGGAAACCTGCGCGAAAAACTTCGTCGATTCAGACACCACGACGTAGATAATGGCCAGAACGATCAGGATCGCAACGGCGGCGGCCGCAAACAGCAGCCCCTCTATGATGCCTTCGCGCCAGCGCAGTTTTCGCTTAGTAAAGTCGCGTTCCAAGGTCCACCCCTACCGCATAAGGAAGTATCCGGCGGCGGCGATTCCGCCGCCGCCGCCGGACCAGTATTTACTGCTGCACTTCCTCAAGCACCAGCGGGCGAGCGAGCACTTCTTCAATGCTTGCGCCGATAACCGCACGGCCGCCAAAGGCCGTGCCTTGCTGACGGCGCGTTGCGCGTTGCAGATAGGCTTGGTAGGCGGCGGCCGGGAGCGGGATGTAGCCTACTTCAGCCGAAACGCGCGCCGCGTTGTTGATGTAGTACTGAACGAATTGCTGCACTTGCGGACGACGCAGCGCTGCAGAGTTCACGTAGATGAAGATCGGGCGCGAAAGCGGCTGATAGGTGCCGTTCTCGACCGTCTGCACGCTCGGCGAAACCGGGCCGTTGCCGCCATCAACCGCGATCGAACGCAAGCGGCTTTGGTTCTCGTGGTAATAGGCTAGGCCGAAATAGGCCATGCCGCCCGGATTGTTGGCGACGCCTTGGACGAGCACGTTATCGTCTTCCGAAGGCGTGTAGTCGGTGCGCGAGGAACGGGCGGTGCCGTTCACGGCTTCCGTGAAATACTCGAACGTGCCCGAAGCAGAGCCCGGCCCGAAGAGTTGCATGGGCAAATCCGGGCCGCCGACAGCGCTGAAATTGTTGACGCGCGAGTTCGGTTCCCAGATTTGGCGCAGTTGAGCGACCGTCAGCGAACGCAGCGGGTTTGACGGGTGCACCACGACGGTGAGGCCGTCGAAGGCAACCGGGATTTCCACGAAGTTGATGCCGGCGGCGCGGCAAGTCGCCATTTCGCTGCCGCGGATCGGACGTGAGGAGTCGGCGATGTGGATTTCACCGCGGCAGAACTTGCGAATGCCGGCGGAAGAACCGCTTTCGCCCACGGCTACACGAATGCGGCCGTTGACCGATTGTTGAAAGCCTTCGGCCACCGCTTCCGAAATCGGAAACACGGTCGATGAACCGTCGATCTGGATTGTGAACGCCTGCTGCGCGACAGCGCCGCCGGCGGAGATCGCAAGCGCGGCGACGGCCGCGGCTGCTGTTTTAAGAATGTTCATAAGAGCAACTCCGTTGGGGAAGAACCGCGAAAGCGGCGGAGACACGCGGGTTGCGCGCCTCCGCCCAGTCGCGGGGCTCAGAAATCGAATTGCGAGCGCAGCGTGATAACCGTCGCTTCGTCGTCAGAAGCGGTGGTGCGCTCCATCTCGCTTTGCGCATAGTTCAGCTTGAAGCGGACGTGGTCGATCGGCACCCAGTCGAGACCGAGGGCGTATGCCGTTTGCTCGCCGCGGTTGGCGCCGAACGCGGTGTCGGTGAGGTCGATGAAGTCGTAGCGCGCCGAGACCATCCAGTGGCCCAAGCCGCCTTCCGTGCCGAGCGGGTTGCGCGGAGCGATGGCGCCGAACGAGCCTTGGTTGCCGCGATAGTTACGGCTCTCGCCGGTCAGCGACCAGTACACGTCGACATAATAGCCGTCCGACTCGTACTCGGCGCCGAGAGTCGTTTCGCCATCCATTCTGGCGTACTCGGCTTGGGCGCCAAAGGCGCCGAACTGCACCGACGCTTCGGCGCCGTAGGTGAAGTCTTGATCACCGAGGGCGGTCGAAGAGACCAGGCGGTCGCCGCGGCCGTTGAGCGGACGCGTGCGATACTGGAACAGGGCGTCGCCGCCACGCTCGCGCTGACGCGCGTGCAAGCCCAAGTGAACAAGCGTCGTTCCCTCGGGGCTGCTTTCAAAGATCGGCGCAAACGTGAAGCGGCCGCTGACCGCGGTCGATTCATCGCCATTGGCGCCGCCGGACAGATTGTCGGCGTTGTTCAAGGAATCGCCTTGCAACGCAGCGGCGGCCGACCAGTTGGCGCCGCCCGTGATGAAGCCGACGCCCGCGCGACGGCCGAATTCGTAGGTGTTGATGATGCTCGAGCGTTCGGTGAACGGAACGTCGAGCGACGAAATGCGGTCTTCCAACGGCGAGGTGATGTTGGCTTCGCCGATCACGATCGACCAATCGTCGTTCACGTATTCCAGGAAGGCGTCGTCCACGCCCACTTGGCCGGCCGCGTCGTCACCCGGCGCGAGCACGAAATCGACCTTGTAACGCCAATGCTCGGTCAGCCGGCCCTGAACGCCAAGAAACGCCCGGCGCACATAGCTGCGTGTCTGATCTTCTGCGCCGATATCCCAATCTTGCGAATAGACGTCGTATTGGAAGCGACCGCGCATTTTGAAGCGGGCTTCGCCCATGCGATCTTCGCCGACCGTGCCGGTCCAGCTGGTGGAGTGTGTCGGCGCGGGCGGCGTCTGCGCCTGCGCGGCGCTCGCGCCCGCTGCGGTAGCCAGGGCCGCCAAAGCGACCTTGGTGATCAAATTCTTCTTCATGAAAACCCCCTTCACGAACCCGGTTCGGTTCTGAGGCGGGCGACTCGACTCGTGAGACGCCGCCGGAATGAGGCGGGGGTTAGTGGCGTGGCATGAAAGCGGCGCGACGTTTGAGCGACGACTGAGCGACACTTCGATTGCGGTTTTGTGACGTAGCGCGGGCGCCGCATCATTCTGGCGGCGCAAGGGAATTAACCATCAATCACTCTTTACATCGGGGAATATTTTACCTATTTGCATCTCACCGGCGGACCTGGAAACAGCGTCCACTAACGCCCCCTCGGCCCAGGCCACCTGGGGGATCGCAAGCAACGGGAAGCAGTATGCTTCCTAGGCGGTCCTCCGGCGCAAGCTCCCAAGGGCGGACCTGACATTAAAGCATGTCCGACTAACGCCGGCCTGGGTTGAAACTGCACCGCCGAAAGCGGGTGCAAGTATTGGGAGCAGCCGGATGGACTATGTCCTCTCGCCTCTTGATCTGCTGGCGCGCGAAGCGCCGGAAGGTCCCGTGGCTATCGCCCGCCCGCACCGCGTCACCGCGGCAGCGGCTTGGTTTCGCACGCATTTTCCGGGCGAGGTGTTTTACGCCGTCAAGGCGAATCCGAGCCCGTGGGTGCTCGACGCCTTGTGGGCGGCCGGGATCCAGAATTTCGATGTCGCCTCCGACGTCGAAGCGCAGCTCATCCATAACCGTTTCCCGGGCGCGCAGATCGCCTTCATGCACCCGGTGAAGAGCCGCCGCGCCATCGCGCGCGCCTTTCACGATTATGGCGTGAAGACCTTCGCGCTCGATAGCGAAGACGAATTGGAGAAGATCCTCGCCGAAACTAACGGCGCCAAGGATTTGACGCTCGTCGTCCGCTTTGAAGTTTCGGGCGACGGCTCCGCCTATCCGCTAGCGCGCAAGTTCGGCGTTTCCGCTGAAGAAGCGCCGGCCCTCCTGCGCAAAACCCGCCAAGTCAGCGAGGAGATGCTGGGCGTCTCGTTCCACGTCGGCAGCCAGTGCATGCGCCCGGATGCGTTCCGCACGGCGATGGACATGGTCAATCGCGCCATCGTCAAAGCCGGGGTCGTCGCCGACATAGTCGATATCGGCGGGGGCTTTCCGGCCATCTATCCCGGCATGAGCCCGCCGCCGATGATCGAGTACGTCAACGCGATCAAGAACGGCTTCGAGGAAATGTTCGTCGCCCAAAACGCCAAGCTCTGGGCAGAGCCCGGCCGCGCTTTGGTGGCTGAAGCGGGCTCCACCGTAACGCGCGTCGAGCTGCGCAAGGGCGATGCGCTCTATCTCAACGACGGCGCTTTCGGCACGCTGTTCGACGCCACGCACCTGAACTGGGCGTTTCCGGCAAAGCTGCTGCGTCCAGAACCCAGCCGCGCCAAGCTCGCGCCGTTCCGCCTCTACGGGCCGACCTGCGATTCAATGGACGCCGCCGCTGGCCCGTTCATGCTGCCGGCCGACATCCGCGAAGGCGATCTGATCGAGATCGGCTCGCTCGGCGCCTACGGCACGGCCATGGGCACGCGCTTCAACGGCTTTGGCGAAACGGTGACGATCGAGTCGAAAGATTCGCCGTGGCCGAGCATGTACGGCGAAGCGACGGCTGCGGTTGTCGCGATGCCAAAGCGCAAGCGCGCGCCGAAGAAGCCGACACAGGCCTAGAGCCCAAGCACTGAACGATTTGACGAGGTCTGCGGAATCGCGGACCTCGTTCTCTTTAAGTGGCTACATCGCCGTCATGCCGCCATCGACGACAAGTTCCGAGCCGGTCATGAACGCGGCTTTGTCTGAGGCGAGAAAGGCGACGGCATTGGCGATATCGGTGTCGCGGCCCATGCGGCCCAGTGGGTGAAATGAGGCGAATCGTTCGCGCGCGTCGTTGACCCCGCTGGCGCCGGCGATGCTCTCAGCGGCCTCAGCCATCATCGGCGTATCAATAATGCCGGGGTGCACAGAGTTGACGCGCACTTTCATGCCGCCGCGCGCGCACTCGAGCGCCGCTGCTTTCGTCATCAGCCGCACTGCGCCCTTGGACGCATTGTACGCCAGCGTCATCGGCGCGCCGACTATGCCGGCGACAGAGGAAAGATTCACGATCGAACCGCCGCCGTCCCATTTGTCGCCGCGCTCGGCGATTGCGGGGATGGCATGCTTCAGCCCGAGGAAAACGCCCTCGACATTCACCTGCTGCATCCGCCGAAAGCTCTCCAGCGTCTCCAGCGCGATCGGCTTCATCCAGAAGATGCCGGCATTGTTGACGAGGATATCAAGCCCCCCGCAGCGCTGCTTAGTGAAGGCCACCGCGGCAATCCAATCGTCCTCGTTGGTCACGTCATGCTTGACGTAAGCGCCGTCGATCGACGCAGCCGTCTCGCTTCCATCGCTGATGTCGCTTACGACGACTTTAGCGCCATCCGCGGCCAACGCTTTCGCCGCGGCCGCGCCAAGCCCGCGCGCGCCGCCCGTTACCAAAGCAACGCGGCCCGTCAGCTCACCCATGCGCTTCTCCCTACCGCGTTAACCCGCCTGGCGGCGTATAGTGCACCGTCGCATGCGGCCCCAGCGGCAAGTCAAGGAAGACCCAGCCTGCCGTCATGAGGATGCCCGCGAACATGAAACACAGCGCATAGGGCAGCATCAGCGACAGCAGCGAGCCGACGCCGAAGCTTGGATCCCAGCGCCGCGCGAAAGCGAGGATCAGCGGGAAGTAACTCATCAGCGGCGTCATGATGTTGGTGTAGCTGTCCCCCATCCTGTACGCGGCTTGCGTCATCTCAGGCGAGATGCCGAGCAGCATGAACATCGGCACCACCACCGGCGAGAGCGCGCTCCACTTAGCTGACGCCGAGCCGATGAAAAGATCGAGGAAGGAGGAGAACAACAGCACGGTGACCAGCAGAAACGGCGCCGGCAGCGCCATGCCCTGAAGTATTTCGGCGCCATTGATCGCCGCGATCGGGCCGAGGCGCGACCAGTTAAACATGGCCACGAAGTGCGCCGCAAATAGCGCGAAGACGATGTAAGGCGCCATCGACTTGATGCCCTCGATCATCTTGTCGATGACATCCTTGGCGTTCTTCACTGTTCCGACGGCTATCCCGAACGCCATCCCGCAGAACAGGAAGAGTAAAAAGAAGCCAGTGATCAGCGCGCGATAGAACGGCTCTAGGCTTGCCGGGCCCTCACGCGTCTCATCAATCAGCGGCGTATAGTCCGGCCAAAGCGTTATATCGACGAAGGGGATATAGCCCGGCCAGAACGAAAGCGCCGCGAAGAGAACCACAATCACCAGCGCCACTAAGCCGGCCCAGAGCAGGCCCCACTTCTCTGCCTTGGTCACGGCCGATTTTGCGAGCTCGGCCTGGATCGCGGTGTCTTCCGTTCCGCCCCATTTCCCCAGGCGTGGCTCGATCACGCGGTCGGTGACGAACCAGATGATCGGCGTAAACAGCACGACGATGGCGAGGATGAACCACCAATTGCCGAGCGGGTTCATGGTCCAGTTCGGATCGATGATCTGCGCCGCTTCCTCGGTAAAGCCGAAGAGCAGCACGTCGATCTGGCCGGGTGTGATGTTGCCGGCGTAGCCGCCGGAGACCGCCGCGAACGCCGCGGCGAGGCCAACGAGCGGATGGCGGCCAACGGCGGCGTACAGCAACGCCGCCAGCGGAATGAAGACGACATAGGCGGCGTCCGAGGCGTGATGCGAGACCATGCCGATAATGGCGACCAAGGGCGTCAAGATAATTTTCGGCGCATCGCGCAGGCTGGCGCGGATCAGCGCGCTGAACAGGCCCGTCCGCTCGGCCACGCCAGCGCCGAACATGACCAGCAGCACTAGGCCAAGCGGGGCAAAGCCCGTCAGCGTGCGCGGCATTTCGGTGAGCAGGCGCGAGATGTTGGCCTCGGAGAACAGCGACACCGCCGTATAGGTGAGCAGACCGTTTTCGAGGACGCCGCCTTCGGGCGCCTCGTCGCCAGGATAGGTGAGCGAGGCAGACCAGCCCATGGCCGCGCCAATGGCGGAGAGCGCCATCAAAATGGCGATCAGGTAGACGAAGATCATGATCGGGTCGGGCAACAGGTTGCCGACCTTCTCGACGAAGCCAAGGAAGCCGCGCTGTCGGCGCGCGGCGCCGCTGAGTTCTGCTGAATCCGTCATGCGGCCGTGGTCTCCCATTTTTTTGCTTTTTGCAGGAGACGCCCTCGCGCGGCCCCGGCGGGCGCGATCATGTCTCGCGCAGATGTCTGCATCAAGCGTCACACGTCGACGCGGCCAATTCCCTTGCCTTGAAAACGGCCATAAGGTGCAGCGGGCGAACGGGGAAAATCATGACGGTCGAGACGACGCGACGGGCGGCCTTGTTCGCTGGCCTCGGGGTGACCGGCGCAGCAGGTTGCGCGACGACATCAGTTGCCGCGGAATACGCCTACGGCTTGGCGCCTCGCCTCACCTATCTCAACACGGCCTCGCTCGGTCCAACACCGCGCAGCGTCTACGAGCGCACGATCGCGGCGTGGCGCGAGATTGAGACCAATCCTGTGCGCCAGTCGTATGGCGGCGGCGCCGGCGCGCTCGAAGCCGAAGGCGCCCGCCAGCGCGCCGCTGGGCTCTTCGGTTGCGACGGCAGCGAGTTGCTGATCACACGCAGCACCACCGAAGCGATGAACAGCATTGCCGCCGGCATTTTGTTGGAGCGCGGTGACCGCGTGCTCACCACCAATCACGAGCACCATGGCGGCGAAATGTGCTGGCAATATCTGCAGCGCAAGCGCGGCGTCGAGATCGACGTACTGCGTATTCCGCTGACCGAGCACGATCCAGCCGCCATCCTCAATCGCTTCGACGCCGCCATCACCAGGCGCACGCGCGTCATCAGCGTGAGTCATGTGCTGACCACAAACGGGCTGCGTATGCCGATCGCCGAGATCGCCGCCCTCGCCCGCGCGCGCAACACGCTCTGCGTGGTCGATGGCGCGCAGGCCATCGGCCAAATCCCTGTCGATGTGCACGAACTCGGCTGTCACGCTTACGCCGGCGCCGGCCACAAATGGCTAATGGGACCGAAAGGCACGGGCTTTCTTTACGTGAGCGCCGATGCCGCTGATCGCATCGAGCCGATGCAACGCCAGGACGGGCCTCACTATGTGTCGAACTCCGCCGGCATGGGCGCCGTGCCGCTGGTCATCGGTCTCGGCGTCGCGATCGACGAGATGCGGGCGCGCGGCATGAGCGCGGTCGAGCAGCGCATCCTTGCGCTGCGCGAGCGCGTCTATCGAGGGCTCGCGAGCATCCCGCGCCTCGAAGTCGTCAGCCCGCCGACTGGCCCGAGCGCCTCCGCGCTCGTCGCCGTGCGGCTTCCGGACGATGTGCCCGCGCGGCCCTTCCAAGCCATGCTGCGCGAGCGCCACAACCTTGTCGTCAAGCGTGTTGAGGACCATTACTTCAATGGCATTCGCCTCTCGCCGCACATCTTCAACACCGAGGCGGAGATCGATTTCGCCATCACCACGATCCGCAACGAGCTGACCTAAGAACCGGGTTGACTAGCGCTTAACTTGATCGTGGCGGAAAACGCCGGGCCATGGAAAAGCGTCGCCCACGGCGTAGGTTGCGGTATTGCCGTTAGGCGCGTTGAGCGTGAGCGGAGTATTGGCGCTTGACCTCAGCAAGCATCCAGGCGCCGACGGCGACATAGGCGACGCTTGTTTCCCGGCGACTTAGCGTTGCGCCGCTTTGGAGGCACGGACCGGAAACACTTGCAATCCGCGCGCATTGCCCTATCTGCACCCGCTGATCGCGTGTTGGCGGAGCGTCCGCGCGGTTGTTGTTTCTGACGCCGCCCATAGGAGCACACTCCAATGGCCGAGAAAATCGACACCAACCGGAAAGCGGAACTTCTCTCCAGCCCGGTCGAGCACATCGACATCGCCAGCTTCGACGCGCGCCCGATCATCGACGCGTGGGGCAAGATGAGCTTCACCAGCCGCGACGCCGCGCGCGCCGCGCAAATTCTCAACATGGCGCTCGAGGATCAGAACTGCTCGACCTGGCTGATCATGGCCGGCTCGACGGGCGCGGGCGGGTGCCTGCACGTCTGGCGCGACATGGTCGAGTACAACATGGCCGACGCCATCGTCGCCACCGGCGCC
>JACMMP010000050.1 GCA_014378995.1 Hyphomonadaceae bacterium
CGTAGGCGTCGCGTCTGCCGGCGCGATCACTTCCCCCGCGGGCGCCATGCTTTCGTCCGGCTCGCGCAGACGCTCGATCCGCGCATCGCGCGCCAGGCGTTCCGTCAGCTGCGTCGATTCCTGATACGCCAGCCACGCCGTGATGCGCGGGCGCAATTGCTCGAGGCTCGGGCCGCCAATCGTGCGGCGGTCATCGACGCGGAAGAGGTGCCAGGTGTCTTCGATCTGGATCGGGCCGATCAATTGGCCGGTCGCGGTCCGCTCGACTTCCTGGCGCATTTGCGGCGTCAGGTCCGAGATGGCGCGAAAGCCAAGGTCGCCGCCGTCGGGCGCGGTGTTGCGCTCAACCGAAAGCTCGAACGCGAGCGCCTCGAAACGCTCGCCTTGATCGAGCCTTCTTTTGGCCGCGTCGGCAGCTTCACGTGTCGCGAACTGGATATGGCGCAGATGCACTTCGTCACCCTGGCCAAGGCGGCTGGAGTTCTCGCGGTAAAGGCGGTCGATCGTGTCCGTGTCGGCGGCCTTTTGCGCGATTTCTTCGTAGATCGCCGCCGCCAGAACGCGCTCACGCGCGTTCTCCAGTTGACGGCGGATGTCGGGTTGGCGGTCAAGGCCGCGGGCCTCCGCTTCCATGGCGAAGAGGCGGATTTGAATCAATTCTTCGAGCGCGAGCGTGGCGGCGTCGGAATTGGCGTCGAGATCTTCGGTCTCGGCGATCCACCCGCGCGAGACGGCGTAGTTGCGCACGTCCTCAACATAGACCGGACGCCCGTTTACCGTGGCGGCCACGATCGGATCGCGCACGCCGTCATTATCGCTGCCGGCGTCGCGGCCAAGCCCGCAACCCGCCAGCGCCAGGACGGCGGCGAGCACCAGAGTTTTCAGGGGAACACGCTTCAGCGAGGCCATGCGTTCTGCTCTTTCGCTCAGGGCGCGTGCAAGACCTGCGCCCGTGAGGTCGCATTGACACCGCCTAGGGCCGCTCTTAAGTCTCGCCAGCGCGCGTGTCGAGAGTGTTTCCGCACCCGGGCGCATCTCGGTGGGACACGAAAAATCCAACGAATTCAGAGTTCTCGCCGCTTACTTTCGCGCCCTGTCAAGAACGGCGCAGCAACCTTAAGATCGCGCCCATGCTGAACCTCGCAAAGCAGATTTTTGGCTCTTTGAACGATCGCAAGGTGCGCCAATTGCGGCCCATGGTGGCGCGCATCAATGCGCTTGAGCCCACCTTCGAGGCCCTCTCCGACGAGGCGCTCCGCAACAAGACCAGCGAATACCGTCACCGTCTGGCCCGCGGGGCCAAAGTAGACGACATTTTGCCCGAGGCCTTCGCCACCGTTCGCGAGGCCTCCAAGCGCACGCTCGGCATGCGCCATTTCGACGTCCAGTTGATGGGCGGCATGTTCCTGCACCAGGGCAAGATCGCCGAAATGCGGACCGGCGAGGGCAAGACGCTGGTCGCCACGTTGCCGTGCTATTTGAACGCGCTCGAAAGCCGCGGCGTTCACGTCATTACGGTGAACGATTATCTCGCCAAACGCGACAGCGAGTGGATGGGCCAGCTTTACCGCTTCCTTGGCCTTTCCGTCGGCGTCATCGTTCATGGCCTGTATGACAACGAGCGCCGCCAAGCCTATGCCGCGGACGTCACTTACGGCACCAATAACGAGTTCGGCTTCGATTATCTGCGCGACAATATGAAGTACTCGCTGGGCGAGATGGTCCAGCGCGGCCACCGCTACGCGATCGTCGATGAAGTCGATTCCATCCTGATCGACGAAGCCCGCACGCCGCTCATCATCTCGGGCCCGACCGAGGACCGCAGCGAATTCTACAGAACGATGGATGCGATGATCCCGCTCTTGCGCGAGGAGCATTTCGAGCACGACGAGAAGCAGCGGTCGGTGACCTACACCGAACTCGGCTCCGAGGCGATGGAAGAGATGCTGGCCGAGCGCGGCCTACTGCAAGGCTCGCTCTATGAGCCGGCGAACATCTCCTTCGTCCACCACGCCAACCAGGCGCTGCGCGCGCACAAGCTGTTCCGGCGCGACAAGGATTACATCGTCAAGGACAACGAAGTCGTGCTGGTTGACGAATTCACCGGCCGCATGATGCATGGCCGGCGTCTTTCCGAGGGCCTGCACCAAGCGATCGAAGCGAAGGAGCAGGTCAACATCCAGCCTGAAAACCAGACGCTGGCGTCGATCACGTTCCAGAACTATTTCCGGCTCTACGACAAGCTTTCCGGCATGACCGGCACGGCGTCGACAGAAGCCACCGAATTTGGCGACATCTACAAGCTCGACGTGGTGGAGATCCCCACTAACCGCCCGGTGCAGCGCCAGGACGACGACGACGAAGTTTATCGGACGTCCAAGGAAAAATATAACGCCATCATCACCGACATCGAAGAGACGCATAAAAAGCAGCAGCCAGTGCTGGTCGGCACCGTGTCGATCGAAAAATCGGAAACGTTATCGACGCTGCTGAAGCAGCGCGGCATCCCGCACCAAGTGCTGAACGCGCGCTATCACGAGCAGGAAGCCTCGATCGTCGCGCAAGCCGGCGTGCCGGGCGCTGTCACCATCGCCACCAACATGGCCGGCCGCGGCACCGATATTCAGCTCGGCGGCAACCTCGATATGCGCGTGAAGGCTGCGCTGAAGGGCGACGAAGCGCCCGATCAGATCGCCGCGCTCCGCCGCGAGATCGTCGTCGATGTCGAAAACAAGAAGCGCATCGCGATCGAAGCGGGCGGTCTCTACGTGCTGGGCACCGAGCGCCACGAAAGCCGCCGCATCGACAATCAGCTGCGCGGCCGCACCGGCCGTCAGGGCGATCCGGGCAAGTCAAAATTCTACATCTGCCTCGAAGACGATCTGCTGCGCATCTTTGCCGCCGACCGCCTCGACGCGATCATGCGCGGCCTCGGCATCCAAGAAGGCGAGGCCATCGTCCACCCGTGGATGAACAAGGCGCTGGAAACCTCGCAAAAGCGCGTCGAACAACGCAACTTCGAAATCCGCAAGAACTTGCTGAAATACGACGACGTCATCAACGACCAGCGCAAGGCGATCTTCGAACAGCGCATCGAATTCATGCGCACCGCCGATGTCGCGCCGATCGTGAAGGATATGCGCCACGACGTGGTCGAAAAGCTGGTCTGGCGGCACATGCCGGAGAAGGCCTATCCCGAACAGTGGAATACGCCGGAGCTGATGATCGAAGCCGAGGAAATCTTCGGCTTCAACTCGCCCGTCGATCGCTGGGCCGCCGAAGAGGGCATTGCGCAAGCCGAAATCATCGAGCGGCTGACGCGCGAAGTGGATCAAGCCTACGCCCAGAAGGCCGCCATGCTCGGCCCCGAGCGTCTGCGCGCGGTGGAAAAGCAAGTGCTGCTCAGCGTCGTCGATATGCGCTGGCGCGAACACCTCTCATTCCTGGATCACTTGCGCTCGGTCATCCACTTGCGCGGGTACGCCCAGCGCGATCCGCTGAACGAGTTCAAGACCGAAGCCTTCACCTTGTTCGAGCGCATGCTGCTCGATCTGCGCACGACGATCACGCGCATGCTGCTGCGTCTGCAAATCGGCCAAGCGGAAGACCAGCTGCCGAAGCCGCAAATGCCGACGCAGGTGTACGAAATCCACCAGAACCCCGACACCGGCGAAAACGAAATGGTGCCGCCGCGGGACGCCCCATCCTTGGCGCCGGACGGCTTCGACCGTCACGATCCAACCACCTGGGGCAGGGTTTCGCGCAACGCCCCGTGCCCGTGCGGCTCCGGCAAGAAGTTCAAGTATTGCCACGGCGCCGCCGAAGCGGCGACGGCTTAAGGCTCGCGCCTACGACCGCCGCACTTCTAGCGCCGCAGCGCGTTTGGCGGCTTTCGCCGGGTCATTGTCGAACTTTACGAATGTCTCGCTGTCGGCCGCACTGGCCATGTGCAGTGCGGAGCGTCGCGCGGTTTTCTCATTGCGGCCCCGCAAGTTCGGTTAGCAGCACGCGCCAGTGCGCGAGGCCGTTATAGAAGCCGTCGACCGGAATACGTTCGTTGAGGCCGTGCGCGGCGTAATCGTGTTCGTTCATGAAGACGCCGCCAACGCCGTAAGTCGGGATGCCGGCGGCGCGGAAATAGAGCCCGTCCGTGGCGCCTGACGACATGTAAGGCGAGATCACCGTTCGCGGATGCTGCGCATGCACCGCGCGTGTGACTGCTTGCACCAAATCTGGCCGCAGCGGCGAAGCATCGGTCGCGCTTGAAGGCCCAAGCTGCGCCACATCGACATGCGCGCCTGCGATCGCGCGCAGCTCGGCCATCACGCTCTCGACCGAGACGCCCGGAAAGATGCGGCAATTTACGGTTGCGACGGCGGTTTGCGGCAGCGCGTTTTCGGCGTGGCCGCCCGAGAGCATGGTCGCGACGCACGTCGTGCGCAGCTGCGGCGCAGTGTAAGGATCGCGCAGCAATATGCGTGCGGCGACGCGGTCGCCTGGACGTTCAACGAAGCGGCGCAGTGCGTTGGCGCGTTCGCCGCTCGTTGTGCCGATTTCGTTGCGGAAGCTCTCGATCGTGGTGTCGTTCCACATCACCGGAAACTGGAATACCCGAAGCCGCGAGAGTGCGTCGGCGAGATGATAGATCGCGTTGTCAGGCGCCGGCGCCGACGAATGCCCACCTGGATTGCGCGCCGTGAAGGTAAAGCTCGCATAAGTCTTTTCCGCCGTTTGCAGGCCGTATCCCACACCGCGCCCGTCTGCGCCCGTTTGCCCGCCGCCGGCGTCGGAATTGAGCGCGAACTCCGCCTCGGCGATCAGCGCGCGGTGCGTGGTGAGAAGGGCCTGCGTCGTGGCGCCGGTGGTTTCCTCATCGCCCGAGAACCAGAGCATGAGGTCCCGTGTCGGGCGGAAGCCTTCCGCGCGCAACGTCAAGAATGTCGAGGTGAGCTGAACTACGCCTGCTTTATTGTCGAGCGTGCCGCGCCCGAAGAAAAAGCCATTCTCCTCCACCATCGTGAACGGATCGCGCTCCCAGTCCGTGCGCAGCGCCGGCACCACGTCCATGTGCGCGAGCAGCAGGATTGGCCGCCCGCCCGAACCATCGCCGCGATAGCGCACCAGGAGGCCGGCCGTTTCGCCGACGCGCAGCACGTGCACGTCATCTGCGGCAAAGCCGCCGGCGCGGAAGCGAGCCGCGAGCTCGTTCGCCATCAAGACGTTCTGCGCTCCGGTCGAAGTGTCGAGCGCGACGACGCGTTCGTAGATTTCGCGCGCTTGCGCCCGCTGGGCCTCGCTCGGCGTTTGCGCCGCGGCGTTGACGGCGAAGCAAAACACAAGGGCGCCGGTCAGGCGCCCGCACCATTGGCGAAGCATGAAAATTCCCTGTTCGTTGCGGCCATGCTGGGCGGCGGTTAGCGCTTTGGCAAGAGATTGGGCGCAGGGCTAGGCGCATGTCGCTCGCGCACGCGCCCGCAGCTCACGCCGCCGCGCCGTCTTTGACGCGCTGGGAGCCGGTCGCGGCCGCCATCTGTCTCGCGCAATTCACCGAGCCGTTCTTCGCCGCCCTTGCGCAAAGTCAGGGCGCCGCCGAGCCGCCCGGCTATGCGCGGCTCTTATTCATTCCGGTTTACGCCTTTCTCGCCTGGGCGATCTGGCGCGACCGCGCGCAGGCTTGGCGTACCGCACGCGCCGCGCCTTTGCTGATGGGCTTGCTCGGTCTTTGCTTTGTATCGACGCTCTGGTCGATCGATAGCGGCGCGACGCTTCGCCGATCCGTGTGGCTCGCGCTCAACATGGGCTTTGGCCTCTATCTCGCCTGGCGCTACGATTGGAAGACGCTGCTCAACGTGCTTGGCGGCGGCTTTATTCTGCTCATTGCCGGCTCATTCGCGCTTGGCCTCTTAGCGCCCAGCATCGGCCGCATGACGTTCGAACATCCCGGCGCCTGGTCGGGCCTATGGACGCACAAGAACACGCTCGGCGGCATCATGGCGCTCGGCGTCGCCATCTGCGCGGGCGCTGCGATCGTGACGCCCGAACGCCGCAAGCTCTGGATCGCCATGGGCTTCGCCGCGTTTGCGCTGGTGTTGCTCTCGACGTCGAAGACGGCGCTGCTCGCTTCAATGCTCGGCCTCGGCGTGATGGCGCTGGGCGCGCTGATCCGGCGCGGCCCGCTGCACACGCTCTTCGCGGCAACCGCGGTCGTTGTCGGCGCCATCGTCATCGCCGGGCTCGTTCTGCTCGCGCCCGATCTCATCGTCGCCGCACTTGGCCGCGATCTGACGCTCACTGGCCGCACCGATATCTGGGAAGCTTCCGCGCGCTTCGTGCAGTCGCAGCCTTGGCTCGGCTACGGCTATTACGCGTTCTGGCTGCCCGATAACGGCCCGGCCTATTGGGTGCGGGACGCGGTGCAATGGCAAGTCGCTTCCGCGCACTCCAGCTGGCTTGAGACCGCGCTCGGTCTAGGCCGTGTCGGCGTTGTGCTGTTTGCGCTACAACTCCTCGCCACGCTCCGCCGCGGCGCCGCCGCGACGATGCGCGCCGACGCTGGGCTCTGGGCGCCGGCATTCCTGGCGGCGTTCGCGCTTTACACATTGAGTGAAAGCCACGCGCTGCAGGCCAACAATTTGTTCTGGACCATCTACGTAGCCGTCGCCGCGCGGCTCGCTCTTGATGAACGCGCAAGAAAGCACGCATGACCGCCACGCTCATCCTCGGCATCGATCCCGGCCTCAATCGGTGCGGTTGGGGATTGGTCTTGAGTGAAGGCTCGCGCCTCACGCACATCGCGCACGGCGTCATCAAGCCGCCGCCGCAACAGCAGCTCGCCTCGCGCCTGCATGACGTGTTCGAGGGTCTTTGCGCGGTGATTGAAGAGCACGGCCCGCACGAAGCGGCGGTGGAGGAGACGTTCGTCAACTCCAACGCCCGCGCCGCGCTCATCCTCGGCCAGGCGCGGGGCGTCGCGCTAGCGGCCGCGGCGCGCCGTGGTCTCCTGGTCGCCGAATACGCGCCGACCACGATCAAGAAAGCCGTCGTCGGCTCCGGCGCCGCCGACAAAACGCAAATCGCGTTCATGGTCCGGCGCCTCTTGCCCACCGCTGGCGACGTCACCGCTGACGCCGCGGACGCGTTGGGCGTTGCGCTCTGCCACGCCGCTCACGGCGGCTTTCGCAAACGCGCCGGCCTCTGAGGGAACTTTCGGGCCGGCGTTGCGCTCTGCGAGAGGCGGAGGGTATCTTACCGCCGACACTGCAGCGGTGGTCATGACGCAGGATAGCAAAACATCAGCCGACGACGCCGATATCGGCGTGCTGCTCAATTCCCTGCGTCTGTCCGAAGCGCGCTTGCGCGGCGTTCTCTACAGCATCTCCGACGGCTTCTACGCCGTCGATCGCAACTGGCGCTTCACCGAATTTAACCCGGCGGCTGAGGCGTATTTCCGCATCCGCCGCGAGGACATTATCGGCCGCGTCATCTGGGAGATGATCCCAGGCGCCAGCGAAGAGTTCAAACAGCTCCTCCGCGCCGCGATGGATGGCGCGCCGATGGCGACACTGGAAGCGCAGTCGCTCTATCGCCCTGATCGCTTCGTCGAACTGCGCATCGCGGCGACGGAGGAGGGCCTTTGCGTCGCCTTGACAGACATCACCGAACGCAAGCTCGCGCATCAGCGTCTCGAAGCCGCCGTCGCTGAACGCACCGCGGCGCTGGCCGCCAGCGAAACGCGCCTGCGCACCATTCTGGAGACGACGAACCTCTTCATAGGTCTCATCGCGCCGGACGGCGCTGTGCTCGACGCCAACGCCGCATCACTCGGCGGCATGGGCCGCGACAAGGCGGACGTAATCGGCATGAAATACTGGGACACGCCATGGTTCACGGCGACACCCGGCATGAGCGAAGCCGTCCGCGAGGCGGTGGAGCAAGTCGCCGCTGGCGCCATCGTCACCCGCACGATTGCCCTCAACCTCCCCGATGGGGTCCGCTCGTTCGACTTCTGCATCCGCCCGGTGAAGGACGAAACCGGCGCCGTGATCGCGATCGTGCCGGAGGCCAGCGAAATCACCGCCCGCCTCAAGGCTGAGGAGCATTTGCGCCAAGCCCAGAAGCTCGAAGCCGTGGGCCAGCTCACCGGCGGCATTGCCCATGACTTCAACAACCTGCTGATGGTGATCGCTGGCGGCCTCAACATGCTGGACCGTTCCGGCGACCAGAGCCGGCGCGAAATGCTGATGTCGCGCATGCGCGACGCCGTCGATCGCGGCGCCAATTTAACGCGCCAATTGCTCGCGTTCTCGCGCCGCCATCAGCTCAACCCCGAGCCGATCCGGATTAGCGACTATCTCAGCGGCCTGAACGATCTCCTCGGCCGCAGTCTCGGCGTCAACGTGCGCGTGGCGATCGATACGCCAACCGATGTCGCACCCGTGTTTACCGATCGCAACGCGCTGCAACTCGCCATCCTGAACCTCGCTGTGAATGCGCGCGACGCCATGAACGATAAGGGTGTCGTCACCATTCGCGCACGCGATGGCGCGCCGGACGATCCGGCCGCGGCGTTCGTCAGTATTTCCGTGATCGATTCTGGCGCCGGCATGACGCCGGATGTGTTGGCGCGCATCTTCGAGCCTTTCTTCACCACCAAGGAAATCGGCAAGGGCTCGGGACTTGGCCTAGCGCAAGTGCACGGCTTCGCCGAACAGTCCGGCGGTCGCATCGACGTCGTCACCACACCAGGGCAGGGCACCTCGATGACGTTAGTGCTCCCGCGCGCTGAGATCGACCCCGCGCACGTCGAGCAGCAGCTTGCGCCTGACAATCCCACGCGTGCGCACGAGCCGAAGGGCGCCGTCTTGCTGGTTGAGGATGACGATGAAGTCGCGGCCGTCACCGGCGAGATGCTCGAGCATCTTGGCTGGCGCGTCACCCGCGTCGCCAGCGCCGAAGCCGCTCTCGGCGCGCTCGGGCGTGAGGCCGCCTTCAACCTGATTTTCTCTGACGTCATGATGCCAGGCGGCCAGAACGGCATCGAACTCGCGCGCCGCGTGCGCGCTCGCCCATCGGCGCCTCCAATTGTGCTGACCAGCGGCTATGCGGAATCGGTTCGGTCGGAAGCCGAGCGGGCAGGCGTCGCCCTGCTGCCGAAGCCGTTCGACATTGACGCGCTAGCCGCCGCTCTTGACGGCGCGCGCGCCATTTCCGCCTGAATTCGTCGCATTTGGGGTCCCAGTCGGGAAACTTCGTCGGGTGAGCCGCGTTGGCGTCCATAAGTTCCCGCTTGTTGCGGGCTAACGCGTGCGGGGTGTTCCAGCGGGGGCCACCTGTCGCAAGCGTGCGGCCGGCGGGAGTCAACGCGTCGGGCTGACTCAATGAATCATAGAATCCGGGATTTCATCCGCGCGCTTCAGCGGCACCTGAGAGAAGCTTGGTTTCCGATCGCCATTGCGGGTTTGATGTTCGGCATCTTCGGCGTCTTCGGCCTTGCGGCCGGTCAAGTGCAGGAAGTGCTGGCCAACTACACCGATGGCGCCCGGACCGAATTCGCCTGGACGCGGGCGCTCGTTTCAGTGTTCGCCATTCTCGTCTTCGCGTCCACGCTGCGCCATTGGACCGCGCGCCTCCTTTGCGTCAACATCCATGCCGCCACCACCGATGGCTGGACCGGCTGGCACCGCCTATTCATCTCGACTGCTTGGTACGCCCCGTGGCTTGGCGCGTCGTTGAGTTTTGCGCAGGCGCACGTCGCTAGCGGCGGTTCGCTGGATTGGCAGGACTTGCCCAATCAGCTGACCACGCATCCCTTCGTGATGCTCACTGTCTCTACAGCGCTGCTGCCTTGGGTGCTTATCTTTCTCTGGTGGCTCGGCCCAATAGCCGAATATCGCCGCCAGGTTTTCGCCAGCAATTTTGCACGCTTCATCAGCTCGGCCGTGCTGCCGCTAGGGTTCTCCGCGCTCGCCGCGTACTTTTTAATTATGCCGCCGTCGGCGATCGAGTTAAGCCGCGCTGTCGGCCCGGTGCCGATCATTGGCATCAGCCTCGCCGTCGTGACCGCCGTCGGGTGCTATCTTATCTTGCTCAGCCGCCGCCGCGCTTTTCCGGTGTTCACGCCGGTGCTGCTGCTGCCGGTCGTCATCGGCGCTTTCGGCTGGGACGATAATCACCACATCCGCCGCTTGGCGGAAGAGCGCGTGATCGAGCGCCCGCAGATCGCCGACGCGTTCTACGAATTCGCGGATGCCTCCTCGCGTGAGCCGATCGTGCTGATCAGCGCCGAAGGCGGCGGCATCCGCTCGGCGCATTTCACAGCAATGGTGCTGTCGCGTCTCGCCGATCACTGCCCGCGTCTGGCGCGGCGCATTTTCGCCATCAGCGCCGTCTCCGGCGGCGCAATCGGCGCGGCCGCCTACCAGGCGAGCCTCGAGACCATGCCGCTTGAAGGCGAAGCTTGCGATCTCAGCGAAAATTTGCCCCCCGGTCCGCGCCAACTCGCGCTCGACGATATGTTGAGCCGCGATCATCTGTCGCCGACCTTGGCCAAGATGGCCTTCCCTGAACTGGTGCAAGCCTTTTTGCCTGCCGGGTCGCCGGACAGCGAAAGCGCGTTTGTGCCGCAAACGGATCGCCAACTCGGCCTCGAACTTACGTTCGAGCAGGCCTATGCCGATGCGTTCAACATCGGCGCCGGTCAACCCAATCCGATGGAGCGCTCGGTGTTTGAGCGCGCCTCGCCGCCGCACCTCATCATCAATATGACTCGCGCCTCCACTGGCGGGGATTACGCGGCGAGCAGCCTTGATCTCTCCGGCGTGCGCCAACGGCATCCATGGTTGCACGATTTCCGTTGCCTGTGGGGCGAAGAACGAGGCGACGGCCCAACCGATTGCAGCGGCGCCCCCGATTATCGTCTCAGCACCATCGCGGCCACCAGCGCGCGCTTCCCGGTGATCTCCCCCGCAGGGACCGCCGGGCGCATCAACGGCCACACCTATCGCTTCGTCGATGGCGGGTATTTCGACAATTCCGGCATCGAAGCCATGCTTGCCGTCGTCGACCATCTGCGCGCGCAGCCGGATTTCGAAACCAACATCCGTCCGCGTCTCATCATTCTCCACATCGACGCCAACCCCTATTCGGCCGAAGGCGAGCAGCCGCGTCCGCAGCAGGATCGCCGGCTCGATCTCGACATTCACGAATTGCAGGCGGTGCTAGCCGCGCGCGAGGAGCGCGTGCGCATGTCGTTTAATGAACTGGAGAACCTGGAGGGCGCGCTGGCGGTTTGCGACGTGCAGATGATCGCCATGGATACGCCGCGCGACATCACGCTGCGGCTCGGCTGGATCCTTTCGGACGCCTCCGCCGGCGAGTTGCAGCGCCAGGCCTCCATCCAGCTCGCCCGCCCGTACCAAGCCGGCGATCTCCCCCTAGGCGCCTGCCGCAACCCCAACCGCCCGGCCAAGCCTTCGGCTTAAATTCAAGCGCGGCCCGCGCCCGCGTGAACTAAAGCCGCGTCACCAAACCATACGAAAGCAAACTCGCGATCAGCGCCTCGGCTTTTTCAGATGTCATATCCGCCAACGAAAACGCTTTGCCCCCAAGGGCGCGCTCGATGTCGGGACGCGCGGCTGACGAAAAACTCAACTCGCCGCCGGGGCCGATGACGATGATGTCCTCGCCGTCTTCGGCAATTCTAAAGGGCGCGCGGGCGCGGCGCTGAAAACGATCGGCGCGTCCAACGCTGCGATTAGCTTCACGTATGGCGCCGCGATTGTCGGCGCCGCGGGAGCGAATGAACGTGTCGACCAGGAGATCGAGCGCGGGGTCGAGCTTGACGTCGCGCGCCAATGCCTCGGCCAAAGACGCAAAGTGAGCGCGCGCGGCGGTGCGGTCGAAATCGGCGCGGGCAAACCCCGCCGGCAGGCTCCGGCGCAGCTCCGGTGACCTCAACGCCGCCTCCGAGATCGCCTCCAACATTAGGTCTGCCCAAGTGCGGGCAATCAATCCAACGGTCACATGCAGCGAGGGGCCATCGCCAGCGGTCGATGCGTCGTGCATCAGTCCGCGCGGCACGTACGCGCAATCGCCCGCTTGGAGCGTGAATTCGTGGCGCAGCTCGCCCGGCGTGTGCTTGCCAACTTCGAAACCTTCGCCGCGATAGGGCGTATCGACAGGCTTGTCATAAAGCCGCCACGCCTTCGCACCCTCGACCTGGATGACCAGCACGTCGTGATTGTCGTAGTGAGTTCGAAAGCCCTGCGCGTTCGGCGGCGTCAGATAGATGTTGGTTTGAACGTGCGAGGAGAACGCGTGCTCAAGGCCGCGGCAGAGGCGCGCTAAAGCCGGATCGAACTGATGCGCTTGGTTCAAAATGATCGTGGCGCCCAGCCGATGCTTGTCGGCGACGGCGCCGCGGTCTACGTAGCCAGCGGAATCGACATATTGCGAGCTATCGATGTCGTGTGCGGCGTCGGCCAGCGATAACTGGTTTTCTTTGAGATCGAGGCTCGTTACGGCGCGATCGACCGCGTCGAGCGAGATTAAACCGGCAAAACGCTCCGGCGCATTGTGATGCACGACGAGCGCCTCGCGCTCATAGACGCGGGCGAAAAAATCCGTGACACGCTCGGCGCCGATGACATAGCCGAGCGGATCGTCCAGCCATGGCTCGGACATAAGCTGTGCTTCTTACCAGTTGCGGCGCGGGCCGCGTCCGTACCCGCTGCGGTCGGCGTAAGTGCCGCTGTCGCCATCGGTGAGGCCGGTGTTCGCGTTGCGGGTGGCGCCGCGGCCGTTGCCCGCATTGTCGGCGTTGCCGCCGGCGTCGCTGTCGGTCAGTCCCGAACGAGGATTGCGGCCGGGTTGTACGCCGCCAGTGCTGCCGCCACGCCCGTAGCCCGAGCGGTCAGAGCCGTTGCCGCTGTCGCTGTCGGTGAGGCCGGTGCGGCCGTAGCCCGCCTGGTCGGCGCCGTTGCCGGAATCCGAGTCGGTGCGGCCGGTAGGGTTCTGCGCTGCTGCTTGACCTGTCACCAAAGCCGTCGCGCCGGTGGCGAGCGCCGCGGCGCCTGCAACGCGGCCGAGAAAGGACCGCCGATTCAGCCGTTTCTTATCCGACATGCACCCTCCTAAGCACACGATTGCGAAGCGCCCGCAAAGCTTTGCTTGTCTAAAGAGGTTCGATATCATGCTCCGGCGCGCCCCACACGCGCGAACGTTTCGCAACAAGCGTGCGCTTGCGGTGCAGCAGCCTTCGCCGTCGCCGCAACCCCAACCGCCCGGCCAAGCCTTCGGCGTAAGTTTATCCACAGGGCGCCCATCGTTTCGCGCCGCGCCGAATCCCGCCACCAACGCAGGCGGAGCAGAGCGCATGATTGGCAGTCTGAACGGGATCGTGGCCGCGGTGGGCGAGGAGACGGCGCTGATCGAGGTCGGCGGCGTTGGCTACGTCGTCCAGTCCGGCGCGCGCACGCTGTCGCGCCTGAGTGTCGGCGCAACGGTGAAGCTGTTCATCGAAACGCACGTCCGCGAAGACGCCATCCGCTTGTTCGGCTTCACCGGCGAAGAGGAGCGCGCCTGGTTCGCGCATTTGCAAACCATTCCGGGCGTCGGCGCCAAGGTTGCGCTCGGCATTCTCGACGCCATGCCGCCCGAAGTGCTGCTCGACGCCATCGCGCTGCAGGACAAAGCCGCCTTCGCGCGCGCCAATGGCGTCGGCCCCAAGCTCGCGGCGCGGCTCGCGACTGAGCTTGCCGCCAAGCAAGGCCCGAAGGGGTTCATCGGACTCAGCGCGGGCGCCTCGCGCGCCAACGGCGCAGCGCAACCCGTAAACGGCGCGCGTGCTGAAGCCGTGTCAGCTTTGGTCAATCTCGGCATCGATCAATCCAGCGCCGCCCGCGCGGTTGCGAGCGCCGCCAAGCAATTCGACGCCGACACGCCAGCGCCCGAGTTGATCCGCGCCGCGCTTAAGGAAGTCAGCCGTTAATATGGAGCACCGGCGTCCTCGCCAGCAGGATGTATCCGCCGCGCTTTGACCAAAGCTGCGACGCTGCGCGCCGCGTGCCGGCGAGGGCGCCGGCGCTCCATATTAGCTTACCTCCACTATCTCAGCCTTCGCGCCCGCAACGCGCACGCTGTCGCCTTCGCTTTTGCCCATCAGCGCCTGCGCTAGCGGCGAGACGTGGGAAACCGTGCCGCGTTCGGGATCGGCCTCGTCCTCGCCGACGATGCGAAACGTTTGGCGCCGCCCATCGTCGCGATCGATCGTCACTGTCGAGCCGAAGCGCACGATCTCAGCGTCCTGCGGCGGCGCCATCAGCTGCGCATTGCCGCGGCGCGCGGTCCAATAGCGCAGATCGCGCCCGATGCGCGCTCGCGCCGCGCGATCGTCCGCATTCGTCTCGGCAAGTTCATCGCTCAGCTGAGCGATCTCCGCCTCAATCGCCGCCAAACCATCGCCGGTGACCATATTGGGCGCGGACGACACCGGCCGCTCCGGCAACTCCTCGGGCGCGTCATCGTCTTCCTTCACGAAGGCTCGGCTCATGCCAAAAATCTAGGCCCTGGGCCGCTTTCGGCAAGCTGCGTGTAAGGTTTGCGCCCTTGTCTGCGTCAAACCTTGCAGATCGGAGCAGAACGTGGCCGACGAGCGGTTCAAGGCGTGGATGGGTGAGCACCTCGGCGTGCTCCGCCGCATCGCGCGCGCGTTCGCGCCGGGCGCCGATCAACACGATCTCACGCAGGAGCTGATGCTCGCAGTCTGGCGCGCCGCGCCCGCATTTCGGGGCGAGGCGGCGCCATCGACGTTCATCTTCCGCGTCGCCCACAACCGCGCCCTGACATGGCGCCGCACCGAGGCGCGCCGGCGCCATCGCCATAGCGAATACGAACGCCTGCGCGCGGAGGAAGCCACGCACGAGGATCCGCTGGTCGAGCGACTCTACGCCGCCATCCGTCAGCTCGAAGCGTTGGACCGGTCGCTCATACTGCTTTCGCTGGAAGGCCAGAGCTACGCGCAGATCGCCGCCATTCACGGCCTCAGCGAAAGCAATGTTGGCGCACGCCTCACCCGCGCGCGCGAGAAACTCACCCGGCTGCTGGAGAACGACGATGGATTATGAAGCCCTGCAAAACGCCTGGCGCGTCAGCGGCAAGTCGCCCAATAGCGCCGCCAGTCTCTATCTTTTGAGCGAAGCGCAATCCACGTTGCAGCGACGCCGCCGCCACTTGCGCGGGCTGCTCGCTTTTGCCGGCGTGATGCTCACCATCCCGCTGGCGCTGATGGGTGTAGATATCTTCACCGGCCAGAGCGACGCGATTGATCTCAGCCGCGAATGGGGCCTGATCCCGTTTGCGCTCATCCCGTTCGCGGCGCTTATCTTGATCGCGCGCCGCGCCGCACCAAGCTTCGCGCCCACAGCAAATCTGCTGGAAGCTTTCCGCGCGCTCCGCGCCGACAACGCCGCCGCACGCCTGCGCATTGTCATCATTGGCGGCGCCATGCTCGTCTTCGCGCCACTGCTTTATGTTCTGCTTAACCAACTCGTCGCGACCGGAAAGATGGCGCCGCACGAAATGCAGAGCGCGGCCTTCGTTCTCGGCGGCAGCCTGGCGCTTGGCGCGGTGTGGATGGCCATCAAGTACATCGCGCAGCTCACCCCAGAACGGCGCCATCTCGATGCGCTGATCGGCCAGTACGAGGCGCAAATCTGATCGTAACCTCGCTGTGCTAGGGCTGGCGGCGCGCAAAATCATGGCTAAGCTGGCCAGACGCGCAGGGGATACGCAGAATGGCTGTTAAGAAAAAGCCGGCAAAGAAGGCCGCGAAAAAGGCCGTGAAGAAGCCCGCAAAGCCGTTTGTGGTGAGGGTCCGCCATCGGCGTGAAGTGTTTAACCGCTTCTTCAAGATCGTCGAAGCCGAGTTCGATCAGCCCAAGCTCGATGGCTCGGGTATGATCAAGAACGTCAAGCGCCTCGTGTTCGAGCGCGGCGACAGCGCAGCGGCGCTCGTCCACGTCACCGACCGCGACGTCGTCGTGCTCACCGAACAATTCCGCTTCCCGACGTTCGATAAAGGCCCCGGCGTGATTGTCGAGCCTATGGCCGGTTCGATTGAAGCCAATGAATCGCCGGAAGCATGCTTGCGCCGCGAGATGCTTGAAGAGATTGGCTACAAAGCCGGCGTGCTCAAAAAGATCGCGCACTTCTACGTGTCGCCCGGCGGCACAAGCGAGCGCATCTTTCTCTACTATGCGCCGGTCACTAGCGCTGACCTTGTCAATCCTGACGCGTCAGGCGTGGCGCACGAACACGAAGACATCCGCCGGTTCGAGGTGCCGACCAAGCGCTTCATCGATGATGCGCTGAACGGGCGCATGCAGGACGCGAAACTCTTGATCGCGGGCCTTTGGCTTGCCCGCAACGCGCCCGCGCCGATGGCGGCTGCAAAGGCAAAGGCGCCCGCGAAGGCAAAGGCGAAAGCCAAAGCCAAGACGCGGACTAAGCGCTAAGTCTTGCTCCCCGCGCGGAGCTGCTCTTCTAGCACGCTGCGCGTCACTGGGGGCTCGGCCCAGAATGACGCCGGGCCGTGACGCTGCTCGAAGCTTTGCACCAGTGGCGCGATGTCGGACCAGTCCTGTTCTTTCTTCTGCCCGCGCGGCGCCTGCACGGCGAAGCGGCCGAGCCCAAGGCTGTTGGGATCGACCCAATCCTGCAATTCGCTGACGAAGGTGCGACGCGCGCTGAAAATGTTGTTTGCGGCGTCCTGGGCGCTGGTGTCGTCCATATTTGCAGAATGGCGCAATTCTTCGTGCGCGATCATCAGCGTGTCGAGAATGGGATCGCGGAAGCCCTTCATCGCGCTCGGGCGATTGCGAAAGGATGGCCAGTCGAGGTCGCCGCTGTGGTTAGGGAAGTAGAGCCTGCCAGTGTCCACCAAAGCTGAAAGGCGCGCCATCAGGTCGCCCGCGGTTTTCGCATCGATTGGCTGGCCCGCGGGCTTGTTGCGAAAAATCACATTGGCCTCGGACATCGCTTCATTCGATCGACGCGCCCAGGCCAGGAGCTCCGCAAGCACGGCCGAGCGCATCTGGTTGCGCTCGAGCTTGCGCATTTCTTCGACCGCATCGCGCTCGCGGCGCACCCGCGCCAGCGCGGTGCGGCTGATCCAGCTCAGAAAACCGAAAAACACGCTGACGACGAAGAGGCCGAGCGTGATGAAGTCGCCGGTCGACAGCTCAGTCAGGAAATTCTCGATTGGCGGCATGTTGGTCCCCCCGAACGTGGCGCGCACTGTACCACCTAGCCAGCCCGCTCCTAGACCCCCGAACGCCGTTTCTGGGGCGTTTGGGCGCCATCCATTCCGATAACGGCCATCCGATGGGGCCTCCCCGAAGCGCGGGAGGCGAGCCCAAGGCGCTCAAGTGTTCTCCGAAGACCCGTCAGCTCCCCGCGCCACTGTGCCGCCGCTGGCTTCAAAGCCGAACATAGGCCGTATTTCGCAGACGCCTTCCCACTCAGGCCAATGCTGACGGTGCAGCTCCATGAAGTGCTCGGCCGCGGCGATTGCTTCTTCGCGAGTCGCGAACTCGAAAATGGCGAAACCGCCCAACACTTCCTTGGTCTCCGCGAAAGGGCCATCGGTCAGCTTCAGCTTGCCACGGCGCGTTTCGATGCGCGCGCCGCCCATTGCAGTCGGCAGCAAGCCGCCTCGCGCGAGCATGCGACCTGCGGTCATCTCTTGTTCGGTCATCTTTTCGATCTCGTCGATCATGCGCTGGGGCGGGGCAGCGCCCGTTTCGACGCCGGAGGTGAGAAGCATGTAGCGCATGGGACGGTGTCCTTCGTGGCTGGCCAAAGCGGCGCTAGGCTGAGGACGATGCGCCCACTTGAAAGCCGACGTTTCGTTGTGAGTTTTATCCACAGGTCATTGGGCTCACGCGCCACTCCATGCTATATCCCACCGATGACCTCGCTCGATCGCATTACCTCCGAGCCGGACAAATTCGGTGGTCGCCCCTGCATCCGCGGACTGCGCATTCGCGTCGTAGACGTGCTGGACCTGCTCGCGGCGGGGCTCAGCCATGCGGAAATTCTGGCCGAGTTGCCGGACCTTGAGCTGGAAGACATCAAGGCCGCCATCGCCTTTGCTTCCAAGCGCGTCGATCATCCGGTCATCAGCGCTTGATCATCTGGCTGCACAATCACCTGTCCCCAGCCTTGGCGCAGTGGATTGCCGCTTCTTTCGGTCACAACTGCCTTGTCGTCCGCGACATCGGCCTGTCACGCGCGCCGGACACGCAGATATTTGACCAAGCGCGTGCGGCAGGAGCAGTTCTAATCACCAAGGACGCTGACTTCGCGGAGCTTGTGGATAGACGAGGCACGCCGCCCGCGATCGTGCTGTTGACGTGCGGCAACACCAGCACCCTAAATCTCAAACAACTCTTGGCGGATAGGCTGCCCACGGCGCTCGCGCTGGTCGAGCAAGGCGAGCCGCTGGTGGAGATCGGCGGCGACCGGTGAGCAGAACAATCCGGAAACCCGAATCGCGTTACCTAAATCAATGGCCGAAGCAGAACGTCTCGTAACCAGCGACCGCATGCCCGGGGAAGGCGCCGACCGTGCGCTCCGCCCGCAAGGGTTCGACGAATTCGTCGGCCAGCCCGCGGCCAAGGCTAATCTCAAAGTCTTCGTCGAAGCCGCCCGCGCCCGCAGCGAAGCGATGGACCACGTGCTGCTGTTCGGCCCGCCCGGCCTCGGCAAGACGACGCTGGCGCAGATCATCGCGCGCGAAATGGGCGTCGGCTTTCGCGCCACGTCCGGCCCGGTCATCGCCCGCGCCGGCGATCTCGCCGCGCTGCTGACGAACCTCGAGCCGCGCGACGTGCTCTTCATCGACGAGATTCACCGCCTCGCGCCCGCCGTCGAAGAAATCCTCTACCCTGCGATGGAAGATTATCACCTCGACATCATCATCGGCGAAGGGCCTAGCGCGCGCAGCGTGCGCATCGATCTTTCGCCGTTCACGCTTGTCGGCGCCACCACGCGCGCGGGACTGCTCGGCACGCCGCTGCGCGACCGCTTCGGCATTCCGGTGCGGCTTGAGTTTTACGGTCCCGAGGAATTGCTCGGCATCGTCACCCGCGGCGCCGGCAAGCTCGGCCTGCCGATCACGACCGAAGGCGCGATGGAAATCGCCAAGCGCGCCCGCGGCACGCCGCGCGTCGCCGTGCGCTTGCTGCGCCGCGTGCGCGATTTCGCCGGTGAAGAAACCATCGACGCAAAAGTGGCCGACCGCGCGCTAAAGCGCCTCGAAGTCGATAGCGACGGCCTCGATCTGCTCGATCGCCGCTATCTGCATGCTTTGGTGGAAACCTACAGCGGCGGCCCCGTCGGCGTCGAAACCCTCGCCGCGGCTTTAGCCGAAGCTCGCGACGCCGTCGAAGACATGATCGAGCCCTACTTGATGCAACAAGGCTTCGTCATGCGCACGCCGCGCGGGCGTTGCGCTGCGCCAAAAGCGTATGAACGGCTCGGGAAGAAAGCGCCGGCCACGGCGCCGGCGACGGGCAGTCTATTCGGGGAGAAGTGAGGCGCGCACCAGCGCGCCGCAAGCCTCAGCTCGCCGACTGCTCCGGGTCAGCGACGTGAATGTTTCCGCCGCGCCGTTTCGCCGGGCGAACGAGCTTCATGACGCCCCCCGCCGCATCGGTCACAAGCGTTAGCGCTATCGCGCACAGGACAATCACGGCGGCTAGTTCAAGCATAAATGTATTCCCCATCGCACTGATGCTCGGTGCTTCAACTGCGATCCCCGCGCGCGGTTCCATCCGAAGAAAAGATCGTCTGGCCGTGCGTCGCGCCGAGTATGCACACACTTGGCTCAGCTTAGGCGCCGAAAGTTTATTTGCCGCCGCCCGCTACCGCAGCGCGTAAACTACCGTCACGCTGCTCTGCGCATCCAGTTCGCCCGGGCTAATCTGATTGCCCGCCGCCGCTTGCTCAGTCGCGACCATGCGCGCAGCGCCATCGCGCATGTAGCCGATCGGCGGCGCGGCGCCGCCGGGCTCTGTGATTGACAGCACGCGCGTCACCCGCATCTCCGCCGCCGCCGCGTACGCGTCGGCGCGCGTGCGCGCGGTCTGCAGCGCTTGCGCGCGTGCAGCGTTGCGTGACGCTTCCTCGTCCTGGAACGTGAATTGTATGCCCTGCAGCTCGTTTGCGCCTTCCGCGACGGTTGCATCGATAAGGCTGCTGACGCGGCTCAGATCGCGCACGCGAATGGCGACGACGTTGCGGCTCACATAGCCGCTCACGCGCGGCGATCCGCCTCTGGGATAGGTGTATTGGGGGTCGAGCGAAAAGCCGATCGTCTGCACGTCGCGCTCTTCCACGCCCGCCGTTCGCGCGGCCTCCATCACCGCCGCCATGCGCGTGCTTTGCGCCGCTTGCGCGGCCCGCGCCGTATCGCCCCGGGCAGAGACGCCGAGCGAGACAATGGCGAGGTCAGGCGCCGTGCGCGTCGTGGCGCTGGCGTGGACGGTCAGCAGCGTCTCGTTCGCATTGCATGCCGAGAGCGCCGCGAGCGCTAACGCAACAGCGGCAAACCCCGCGCCCCGGCGCAGACCCGCGCGCCACCGAACAAACCCAATCATTCCTTCGCCTCCAAAGCCGCTAAACCGCGCCACCTTGGCGCCGGACCGCCGGCCCCGCGAGGGCGCAACGCATTCGCCGCCGTCTCTTCCGCAGGCTGCGCAATTTGTCCAAGATGCCTGCGCGGCCAAGCAACTGGACCACCGCATAGGGCAGGAGCGGACGATGTTTCAGAACGGGACCTGGTGGATCACTGGCGCGTCCTCCGGCATTGGCGCAGCTTTGGCTGAGGCGCTGGCGCAGCAGGGCGCGCGGCTCATCCTCTCCGGCCGCAACCTGGACGCGCTCCGCGATGTCGCCCAACGCTGCGCGGGCGAGCATTTGATGCTCCCGTTCGAAGCTACCGATTATCCGCGCTTGCCTGAATTGGTGGAGCAAGCCTCCGCTTGGGCTGCGCCGCACGGCGGCGTCTACGGCCTTGTCAACAATGCCGGCATCTCGCAGCGTTCGCTCGCCGTCGACACCGCGTTCGAAGTCTATCAGCGCATCATCGACATTGATTTGCTCGCACCCATCGCCCTTACGCAACAGCTGCTGCCGCTTATGGTGAAAGCCGGCGGCGGGCGCATTGTCGCTATCTCCAGCGTCGCCGGCATTATCGGCGCGCCGCTGCGCAGCGCCTACAGCGCCGCCAAAGCCGGCCTCATCGCTTATCACGACAGCGTCCGCGCCGAGACCGCGCATCAGGGGATCGGCGTCCTCGTCGTCGCGCCCGGTTCGGTGCGCACCAATGTCTCGAAGAACGCGCTCGACGGAAACGCGCAGGTGCGCGGCTTCAGCGACAGTACGATCGACAACGGCATGCCCCCCGAAACCGCGGCGCAGCGTATCATCGATGCGCTCACAAGCGGCGCCCGCGAACTCATCCTCGCCGAAGGCCCGGAGGCGATGTCGGCGCAGCTCCGCCGCAGCAACCCCGATCAGCTCTTCGATCTAATGGCGGCGCTCGTCGCCAATGGCTACGCCAAGCAGCTCGGCGCCGAGACCTAGCGCGAGGCGGGCGGGCGAGCGGCTTTACCGCCAATCAGGGTGGACAGGGCGAGAGGCGGTTGGGATAGGTGACGCAGCGCAAGTGCAAACCGCCGATTGCGAAGGAACATCTCGTGGCAAAGACAATGCTGATTGCGCTCGCGCTGATTGCAGTGGTGAACACTGGCGCCGCGCAAGAGCCTACCGCCGAGGATGGGCTCGGTCCTTACCAGTTCGGCATGAGCAGCGCAGACGCACGGGCGACGGCGCCAAATGCCGAGTGGGTCCAACGTGACCAGGATGGGCGCGTTGTCCTAACTGGAGGCCCGCGCGTCGCCATTGGCGGACGCCTCGACGCCAGCCTGGTGTTCATGGACGATCAACTGCGCCGCATCGTTTTAGCCGGCGTGACATCCACCGCCTGCCCCGACGCGGTATCCGCGATCGTGGAGATGCTGGAGCCGCGGTACGGCGCGTTCTCGAGCGCGGCGCCGCAATCGCTAGAGCAGGGCGCGTTGCGGCAGACAGTGCGCACGCCGGCCGGCTCTGAAATCCGCGTGCGCGGGATTGACGGCCGCGGCGCCAGCGTCAGTGCGCGATACGGCGCCGTTTATGTGGTGGTGCAAGGACGCCCCGAGCGGAGGTCAAGGTGCCGGCTCATTCTCACGCTCGGTCCGCAAACAGACTGGCAGCGGTTTGAGCCGACCGAAGGGCCCACATTGGCGCAACTCGACGCAGCGCCGCGCCTTGCCGATCCTCTTTGGTCAAGCCGGCCGAACGCCTACAGCTTCACGCGCAACTACCCGCAAGGCGCGCTGGAGCGTGCTCAAGATGGTGTCGCCATGTTGGATTGCCTCGTGGTTGCAGACGGCCGGCTCAGTTGCCGGGTCGCTGAGGAAACCCCCGCGGGAGAGGGCTTTGCCGCCGCGGCGTTGGGGATCGCGCGTGATTTCCGGGTAGAGCGAGGCGAGGATGGCGCACCCGCGCTCGGTCGCCGCGTGCGTGTACCCATCAGGTTCAACGCGGAATAAAAAGCGCGGCCGGGTTGGAGCCCAGCCGCGCCTCTATCATTGATGTGGTCTTCGCAATTAGTCCTGGCGCCCCACACGCCGGCGCGCTGGCGTGCGCTCGCGACGTGATGCTGCGCGCGCGGCCTCGGCCTCCCGTGCGGCCACATCGTAGCCGGCCGGCAGTTCGGCGAGCGCCTCGAACGTCAGCGTTGTCGTATAGCTGCCGACTTGCGCGGCGCCGCCGGCAGGCATGGCCGCGCGGTGGCGCGCGGCGATAACGTAATGCCCCGGCGCCTCGAACGCGAACGTAGCGCGGCCGCTGGCGTCCGTTACGACGTAGCGATCAAGGTCGTTGTCGGTGTCGCCTTCGCCGTAAAGCACGATGGCCGCGTTGGTGAGGGGGGCGCCGTCGAACAGGATGTCGACTTGAAAGCCCTGCGCCGCGAGCACTTGGTTGGGGTGCGTCACCGGCTTGATCGCGAGCCGCCCGTGCGATTGGTCCACAACTTCGCGCGACGCTTGGCCGCGGGTAACATACGTGTCTGCGAGCGTGACCGCCTGCAGCGTTGTGACTGGCGTGCCTTCCGGCGGCGTTTCGCCCTCGGCGAGCGGGCGCCATTGGCCCTCGACGCCCACCAGCGAGGTCACGTTGCCGACCTGCTCGCCCGTGGAAATGCGATACGTGCCTGCCGCTGGCAAATTCGCCTCCAGGCGCGTGGCATTTGTATCGACCACGATCTGGTCGTACGCCGCAGCGCTGCCGTCTGGATTCAGCCCGGCGATATCCGAAGACAACGCGATCTCCGGCGCAAAAAATTGGCTCGCGAACGACCCTTCGACCTCGACCTCATTGCCTTCCGGCCAATAGGCCTCCGGCTTTAGGTATGAGGTGTAAGCTGCTGCTGGTGTGGCCGCCAACGCTAACAGCGCCGCCGCCAAGACGTGCTTCTTCATCGTCATCTCGCCTGCTTCGACCGGGAATGTCCCGTGCCTGATCCCAGGTCCAACTCACACGACCTCGCCGTCTATTTCAAGGCAGTAACGCGCGTGTGATTACCGCGCACGTCCATCCAGCAGCGCGAGCAGGCCGAGCAATGCCTTGATGGTGAACCAAATGAAGACGATGAATCCGATCAGCCCCGCGAGCCACATGATCGGAATGCCGATCAGCACGACCACCAGCAAGACGCCGATCCCCGCCAGAATCGCAACGCCGACCGACCACCAGAACGCCGCCCACCAGATGCGAATCTGATCATCCAAATGCGAGCGCGCCAGCGGCCCGGCGCCGTCACGGCTCGCATAAGCCAGGATTACGCCGATCAGCGCGAGCACCGCAAAGCTCGGGATGCTGAGGAGATAAAGCACGTAAACGGCCAACGCGGCGCCGCGGCCAGCCTCGGTTTGTGCAGGATTAAGCGTCATTTCGCCCTCCAAACGGCGTCCCCGCCTTCAAGTTCCTTTGCGCTTACGCGAGAGCGGATGGGCCGTCTCCACCAAAGTCCGCAAGCGCCCCTCGGCGACATGCGTGTAGATTTGCGTCGTGGCAATATCCGCATGCCCGAGCAGCGTCTGCACCGTGCGCAGATCGGCGCCGCCTTCGACCAGATGCGTGGCGAACGCGTGCCGCAGCACGTGCGGAGACACCCGCGTCGGATCGATCCCCGCTTTCACCGCCGCCGTCTCCAAAATTTGCGCCACGCGCCGGCGCGTCAGCTTGCCGTCGGCGGCGCTCGTTGACGGGAAAAGCCAGCGCGTGGATTTTTCGCGCTGCGCCTCGTTTTTCGGCAGGGCGCCCGCGCGCGCGGCAATGTGCGCGTCAAGCGCCGCAAGCGCAGGCCGCCCAAGCGCGACCAGCCGCTCCTTGCCGCCCTTGCCTTCGATGATCATGTGATCGTGCCCGGGGCGCGGCGCCGTGCGCAGCGGCAGCGACACCAATTCGCTCACCCGCAGGCCCGCCCCGTAGAGCAACTCGATAATCGCCTTGTCACGGACATTTTCCGCGGCTGCGATCAGCCGCTCGATCTCTTCGACGCTCATCGTTTTGGGCAGCGATCGCGCGCGCTTTGGCGCATCCAGCCGCGAGGTCGGATCGTCGCCGCGCACATTCTCCTGCAACAGGAAGTGAAAGAATTGCCGCAGCGCCGAAATCCGCCGCCGCGCCGTCGCCGGCGAAAGCCCCCGCTTGGCCAGCCCCGCCACGTAGGCTTCAATCGTCTCAGCGCTCGCTTGCCCAAGCGCGCCCTTCACCTGCGCGCGCGCATCTTCCAGATCGCGCGCATACGCATCCAACGTATTGGCCCGCGCCCCGCGCTCAGCGGAGAGCATCTCTAAAAAAGACTCGATCAGGGCTGAGTCGGACACGTCGGGAGGTTAGCATACAAAGCCGCCGATCAATGACGGGCGCGTCCAGCGCGTCTTCCGCCGTTGCGTTGCGCGAGTTCGCGACTTTGCGCGAATTCTGGGAATGTCTCCGCCAACGGCGCCCGATCTGGTAAGATGTAGAACACACCGCCCGACGCGAACGTCGGACGGATGATCCGCTCGTAAAACTCAGTCGCGACGTTAATGCAGCCATGGGTGACGCGATTGTCGTCCGTCGAAGGCGATGCAAGACGTTCGGCGCGTCTCTCCGCCGGGGCGCCAAGAAGAGGGTGGATGGACACGGCGGACTCGTAATCCACCCAAAGCACGCGCCCAGCGTCGATCGATGGTCCGTAGCCGCCCACAAAGCGACCGGCAGGCGTGGTGCGATCCCGGCCCGGGATTTCGCGCAGCGCAAGACCGGCAACGCCGGGGGCCGTATGATCCCCGGCGGCTGAGCCAAACAGCCCAGACGCCGCGCCGCGAAGACGGCCATCGGCGCCAAACACCAAGATCTGTGCGGCGCGTTTGTCGATGATCGCGAACGGATAGCCTTCGCTATCCCTGCTTGCGACAACCCAGCCCGCGAGTTCTACCACGGTGTCGGACACATCCTGGCCCGGCGGCAGCTGATCGGCGACGAAAGCCGGCTGCACGCCGGCATCCTCGGCCTCGGCTACGCCGAAGGTCGCGAATGCCAGCGCCAGCGAGCCAGCAAGGGCTCTGATTGTTTGCGTCCACATATTCATGAGGCGGTTCCTTAGAACAAGCTCAGTCAACCGTCGTCACGAATGTGCAGGAGACTAACCGCGCGGTCTGCGGGCCGGCTGCGTTTCCAGCTGCTGGATGCGGCCTTCGACTTGGTTCAGCCTTTGGTCGGTGCGCTGCGCGGACTGATTTGCGGCTTGAGAGTTCTGAGCCGCGCTCTGCACCTGCGCGTCGATTGAATCCAGGCGTGAGTTGATGCCGGCAATATCTTCTCTCGTCGCGCAGGCGCCGAGGCTCATAGCCGCGACGAGCGCGACGCCAAGTGTGCGGACGGTGGTCAGCTTGGTCATACCCATTCTAGTTCCTCATTCTTGATGGTGCGGAACGCAGCTCATGCCCACCCCAAGGGCGGTGACGGTCCCGACGGCCTAACCCCGGTAGCCAGTTATGGTTCCGAGCGACGCCGCGGGTTCCGCTAAAGGGAACGATGCGGAGTTTCGTCCTTCTCCCCTTGTGGGAGAAGGTGGCGCGAAGCGCCGGATGAGGGGCGCCGGCGCAAATGTTCCACGCTCGCGCTCACACCCCTCACCCAAATTCGCGCCGAGAGCAAACAGAAGCGCTCGCGATCCCTCTCCCACAAGGGGAGAGGAGCGAAAGCAGCGCTTTCGATTAAGTGCATCGACGTCGGCCCAGCCGAACGTCGGCATTTCGCCGAAAACAGACGTTCAATCCTTGTCCCCTATTTGCTTTCCCATTGCCGCAAGCATGTCGTCTACGCGCTGATTTCCGGTCGCGGTAAAAGTTGGAAAATTGCCATCGCGTTTCGCATCATCGAGGTAATCTTCGCTCCGCCAAACAGTGTCCACGCGGATCATCTCCCAATGGAGGTCAAAGAACTCCTCCGTCAGGTCAAAATGCTCGAATGCCGGCCGAAGTGGTCCCTCAAGGATAAGAGTCTGAAAATGACCAAGGAACAGAAGCTTCTCTCTGAGGTCGAAGTCGCTTCTTGGTCCGCGGCTACCAATTTTCGCCGTCCAGATGAGGGGTGCAAGGACGAACTCCTGATCGCGCTGATCAAGAGAATTGGCACGCTCCCTCAGCGGCGGCTTTGCCGAAATTAGCCAGTGTTGTTCATATAACATTGCTGACCTCGTCGGCTCGCCTACCATTCTGAAGAGGAAATGTAGAGACGACGAACGTCTGCTTCGGGCCAACGAACGTCTTAGCGTACAAAATCACGACCGGCTCGGTCGCTCAAACTCCGCCGCTCGTAATGTTGCATGAGCTAAGACAGGCCGTCGCCGACTTTGCCGTTGGCGGTTTGGAAGCTCTCCCACATGGTGTCGTCGTCCAAATTGGAACGGAGCAATCATGTCGCTTGGAGACTTCTATACGATTAGTCAGATCTTGGCCTCTGCTGCTGTGTTGGCGTCGCTGGTCTATCTGGCGCTGCAAACACGGCAAGCGGCGCTCCACCAGAAGTCCACATTGCACCAGAACCGCGCCGCTCAGATCAGTCATGATTTCGCATTACGTGCCGATGCAGACATTGCTGCGGTGCTAGCCGCCGGGGACGCCGGCGATGAACCTCTGACCGAGGTTCAGTTCCGCCAGTACTTCGCCGTCTGGTACACAACCTTCCTTCAGATGGAGGAGCAATATCTGCAACGCCGCGAAGGCAATTTCGAACGGTGGCACCTGACGGAGCGTGGCCTGGGGGTTCTCATGAGCCAGCCAGGAGCACGCGCCATCGCCAGGATGTTTCAGCGGATTGCGGACAAGGAATTTGCTGCTGTGCTCGAGCAGGCGATGGTCGAGGCGCGAGCAAGACCATCAGCAGAGCTGAAGTCTGTTTGGTTCGCGATGGCGACGGAAGAAAGATCCAGCCAAGCGGCGGCGTGACGACCGGCAGCTTTGGGCCAATGCCTGCCCTCCCGCCACATGCATGCCAACGGCAGGTTGCGACCACATTTCGGCCCTCCGCAGTTGCGCCGAAAGACAGGCTTCTGATCGGACATGGACGTTGCCGACGCCGGCGCATGTCACGGCGCGTATTGGCGCAGTCAGTTCATTTTTTGATCGAGGCTGAGATGGCTCGGACCCTATCGCGCCTTTTTCGGATCGGTGCGATGAAGGTTGAAGACAGTGGATTTGAACGGACCTTGGATAAGGTCCAGCAACATCGCCTCGATCTCACCGAGGCATGCCCAAAGAAGTAACCGCTCGAATTTCAGAAGGCTACACGATCCGCGCCGGCCCATCGTGCGCGCAACAAACAAGGGCAAGGTCGCGGATCCAACCGTTCAGATTGTGGGCGGACCATGTCTGATCGAGCGCCGGCTTCTGTGCGCCCAACCTCAGGCCCGTTCGAGGGCTCCGTCGAGCCCTACCGGATCACATCAAGACACGCCTTGGCAGATCCGCGTTGACCGCTCGCCATCCGCTCACGCCGCGTCGGCCTCTTCAGTCAGCACAAACACGATGAGATCTTCGCACTCGGCGTGTAACGTCCACGAAACCCGCCCCAGACCTGCAAAGGCGAGCGCCCGCTGGTCCGGCGCCCCCGATGCTTCGGATAGGGCGACGCAAAGTTGCGTGAAGGCCAGCGGCGCGCCGGCGCTTGCGCCAGCGAGTTCAGCACGATCCAACGCGCGCCGAACGACGGCGACGGCCAAAGCGCGCTCGTCGGTCGCGTCAATCTCTCTGGCGATCGTCGCCGTCGATACGCCCGCGACGTGCGGGTCAAGAGCTGCAATATGAGCAGACACCGGCAAACCTCCGATGCGCGAGCATTGCGTGGATCGTACAACTTGCCCACGGTGCAATTTTGCACGTTGGAGCTCTAGGCAGGGCAAAGAGCCGAAGCGCTGGGCTTCGGCCGACAGCCTATGGAGAAATTAATGTAAGACGCCTTGCTTTAGCAGTTTTGTCAGCGCCACCTCGGCGTCCAGCGCTGGGAGCTCAAGCGTCAGATCAATACCCAATGCGCCCAGATCTTTGACATCATCGTCGCTCAACGGCGCCTCCAGCGCCTTTGCTATGGCGACGAGTTCGCCCGCCACGCCGAGGCGCGCATCACCTGCCTCAAGAATTGCGAGCGCGATGAGCGCCAGTGCGAGCTCCGGCCCGCCTTTGACACGCTCAACCGCCCGATGCAGCGCGTCCATCGAATAGGCGCGGGCTTTTTCACGCTCCGCGCCCGGCACGCGCGCAAGTCCAGTGAGCGCGCGCACGGCATAACGCTCATCCGCGCCCGCCGCCTCAAGCGCCACGGTCAACGTACTTTGCGCTTGATGCGCGTCGCCGACTTTGAGGTGAAGCGCCCCGAGCTTCCAATGCAACATGGCGCGATGTTGATTGTTATCGACAAGCGCTTCGAGTTCGAGCGCCGAGCGGTATGCGGCGAAGGCTTCGGCCGAATTGTCTTCGCGTTCCGCTAATTCGCCGGTGCACACACGCGTCCACATCAAGCCGCCCGTGAACCCCAGATGTTGGCAATGCGCCTCCCCCATCGCCAGATGACGACGCGCGGCGGCGTAATGCTTGCGATGCAGTTCAAGCCACGCCATCGAGAGATGGGTGTAAAAGAGACCAAGCTCGTCGCGCCGGCGCAGGGCCGCCGCACGCGCGTAAAAGCGTGCGGCGTCCTCCAACGCGCCACGCGCATGCGCGATATTGCCGAGCGCGTGCTCTGCGTGAGCGCGAACGCCGGGGGCGACGTTGCTTTGCGCCAACACGCCTTCGGCAAGCCGTGCGACCTCAGCGAAACGCGCTAAATGCACGAGACAATTGGCGCGCAGAGCATCGAAGGCGCCCCGCAACGGCGCCGTCGTCGGCGCGATTGAGAAAACCGCATCGGCCTCCGAGAACATCCCGGCGAATGCGTAAAGATAAAATGTCCGCTCCGCCGCACCGACGTCGAGGCTCGCATTCGCTGCGGTGCGCCACGCTGCGACTATATTGAGATGCTCAAGGCGCAATCGCTCGGCGATCCGCGGTTGATCGGGGCCCAGAGCCGCACGAAAATAATCCTCCGCCCGCGTCAGATAGTGGCGTGCATGCAGGCGATAGAGTTCGTCTCGACCGGCCGCCTCGATCGCGGCCATTTTCTCAAGAGCAAAGTCACGCACCAGGGGATGTAAAGCAAAGCGCGACGCGACGCCCCGTTCGAGGAGACTTTTGCGTTCAAGACACCGAAGCGCACTGATGTCCACGTCGGCGACGGCGAACGCGGCCGCTTCATCGAAGCTCGCTGGAAAGACGGCAAGCCGCGCCAGCGACGCCTGCAGAACCGGATCGAGTAAGCGCCACGATCCTTCGAACGCATCGCGAAGCCCGCTCGCGCCGGCATCGGACAATATGCCTAGATCCCCCTTTAGACGCGCCGCGATGTCGCCAAGCGAAAGCACGGAGACCCATTGTGCGGTCAAATGCAGTCCTAAGGGCGCGCCGCCGACCGCGGCGTAGATGCTTTTAAAGGCGGCCTCATCGGCCGGCGCGAGCGCAAAATGCGGATCAATGGTGCGCGCAGATTGCGCAAACAGCATGGCCGCGCCACTCCTCGAAAACTCGCCACCGTCGGCGAAATCGAGTCCGCCAAGTTTGAACACGCTTTCACCGACCCACCCGAAGACTTCACGGCTCGTCACCAGGATCGACAGCCCAGGCGCGGCTGCGAGGAGGCTCGTCAGAACACCAGCCTCATCCTTCACCGCATCGGCGTTATCGATGACAAGAAGCGCCTCGCGCGCCGCAAAGTATTCGATGAGAATTGCAAGGTCGGATCGATCGAACCTGCGCGGCAAGCGCAAGCCGTCGACGATCGTCGCCGCGAGTTCCGCCGAGAAACGGGGATCGCGGTTCAAGGTGACGATCTGCACTTCGCGAAGCGCGGAGATGGCGCTCGCGACCTCCAGCGCCAGACGTGTCTTGCCAAGACCGCCCATGCCGAGAATTGTCACCAGACGAACGCCGTCGTTGAGCATCCGGGTCAAATCGCCGATCTCGCGGTCACGGCCGAAGATGGGCGACGTTTTCGAAGGAAGGCGCGGCGTCTGACGCGTTACGTTGCGCAGCGGTGGAAAATCGCCGTCGCCTTGATCTGCCTTAAGACTGAAAACGCGTTGCGGTTGATCGATGCCGCGAAAATAAGTGTTTCCGAGATCCACCAGGCTTGCAGCCTCCGGCAGTCCGAAGGTGGCGACCGCCAGCGCTGAGGCCACAACCTGCCCGCCCCATGCGGACGACGCAAAGCGCGCCGCCCGATTGATCGCCACCCGATCAAGCTCGCCATCCATTGCCGGCGCGGCGGCATGGACGCCGATGCGCACGGCAAGGCCGCCCACGTCGGACCAGTTTTCACGTGCGAACGCTTGTTGGATGGCGATGGCGCACGCCAAAGGATTGCCGTTTATGAAGACAGCGAAAACCCCATCGCCGGCGCGGTCCTGGACGTTGCCGCCATGCGCGGCGACAAAGGAATCGACCAATTGATCGTGACGGCGCAGCGCCCGACGCATGCCTTGCGGGCTCTTTTCCCAGCGGGCGACGCTGCCGTCGATATCTGTAAAGAGATAGCCAATCATTGGCGCAACGCCCGCATCATCACGAAAACCGGTCCGGGCACATTATCGGGTCGGGCGCTGCCTCACCAATCATTTGCGCAGAGCGGGTGATGCTAGGGCGTAACGCCCTCCAGTTCGTCATGCAAGAACCGCTCTAAAAGCAGGATACGGGCGCTTGAGGGTTGCGGCCGGTAAAGCGGCGGCACGTAAAGCGTAGAGGCCTGATCAACACGTGCGCGATAAAGATCATGCAGCGCGATGCGCTCGATGCGCGCGGGGTTTGTGGGCAGCGTCGCTGCAACGTACACGACAACTTCGTGATCTGACGGATAGCTTTCTTCGAGCACGCAGGCCAACGCCTTCAATGCTGCGGGACGCGACTGAAATTCGGTAAAGGCGCCGTCGCCCAGAACCCCTATCTGCCAAAGCACGAGAGCCGCGCAGGCGTCGACTGGGCGCTGGTTGATGAAAAAATCGCGCGCCTCATAAGTCTGCATGCCCCAAGCGCCGGGATCGACGCCCAAATCGGCGGCCAGCGCGTCTTCCGCGGAGACGCCAGGCAACATGATGGCGCTAAACCCGAGCGCGCGTGCGCGGCGGATCGCTTCGTGCGAGGGCGTCACGAATATTCCAGGATGCCCGTAGAATGCAGCGCAGACCCGCTTGCCCGCGTGCAGCGCCGCCAGAATTTTCTCAACCATCGCAAGGTAGGCGCGCGGACGCGACCCTGCCTGCTCGTAGAGCGGCTCTAAAGGTTCGATGTTTGCGTTGAGCGTCTGCAGCCAAGCGTCAACCAAAGGATCGCCCATCAAACTGAAAACGATCTCCGCCTCCTTGATGGCGTTCAGCGCTTCGATGGTGATTTGACCGGCAAGCCCAATGCCAGTGCCGACGACAATGAGCGAAGCGTGGGTCATGACATCCGTTCCGTTGCTGTGAAAAGCTGCTTCAAACATCCGGGGCGACTTTGAAGCCGCCCCGTCTGTCCTCGGATCAAACCGCTGCGAAGGCGGCGGGAACGGTGATGATCTTGGGCGGCAATGACGCTGCATTCACGCCTGCAGCCCTGCACGCCGCGCCATAGTCTCCCGAAGCGATCGCGGCGCGATCGAAGTTGGAGAGATTGCTGACGCTCAACGCGGCGGCGGGGTCGGCGCTAAATTGCGCGCGCGCGCTTGGATGTTCGCCAAGCCGCACCAGGAAATCCAAAGCCGTCTTCATGATTGTACCTTTCGGGTTGAAGCGCCGCCATCCGGCGCGAGTGGAGAACGGGAAGCGAGTGCTTGGCTTTTGAAGGAAGCCATCCAAGCCGAAGCCCGTTCAATCGTGTCTTCGGCATTGTCGAGGGCGCTCTCGCTCCAGCCCGCGTGCTCAGCCAAGAGCTCACCACAGATGAAGAGAGGCAAATCCGGATTGGGCTGAGCCAGACGCTCGCGAACCTCCGATGAGCGCACGCCGGCGCGCCAATGATGCCAGCCCGCGCGCCAGCTTGCATAAACCCCCGCGCACGGCGCCGGAATGTCGCCATAAAGCCGCGTGAGCGCGCGCTGCGCCGCGCAAAGCAAGGCCTTTGGCGCGAGAGCTGAAGAAGGCGCCCCTTCGACGTATCGCCGCCAGACGCGCGCATTGTCGCCGTCGGCGAACACGCCGAGCATGACCCGGCCTTCATTCTCAAAGTAGTTTTGCTGCAGCGGCAGGTCGGTGAAGACAGCGCTCACCTCGCCGGCATTTTTCGCAAACCCGCGCGCGCGCCACCAGGGCGCATTGTACGCCAGAAAGAGTTTGAACGCCGGCACATCGACGATAGCGCCAAGGTCGCGGCGAAAGCGGCTTCCAGCGATGTCTTCGGCGATTGCCAAATCGGCGACGCCGTGGCGCGGCAGAGCCAAGATCACAACGTCGGCTTCCAACGCGCATGCGCCGGCCGGCGTCTTGAACACGAGACGTAGACCGGCCGGCGCACGCGTGATCGCCGCGAGCTCGTAATGGGTGCGTACGTCTACGCCTGCGCGGACGCCATCTTCCAAGACGCTCCGGCAAAACGCCTCGGCGCCGTTCACGAAGCGAAAGAAACGCTGTCCGGGCGCGCCTTCCCAAGCGGCGGTGAGCAACGTGTCGAGCGCATTGGCCGCGCCAAAATTCGACGTGCAACCATGCGTGGCGCGCGCGCGGTAAATCGCATCCGCAGGCCAATGGCGCCGCAAAACTTCATCTATTGTGCAGCGCCACAAATACCGATCACCAAGTTTCAATTGGCTTAGGCTATCGAGACACGCGCGCTTCGGCGGCTGCGCAAAATAATCCGGCGCCAACGCCGCCAAAGTCGCCGCAAGCATGGCCTGACCGGTTGCGCCGGCGCCGGCGTTCAACCAGCGGTCGCGCGCGAATACGCCATCGCTCTTGAACGCAACGGGCGCGAGGTCGCAGCTTAGGTCGCGCGCGAGACGCAATATTCGTGGGTGTCGGCTGGAGACGAAGGCCGCCCCGAGTTCAAGCGGCCTTAAGCCCGCAAGCGCAACCGAAACCATCCGCCCGCCGGAGCGGCCGGACTTCTCATAAAGCGCGACTTCAGATTTTGGGAACCGTCGCTTCATCTCCCGCGCGCACACCGCGCCTGTCGCTCCTGCGCCAATAATTGCAATGCGCCCGCTTTTGCCTTGGTCCAACGCCGAGCTCTTCAAGCAGGCGCGTGCGCTTTTAGGAAATGAGCCGGCCTGCACTTGTGACGCCTCCAGGGAAACTTCCTGGAAACTGGCGCCTCACAAGCTAGACGTCATCGTTCACAAATTGAGGCGCCAATGTCGTGCATTAGGTTGATGCAACAAAATCACGCGACGCGCTCAGGACGCCATTGTCCGCAAACGGCGAGCTTCATCGCGGCGCCCCGGACGCCGCCGCCATCAACCGCACGGCCAAGCGCGCAATGGCCCGCCGCGCCGCATCCCCCATGGTAAGACGCGTATTCGACAAAAACGGTTTGGCCATCGGCGCGCTGAAAGCGCCCGCATCCGCGCCCGTGAAGCATAATCGGATGACGGCCTGAGACCGCGTCGAAGCGCCTAACCGCTCTCGGGCCGTGTCAATATGGTGGCGCACGGTCGCTTCTTTGACCCGCAAAAGTTCAGCGATTTCCCAATCCTGCTTACCGGCTCCAACAAGTTCAAGACAGGCAATCTGGCGCTTCGTGAGTGTAGCTCTGAGCTCCCAGGTCCTCTCCCACGCCTGCGGGGTCAGCAATTGCCTCATGCTTTGCGCGAACGCGAACGACAATAGATCGAGCGCTGCGCGCATTGACGTGTCGGTGTGGATCGCACGCGGCGCGGCCATGATCAGCGCCGCGGTGGATCCATCCATCATAGAGATCGGCGCCACATGGCAATCCTCATCATTCCCCTGGCGGATTCTCTCGACGTTGGCCTTGTCGTGCAGGGACAGCCGCACGTCCCTATTCAACGCGCTCCATGTAACCGGCTCGTCCGATCTGCCGATACATTTCAAAAGCAATTGACCGCGTAAGTCCTCGCGCCAATGAGGCGGCGGCGTGACAATGGACTCAAAGACACCTTCTCGAAAGCCATCGACAAATCTACCGGCGCTATCGCATCTCAATATTGAAACATGGCTGAAACCAAGACGGCGCGACACGGGTACGACGATATGAGCAAGTTCGTTCATCGACGACACAGCGCCGGCGCGTTCGACAGCGCGCGCAGCCACCGAGGTCAATTCCCCGCGCGTCCAATCGGGGTCGATCACCTCTAAATCCTTGCGAAGATCTTGAAGATCCAAAGCCTTCAGCCGCGCGCCTTGCTTGAAGCGCCGCACCTCAAGCATTGTTGGGCGCGCAGGGTCGGCGCCGGCTTCGCTTATCCTTGGATGAAACTTGGCGATGGCGCCACGCCCAGTCGGCAGCGGCGCCCAGCTTTTCAACTCAGAGTTTATGCCACGTTCGTATCGAACAAGCGGCGCCAATGTCGGAGGTCTAAAATAGCACCGACCATATTCCATCAACAGGTCGACCTCACGCTTCAGCCGCTCCTGAAATGGCAACGCCAGTTCAGCATTTGCCTGCTCTACGTAGATCGCGCGCCGAAGAACCTCGCGCCAGCTTGCATTTACGTTGCGTCTGGCGAACTCGGCCTCGAGAACAGCCACAATAGGTATATCGAGCTCTTCAGCCGTTCGCACTTCGTCGAGTATGAGGTCGGACTGAATTGAGGCGTTTGAGATCACGACAATGAACGCCCGAACCTTCGCGATTTGCTTATGTATGGTCTCAAACAGCGACCGCTTTTCACCGACCTCCTTGGCCGCCGGCGACACGAATGAAGTATAATGAGATAGATAAGTGTTGATGCGCGCGCCCAGTGCTGCGTCGGCGCGCCGATAGGAGATGAAAATCGATTTCATGCATCGGCCTCGTCGGCGGGCGAGGTTTTTGCAGGCTCCCCGTTCACAGCAAGGCCGTGACGTACGCCATAATCTTCATAATAAGTCTGCATCAAACGATCGAGCGTCGGCGTGCCGCAGATCGGAATGTTGTTGGTGCGCAGCGGATTTTCAGCGACAAGTCGATGGGCGATCATGGCGCGCACGAGGCGCCTTGCTCTGCCCGCGAACGTTGCTTCGTCGGCGATCTCGCCGGTCCTGCCGGCCATGATTTTCCAGCGTTTGGCAAGACGGCGGCAGGTCAGTTTCTGACGCGGCTCTTCAAGATCGAACGCGCTTGCGCCAATTGCGCTCAACCAGATTTCCGATATCGCCGCCAGATTTTGCTGATCCAACAGAATGGCCAGATCTCGATCTCGTTTGCTGTCCGGAAAATGCTGAACGTAAAGGGGCCCGATGGCGCTGCGAACCAAGAGACACCAATTGTCAGCCGCCGTGACATGCACCGCATTCATGCGGATCTTTGCAAGCATGTCGGGACCAAGAACTGCGGGTTCGGGCGGCGCAGAGATCGGCGTGCGTGGCGCGCCAAGCACGACGTCCGTGTCCTTATCGGTTGGTCCTTCAGACATCGCGCCCTTTCACGATTAAGAACACCGCCTCCATTAGGCAGATCACATCGGCGAAACGCGCGCTAGACCGTCTGGGTCATGCAACAATTTGTTACGTGCGCCCGCCCTCGACCCCCGGCACATCGCAAAGCGCGCCAAGCACCGAGTAACGCAGCAAATTCAAGCATCTCGCACAACAATCGGGACGTGGCGGCGCAGCGCGGCGATAATTGGCTGCAACCGCGGCCAACGCGTTCGCCGCCAAGTGATCGACGAGTATTCCGATGACGCCGAACCCCGCGCGCCGACCTTGCGGCTCGGGCGCAATCGATTGACCCGTTCATCCTGACGCTGCATCGCGCCGAGCGCCGCCATCCGTCCGTTTCCATTTGTCTACGCACCGCTCCTGTTCGTGCGTGGGCCGACCGCGCAAATTTGCAAAGGCGCCGACATCAGCGCCGATCCGAGCGGGCCCCGGACGCGGGCTGCGCGCGGCGGCCATGATTTAAATTCGAGTTCTGAGGGCGCGCACCCATTGAGAGGGCGCCAGTCCCCTCACGTTGAAACGACACGATCGCAGGCTCTGAACCGTGCGCGCTGAGCGTCGCCAGACGCCATCACCGAGCCGCGTGGCGGCGCTAGACGACCGCTAAGGGTCTCTCACCTCGCGAACGTTCACGCCAAAGCGCGGCAATTGGAACGGTCTCACTTGCCAAGCTTACGCCCGCGATGCAGGCCTGGGCCCGAGCAAGAGTCCGCGAGACGACCATGAGCAGCGCAGAGGAAAAGCGGATCGGATTGGAGGCCGCCGGTTGGGTGGTCAAATTCGATGGCGTCGATTTCGACGCCGGCGACGTGCGTGCGTTTCGCCGCTGGATGGCGAAATCCGATGCGCATCGCGCCGCCTTTGAGAGCGCCAGCCGCACCTGGAACCAACTCGACATTCTCTCGAAGCTACAGACGTTCGAAGCGACAGAGGCGCAGCGGATGCGGACGCCCACCCGCCGCCAAGCAATGGCCGGCGCCTCTGCGATCGGCGTCGGCGCGATTGCGCTCTCGGTCATCGCTCTCTCGAATACTACGGCGGAAGCGTTCGAGACCGGGATTGGCGAGCAAAGAGAAGTCGCGCTCTCCGATGGATCGCGAGTGGTCTTGAACGCGGACTCTCGGCTTGAAGCCAACATCTCGCAAGACCGACGCGAGGCGCGGCTGGTGTCGGGAGAAGCGCTTTTTGCCGTGGCCCCCGGCGCTGCGATCTTTCGAATTGAAACACCGCGCGGCGACATCGAAATCGCAGAGGGCGACGTCCTCGTCAAAGTGCTGACAGACGGGGCGCGCATAACGCTATTGTCCAATGGCGCGCGCGCCTCGCGCCGAACCTGGCTCCGCGACCCCGCGCCGGTGTTGGCCTCGGCGAGCAGCGAAATTCTCATTGACGCGCAAAACCTCAGCGTCAACGTGGCGAGCGACGCAACACGCGCGCGGCGCCTCCTGTGGCGCGAAGGTAAACTTGCCTTCGATGACACGCCGATTCGTGAAGCCCTCGACGATGTATCGCGCCAAACCGGCGCGAGGTTCGTATTGAAGGGCGCCGCGATCGAGACCCTGCGCGTCGCCGGTCTCATCGACGCGCGTGACCTCGACGCCTTCACAGATTTGCTCCGCCAGAACCTTGGCCTCCTCGTGGTCGGGCGCAGCGACGGCGTCTTCGAAATCTCGCAAGCCCCCGCGCAGGTCGACGGCTGAACCTCGTATAAATTTTTTTGACGCTGCGCTGCTAAGATCAGCGCGCTCATTCGTCCTTCCTTTCAAGAGCCGCCGGTAGAGAGCGGCCTTGGGGGAAAATATGGCCGATGCATTGGCGCGTACGCGCTGTAACCACGCGCGTTCAATCCTTGCTCTAGCCCTCGCGACCGTTTCGTATCTCGCACTGAGTGCGACGGCTTCAGCGCAAACGACGTCTGCGGCCCGCGTGGCCACTGAGCGCGACTTCGACATTCCGGCCCAACCCTTATCCAGGGCGCTCGTGGAATTTGCGGCCCAATCGGATTTGCAATTGCTCTTCGCACAAGATGACGTCGCCGGCCTTTCATCGCGACCGGTACAGGGTCGCCTCACGCCTGAAACCGCCCTCGCCACCCTTCTGCCTGAAGGCGCCCCCCGTGTTGAAATCGCTGGCGACCGCGTCGTGCGCGTCGAACCCCCACTCCCCCAGTACGCGGAGGGCGGCGCGGTCGTCAGCGGTGACGATCTTGTCGTCACCGGCACGCGTATTCGCGGCGCGGTTCCGGCAGGCGCGAACGTGCTTACACTCGATGAGGCGGCGATTGCGGAAACCGGTCGATCCACCGTGCAGGATGTTCTGGCGACGTTGCCGCAAAATTTCTTCGGCGGACAGAATGAAGCTGCGCAGCAAAGCAGCGCAAGCAATGGACGCAATCTGAGTTTCGGCGCCTCAGTCAATTTGCGCGGTCTTGGTGCGGATTCCACGCTCGCACTCGTCAATGGCCGGCGTCTGGCCCCTGCCGGATTTGGCCATTTCGTCGATATTTCTTCGATCCCATTGGCCGCTGTCAGCCGTGTCGAGATTTTGCCTGATGGCGCGTCGGCGACCTACGGGGCCGACGCTGTCGGCGGTGTGGTCAACGTTATTCTGCAAGACGAATATGAGGGCGCCGAAACCACGTTTCGCGCCGGGAGCGATGGGCGCGGCGACGTCGCCGATCTCGGCCTCTCGCAACTCGCCGGGCTGCGGTGGCGCAGCGGCGGTTTTGTCGTCGCGTACGAGTATCGCGACCGCACTGACCTTGACTGGAACGACCGCGACTTCACCAGCGACTCCAATCTCGCGCGATATGGCGGGCGCGATTATTCAAGAACGCAAGCCAACCCCGGTACGATCACGCGCCTCGGCGCGAGCGCTGTGACCTACGCCATCCCAACCGGACAGAACGGCACAACACTGCGTCAATCCGATCTCATCGCCGGACAAACCAACCGGCAAAACGCCGTCGAGGGCATGGACGTCTTACCGCAACAACGAAGCCACGCATTTTTCGCGTCCGCACATCAAGAGCTTGGGCCGCGGCTAGAGGTCTTCGGCGAGCTGATGGCGAGCGACCGCGCCGCAATTTCCGAACGCACGCAACAAAGCGCCAACATCGTCATTCCCGAGAGCAATTATTATCGCCGGCTCAACAACCTCTTTCTCGGCCAAG
>JACMMP010000051.1 GCA_014378995.1 Hyphomonadaceae bacterium
AACCGCCGCCGCCACGCGCGGCGCCCACGCCGGATCGTCACGGCCCTGCGCGGCGACCGGCAACGAAAGCTGAAGCTGCGCCTCTTCGGGAATGCAGATGTCGGAGCAGACCAGCCAATAGGCGTCGGCGGTGAAGTTCAGCATTTGCCCCGGCTGCGCATTTACCGGGGCGGTCAGCTCAACCGGGAAAAGAACTTCGCCCTCGTAGCCGAAGTTCACCAGCATCACGAACGGGATGGCCTCCGGCGCCGGCCACTGGATCTCTCCCGCGCGCGCGCCTGCGGGCGTCGTCCATGTCAGCTCCGTTGGCTCCCCGCTTGAGCCCGGATTGCGCCAATAGGTGTGCCAGTGCTCGCGAATGTTTTGGCGAAGCACGATGGTGAAGGTCTCGCCCGGCGCCACCGCCGCGCGGGACGAATGCAAGCTGACCTCCACCTGGCGTTCGCCAGGTTGCGGCAGCGCCTGCGCCGCGGCAGGGCCGGCGAGCGCAAAAAGCGCCAGCGCGATCAGGGAGAAGAAGCGCAACATCGTCCGCGAAATAGCCTTTCCAGGATTGCCGCGCCAATGCGGCAAAGAAAAAAGCGCCCCTCCGGGCAGGAGAGGCGCTTTTCTATACGGATGAAGCCGGCGATCAGTTGCTCAGCGGCGTCGAAGCTTGAATGCGGGCGGCCCGGCTCAAAATCTTCGGCCAGAGGCCGAGCGAGAGCAGGTGCGCATGCATCACAGCGCTGACGCCTTTGTCGCGCAGATCGAGGTACTTATCCTTCGGCAAGGCGTTGAGCTTGGCCTCGGAGATACGGAGATACTCGCCGATCTTCTGCGGTTCGCCCGGCGTGCCGTCCGCATTGGCGCGCGGCAGCGACAGCGGCGTCAGTTCGAACAGGCCGTTGTCTTCGATCAGCTTCACGAATTCCTGGGTGCGCTTACCCAGCATGTCGAACTCGCGGCAGAACTGGATCGCCTCCTGCGTATACCGGGAGGGCTTCTCGCCTTCGAAGAACGGCAATTCGGGTGTCGAGGAGAGCATCTTCGCGGCGCGGTCGATGCACACGAGCACGCGATCGCCTTCCTGCGTCGCCGCCGGCTGCGGCTGGCCTTCCTGGCCCGCCATCACAGGCAGGAACGGGTAGCGGCGCGCAAACGCGGGCAGATACACTTCCGGGTCGAGCGAGCCGTCGGCGCCGAGGAAGACATTCATGCCGGGCCTGAGGCCCATCACCGCAAGCGGCGTCTTCGACTGGGTGTCAAAGATGATGGGATAGCAGACAGCGGCGAGACCGAACTCATCCACGGTCAACGGCACCAGGTGCGTGTCGGCCAGGAACGAGAACGGATTTGAGACTTGGCTCACCCCCAGCGTGCGATGCTTCTCAATCGAGAGAGGCTCAAGCTGGCGATAAAACAGGATTTTGCCCAGCGTCTGCTGGCCGCCGCCGGCGGTCGTCATGGGGATCTCCGTGTTCCCTAAATAGAGGCGCTGTCCAACCACGAATGCGCGCTTTCCGCAACAGTCGTCCGCTGCGGCAGGCGCGCTTTCTCCGCCCGCGACGCATGCTATGTCCTGGCCCGCGCCGTTTGACGGCGCTTTGGGGCGAGAATTGAATGAAGCCGATCCATTGGGCGCTGGGTCTGACCATGAGCGCGATCGCCGCCTGCGGGCCGCGTCAGGCGCAACCCCTCACCGCCTTTGACGGGCGCCTCACCGACTGGGCGCAGCAACTTTTGATCGATAGCCCGGAGCTTGCGTCGCAAGCTGGCGTCAGCCCCGAAGACACGGGCGGGCCCTATAATGACCGTCTCGACGATCGCTCCCTTATGGCGGTGGAGGCGCGCCGCGGCGCTGCGCTTCGGCGCTACGCCGAACTGCGCGGGCTCGATGAGGCGAGCATCCGCGACGCCGATCGAGTGACCTACGCCACCCTGAGCGCGCAATTCGCCAACGCCGCCGCGGGCGCCGCATTCGATTACGGCAATTTCTCCGCGCTTGGGGGCATTCAGCCCTACGTGCTGAACCAGCTCGACAGCGCCTTTTTGACCCTGCCCTCCTTCTTCGACGAGCGTCACGACGTGCAGACGCCCGCCGACGCGGAGGCTTTTCTGCGCCGGTTGCGCGCCGCCGCCGACGCCATCGATCAGGAGACCGAACGCGCGCGCCTGGATGCGCAGAGCGGCGTGCGCCCGCCGCTCTTCGTCATGGATACGACGCTCTCCATGCTGCAGGGCGTGCTGCAGCAGCCGGCGGTCGCGCAGCCTTATGTCGTGAGCCTGCGCCGAAAACTCGACGCCCTCCTCGCTGCGGCGCCCGAGACTGCGCGCCCGGAGCTGGAGCGGCGCAACCTCGCTTTCATCGCGCGCGCCGAAGCCATCGTGCGCGATCATGTGCTGCCGGCGCATGCGCGCGCGGCTGCGTTCCTGCGCGCCGACCGCGTCAACGCAACCGATGCGCCCAGCGTCTCGCGCCTGCCGCGGGGCGCGGAGTTTTACGCCGCGGCGCTGAAGATCGAGACCACCACCAACCTGACGCCCGATGAGATTCACGCGATCGGCCTCCGACGCGTCGCTGCGCTGACTAGCCAACTCGACATCGCGCTTCGCCGCATCGGCCTGACGCAAGGCCCGGTCGGCGCGCGGCTGACGCAAATGACCGCCGATCCGCGCTACGCCTATCCTGACAGCGACGAAGGCCGCGCGCAGCTGATCGCCGACGTACAGGCGCGCGTGAACCGCGTCATGGAGCGGGCGCCGCAATGGTTTGGCCGCCTGCCCCGCGCCCCGCTTGAAGTGCGCCGCGTGCCGGTGTTCGCTGAAGCGGGCTCGCCCGGCGCTTATTACTCGCCGCCTTCGCTCGATGGCGCGCAGCCGGGCATTTATTATATCAATTTGCGCAATCTCGGCGAAATGACCCGGATCGACCTGCCGACGCAGGACTTTCACGAGGCTGTCCCCGGCCATCATTTCCAGATCGCGCTGGCGCAGGAGATCACTGACGCGCCGCTGCTGACGCGCCTCATCAGTTTCAACGCCTACAGCGAAGGCTGGGGCCTCTACGCTGAGGAATTGGGCGACGAACTCGGCTTCTATGACGGCGACGCCGTTGGCCGCATCGGCTATCTGCGCTGGCAGCTCTGGCGCGCCGCGCGGCTCGTGGTCGATACCGGGCTGCATGCGAAAGACTGGTCACGCCAACAAGCGATCGACTATCTGATCGGCGTCACCGGCGATGCGCCTGGCGTGATCGTCACCGAAGTCGATCGCTACATCGTTTGGCCCGGCCAGGCGTGCGGCTATGAATTGGGGCGGCGAGAGATTTCGCGCCTACGCGAAATGGCGCGCAACGAACTCGGCCCCGACTTTGATCTCCGCGCCTTCCACGACACCGTGTTGCTGAGCGGCGAAGTGCCGCTGAGCGTGCTTGAGGGCTTGGTGCGCGACTGGATCCCCGAACAGCGCCGCGCCGGTCAGAGGGACTAACTTCTTGTAGGACCGCCGGCGCCTCGCCGGCGACTTGCTTTCAACCGCCGCGCATTGGCAGGCACTGCGCCGGCGAGGACGCCGGCGCTCCAAAAAACACATCGTCGTGATTCACGCGCTCGTGCGCGCAAAACGCCGCTTCGGCGCCTCATCATCGCCCCGTTCGGCGCGCTCGCTTACCTCTCCACGCAAACCGTGTCCGGACGGGTCGGGAGGGACCAATCCATGCTGAGAAACACTCGGCGCATCGGCTTTACGCTATGCGCACTGCTGCTCGCCTCGTGCGCGCAATCATCACAACAAACGAGCGACGATCTCGTCCTCACGGAAACGCTGACGACAGACCAGTTGCTGAACGAACTGCCGCAGGTCACGCCACCGCCGTCCCCGCCGCCCGTTGCGCAGGAGGGCATCGTGGTTTCGGGAAGCCGCATGGCGCGGCGAGACTTCCAAGCACTCTCGCCAATAACCACCGTGGGCGGCGAAGTCGGTCGGATCGCGCCGCAGCCGATGCCGGGCGATGTCGACCGCGACCAATACGAAGACACCGACACCAATCCGATTTTTGTAACCGCGGAAACACCCGTCTCGACCTTCTCCATCGATGTCGACACCGCATCTTATTCCAACGTGCGCCGCTTTCTGAATGAAGGCCGCTTGCCTCCTTCCGACGCGGTGCGCACCGAAGAGCTGATCAATTATTTCCGCTACGATTACGCGTTGCCGCGTGACCGTGCGCAGCCCTTCTCCACCAACGTCACCGTCGCGCCTTCACCTTGGGCCGAGGGCCGCCAACTCGTGCATATCGGGCTGCAAGGCTACAACATCGTGCCGCGCGAGCGTCCGCCGCTGAACCTGGTGCTATTGCTCGACGTCTCCGGCTCGATGAACGCACCGAACAAGCTGCCTTTATTGCAGCAAAGCTTCCGCCTGCTGATCGACCAGCTCAACGCACGCGACCGCGTCGCCATCGTTGTTTATGCAGGCGCCGCCGGCACGGTGCTTGAGCCGACGCCAGGCAACGAACGCGGACGCATCCTCGCGGCGCTGGATAGCTTGACGCCGGGCGGCTCCACCGCCGGCGCCGAGGGCTTACGCCAAGCCTATGCGTTGGCGGAGCAGAACTTCAATCGCAACTCCGTCAACCGCGTCATCATCGGCACCGATGGCGATTTCAATGTCGGCATCAATAATCCCGAGCAGCTGCAGGATTTCATCGCGCGCAAACGCGAAACCGGCATCTACCTCTCGGTGTTCGGCTTCGGCGGCGGCAATTACAACGACGCTTTGATGCAGCGTCTGGCGCAGCACGGCAACGGCGTCGCAACTTACATCGACACGTTGAACGAAGCCCGCCGCGTGCTGCGCGACGAGATGGCGTCGAACATGTTCTCGATCGCCAATGACGTGAAAATCCAGGTTGAGTTCAACCCGGCCCGCGTCGCCGAATATCGCCTGATCGGCTACGAAACCCGCATGCTCCGCCGCGAAGACTTCAACAATGACGCGGTCGACGCCGGCGAAATCGGCGCCGGGCACTCGGTGACGGCAATCTATGAGATCACCCCCGTCGGCGGGCCGACCTTCACCGAACCGCTGCGCTATCAAGAAGGCGCACGCGCAGCGCCCAGCACGGCCGGCGAACTCGCCTTCCTGCGCATTCGCTACAAGCTGCCCGGTGAAGATACCTCGCGGCTGATCGAACGCCCGATCACGCAAAGCGATTACGTCGCCGACATCGCGCGCGCGCCGGAATCGACACGCTGGGCGGCCGCCGTCGCCGGTTACGGCCAGTTGCTGCGGGGCGATGCGTATCTCCGCCAAGGCTACGGCTATGACGACGTCATCACCCTCGCGCAAACTGCCCGCGGCGGCGACGAATTCGGCTGGCGCGCCGAATTCATCCAACTCGCCCGCGCTGCAGAAACCGCCGCGGCGCTACCCACGGCGCAGAATGCCGGCCGGCCCGAGCCGAGGCCGCTGCGTTAGCGCTCACGGCGAACTGCACCAAAAAGCCTCCTCCCCCTTGCGGGGAGGAGGTTTGGAGGTGGGGGTGCAAGCGCCGTGTTTGATCATAGCAACTGATTTCGCTGCTACCGCCGACCGGCGCGCGACACCCCCACCCGCTGGCTGCGCCGGCGCCCTCCCCGCAAGGGGGAGGGCTATTCCGTAGACAAGCGCGCGATCGCTGCGGCTTCGACGTAACGCGCCGCGGCGTGTGCATTCTTCAACACGTCAGCGTTTGATATGCGCAGTACGCGCAGGCCACGCCCTTCTAGCCACGCGCGTCGCTCGGCGTCGTTCGCGGCCACGTCTGGCGCGTTGTGCGCCCCGCCTTCGAGTTCGATGACTAACTTGGCTTTCCAGCACGCGAAGTCGGCTATGAACGGGCCGACCGGCGCCTGCTTGCGAAAGTGCGTCCCCGGCAAAGTGAGACGCCGCAGTTCATGCCACAACGCCTTCTCAGCCGGCGTCATGCGCTTGCGCAAACCGCGCGCCATGCCGACAGCGCGATCTGACTTGAACCGCGCTGAAACGCCGTCCCCGGTCAGATCCTCCCGCACCTCACGCCGCCCAGATCAACCGGACGCCGGTGTCTTCGGCGGCTTCCACGAGTTCGGCGTCGAAGAAGGGGCCGTTCATCGCCGGCTTCAGCGCTTGGGCTAGATCGGCCTCGACGTATTCGCGCGCGTCGCGCTCGTCGTGCTGGTGGATCAGGATGTGAGTGGCGCCCAGAAGCTGCGCTTCGGGCCATTGTTCGTGGCCGGCCAGGCGCTTGGAAAGATTGCCGGTGCGGGAGAGAAACAGCGGCGTCCAGCCGCGGCCGGCCGGACCCGGCCGCGCGAAGCAATAGACAGCCGGGGCGCCGGTGAACTGCTCGTGCGGACGATGCACACTGAAGCGGTGCAAGCGGCCTGAAATTCCACGGAAAATTGCTTCAGACATCGGACGCCCCCAAATTAAACTACATCGTTCGTGCTATGTTCTAATTTGATACGCGACTCGGATGTTCTTGTAAAGTTCTGTTGCGACGCCGATCTCAAATTCCCCGCCGCGCATCCCCACCTTTCGCCCACCCTCGGAGCCTGCGATCATGACGACCATGCCGCACGATCACGGCGCGACGACCCGCGCCGCACAAATTTCGGAAGCCGAACAACGCTGCAGCGCCGCGGGCGAAAGCCTGACGCCGCTGCGCCGGCGCGTGCTCGAACTGCTGCTGGATCAGCACGGGCCGGCCAAGGCCTACGATCTCTTGCCGCTGCTCGACAACGAGAAGACGGCCAAGCCGCCGACGATTTACCGCGCGCTCGATTTCCTCGTCCGCATGGGCCTTGCCCACCGCATCGAAAGCTTGAACGCCTTTATGGCTTGCGATGTCGGCGCGTGCGCGCGCTCGACCATCTTTCTCATCTGCGAAAACTGCGGCGGCGCAGAGGAGTTCGACGCCGGCCATGCTTTGGTCGATCTCACCGACGCCGCCAAACGCGACGGCTTCACCATTCGCCGCACCATGATCGAAGCGTCCGGGCTCTGCTCCACGTGCCAGCAAGCCGCATGAGCGCACAGCCGGCGCCCCTGCCCGCGCCTTTGTATCAAGGCAGCGTCAACACTTGGGAATGCGACGACGGCGGCCACCTCAACGTCCGCTTCCATCTCGAGCGCGCGATGACGGGCCTTGCCCACATGGCCGCAGCGCTCGAAGTGCCGCGCGCCTTCACCGAGGCGGCCAGCTCCACGCTGATGCCGGTGGAAGCGCATATTCGATTTCTGAAGGAAGCGCGCCCCGGCGCGCCGCTTGTCATGCACGGCGGCGTCATCGCCTTTGGCGATAGCGACGCCGCGCTTTGTCTCGACATGCGCCATGCGGATGGGGCGCCGTCGTCGTGCTTCACGCTCAAGGTGGCGCACGTCGAGACGCGCGGCATGCGCACCTTTCCCTGGTCCAAACGCACGCGCGCCGCCGCCGAGCAACTCAGGGTGAAGCTGCCAGCGCACGGCAAACCGCGCTCCATCGATATAAGCAAAGCGCCGGCGGAGGCGTCCCGCCAGCGCGCCATCGAACTCGGCGCCCAACGCATCGGCGGCGCTTTAGTGACGCCGGATCAGTGCGACGCGTTCGGACGCCTGCGCGGCGAACATTTTGTGGGCCGCATCTCGGATTCAGTGCCCAACCTGTTGACGCAATGGCGCCAAGCCGCGGCCAGCGAAAGCGGCGCAGCGCCGGCCGGCGCGGTTGTCGAAGCGCGCGTCGTCTTTCGCCGGTTCCCGCGCGCGGGTGATCTGATCGAGGTGCATTCCGGCATCATCGAAGTCGGCGACAAGACGCTGCGCCTGGCGCACTGGATCGTGGATCCCGAGAGCGGCGCGGCCTGGGCCAGCATGGAAGCAGTTGCGCTAACGTTCGACACCGTGACGCGCAAAGCGCTGGCGCCAAGCGCCGAGGCGCGGGCGCGTATTGCAAAGCTCATCGTGCCAATGGCGGTGTAGGTGAGTAGGTGAGTAGGGCGCGGACGTTAGAGCCCCACGCCCATTCACTTACTCACCTACTGCCCTACTCACCTACTCACCTACTCCATCCCCGCGTCGTGAAATTTGCGTCCCGCGCGGCCTAGCAGCACGGCGCTTTCGATCGCGGTGCGGGCGCGATCGGGGCGCTCGATCGGCAGCATGTGGCCAGCGCCCTCTACCATCGCCACGCGCGCGTCTGCCTTGATCGACGCGACGCGGTGCGCGCCCGCTTCGCCGATGGTGGAATTGCGCTCCGCCCGCAGCAGCACCAGCGGATCGGTGACTCGGCGCAGCGCCCCCCAAGGATCGTGCCGCTGCGCGCAATAGGTTGCCGCTTCGAACGCTGGCGCGCAGGCGAGCTTGAAACCGCCCTTGCCGTCCTCGACCACGCCGTCGGCGACATAATCCGCGATCACCTCGGCTGGAAACGTCTTAAACACCCCGCGCCCAGTAAACGCCGCCGCCGCCTCTTCGCGCGAAGCAAACGTCGAACGCCGCTTCAGCGCGCCCTTTGGCAGCGGCGTGCCGTAGCGCTGCAGCAGCGGGCCAAACGGAAGCTGCGCCGCGGCGTACATCGCCGCCGGCAAGATAACCGGCTCCAGCAGAGCCATCCCACACACTAGGTCGTTGCGCTTGCCGGCCGTGAGCAGGCTGACCGTCGCGCCCATCGAGTGACCGGCCAACGTCACTGGCGCGCTGAAATGCTCCAGCACCGCGATGAGATCGTCGCGATGGCGCGCCCAGGAGGTGTAGGCCCAGAGCTTTGCCGGCAGTTCGCTGCGCCCGTGCCCGCGCGCATCAAGCGCCAACACGTGAAATTTCTCCCCCAGCGGCGCGAGCAGCGTCCGGTAGGTCAGCGCGTTAAAGCCAGTGGCGTGCGAGAAGACGATGTCTGGGTTCGGCGTCTCGGCGCCGAAAGCGATCCCCGCCATGCGCCCGCCCGGCAGGTCGAAGCTTACGCTGCGGAAGTCTGTAGTTTCTGTCATACGCCGGACGTAAGGCCACATCCGCAAGGTGCAGGCAAGCAACGCTCCCTTCGGCCGGCGCCCGCGTCACCCTTCGAGAAGCTCAGGGTGACGCGATTGTGGGGTCGTGCTCACCAAAGAAGTCGCGGGGTCAAAATGGCGTCATGCTGAGCCTGTCGAAGCACGACGCCGCGCTCCGGGTGCGAGCAGTGTCACATTCCGTCGCCAAGATTGACCTTACGAGCGCCCTGACAAACACACGCCGCCGCGCCATGGTGTTTCCGATGACGCTTTCCGATCTGTTGCCGAACCTGCACTACCCTACCCGCCTCGAAAAACTCGTCGATGGCTGGGTGCACGGCGTGGCGTTCGTGCTGTTCACCTTTGCTGTAGGGACGGCGTTGGGCCTCGCCATCTGGCAGGGCGGGCTCGGCATGGCGAGCGCGATCGGCGTCTACGCCATTTGCGTGATGACCATGATCGGTTGTTCGATGGCCTACAATCTGGCCGAGAACCACAAGCGCAAATCACTGCTCCGGCGCTTCGATCACGCCGCGATCTTTCTGATGATCGCCGGCACCTACACGCCCTTCACAACGATCCGCTTCGACGGCGCCTGGGCGATCTCGATGACGACCATCATTTGGGCGCTCGCTCTGATCGGCGCGGCAGGCAAGCTCTTCCTGCCAACGATCGGCAAGAAAATCTGGATCGCGTTCTATGTCGGCATGGGCTGGCTGGTGGTGGCGGCGATGGGACCGATGATCGAAGGCGTGCCGCTCGCCGGTCTGATTTTGCTCGCCGTTGGCGGGCTGCTCTACACGATCGGCATTCCGTTCTACGTCTCGGAGCGCCTGCCGTTCCGCCGCGCTATCTGGCACGGCTTCGTCATGGTCGCGGCCGGCGTCCACTATGCAGCGGTGCTAACGGGCGTGGTGTTCGCCTAAGTCTTAGCTCAGGGCGGCGACGGCGACGTCGGCTTCAGCCGGCCACAGCAGCGCATCAATGCCGTGAACAACGCCGTTTCCAGCGCCAAGATCGGGCTTGATCACGCGCGCCGTATTCACGCGCAAACCGGAACGCCCGTTGATCACCACGTCTCCCCCGGCCTGCATCACAGCGCGGATACGCTTATCTGCAAAGCGCGCCGATTCCACGCGGCCGGCGGCGACGTGATAGCCGAGCACGACATGAAGCAGTTCAGGGTCGCGGCGGAGAAATTTGTCGAGCTCAACCGGCGAGAACCTGCTGAACGCTGCATCGATTGGCGCAAACACGGTGAAGGGGCCCGGCCCTTCCAAGCGGCTGAAATGGTCGCTGGAGCGCAAAGCGGACGCGAAAATATAAAAGCCCGCCCGATCGGCAACGCTCACAACGGACAATCCAGCCAAGGTCAAACCTTCCTTCATTGTGACGTGTAGGCGTCGCGCGCCTTCACATACTGATTGTAGAGATCGCGCAGGCGTGAGCCTGGCTCGCCGGTGGCGCGCCCGTGAAATCGCGCCATGCCCGCATCGCGCTCTCCGAACACAGTCGCAACTTCCGCCATCCACGCTTTATCGGCGGCCGTCGCTTCCTGCAGGAGCTTAAGCTTGCTCACACGGCGCTCTGCAGCCGCTTGATCTCTTCGCGCAAGCCCTTCTCGTCGAAGATGGAGCCCGTCTCGGTGTCCCTGATACGGATGAGACGCATGCCGCGCCGCTCGAGACCCGCCGCCCATCCGAGCGCAGCCTTGGCGTCCGCGAGCGTTTCGCTCGGTTCAAAACGGAGGCCGGGGCCAGGCGATGAGTTGACGATAAACGGCACGGAATCTCCTCGTGGATTGCGCCAGCGCCCTTCAAACGCGCATCGTCAGCCGCCCTAACGGGCAGCCGAAAGCGAACGTTCTGGTTGCTGATACGCGATCCTAACACGCTTCAACCGTCGGGCGCGCGATTATTCGCACCTCTCTGGCAAATGATGCTCGAAGGCGGGAGCAAGCACTTGATTCGATAGGAGCCGCTCCATGCCCACTTTCGTGAAGTTCGTCTCGGCCGCTGACCCGAGACTGGAAGTTCATATCAACCCCGCCGAAGTCGCCGCGGTGCGCGACAGCCACGGCAAGACCATCATCTTGTTCCGCAGCATCGCCGCCACCGAAACCGTCGCAGGCTCCATCGCCGATGTCGTGGCGGCGCTCGTTCGGACGCCTTGAACACAAGTGCGGGACCGCGCCCGCGTGGTGTTCGCGTTGCGAATTACGGGGTCTCGTCCGGTTCTTCGTCCGACTCTTCCGGAGGCGGGGGCGCGCTCCTCTGTTTCTCGAGATCCGGCGTCGTGCTCGGACGCTCGTCAGCGCGGGGCGCAAACAGCGTGTATTTGTGGTTTAAGTTTTCAACCGCACTATCGAACGCTGGCGATCCTGAGTCCCATTGCACGGTGAGCGGAGGCGGCTCTTCTTCAGGCGGCGCGGCGGCAATCGTTGGCGGCGTGATTTTTACGTTGGGCGCCATAACCGCCGGACCGACCGGCTGGCTCTGAACAACAGCGCGCGGCGGGGTTTGGCTGGACGCTGGCGACATCATCGCGGCCAAGGCGCCCGCGAGTGTAAGGGCCGCTCCAACGCTTGCGATAAGTTTCATATCGACCTCCGCGCTTCAGGCACGGCAGATGCTATTCTGTAGCGAAGCGCATGTCTCCTCATTTCCGGCGAGCGCGCCTTCGTCTTTTCGTTCGGTCAAAGCGCGAAATGCGGGGATAGGGCTGGCGCCTATCCCGATTGGAGCGCGGGGCCTCCGGCCGCGCATTTGCGCCGAACCGCCAAGACCCCAGCGCCATTGCGGGCCAGAGGCCGCGCGCTCCCTCTACGCTTCTAAAATCTATCCGACCCCCTTCCCGCCGAGGTTATACTCAACCCATCGCGTCGGCCGGAGAGCAGTTGGATCCCTGTTCAGCCAATGCCATCGCGATGCAGTTGAGCGTGAAACGCCGATGCTGCTCCGCCTGCTGGAAACGACCCAGCCGTCTTGAAACGTGGCGCCAGGGAGCGCCGGAGATGTGCGGAGCTGACGGATCGGAAAACGCGCGGCGCGCAGAGCGGATGCGAAAGCATCGTCAGCCAGGCAGCGTGTCGAAAGCGTTCAAGATGCGTGACATCGCATCGCGCGTGCAACGGGGCTTGGCGCGAACACGCCAACCCGCACGCCATCGGCTTAGCCGCCTCCGGGTGTGAAAAACCGCTCGCGACGGCGCCGGTGCTCAACAATTGCGGGGACGCGGGCTTCCGCGTCATAAAGCGCGCCGAACCAACGGCGCACCTTCTTGCGGCGCGCAATTCCGCGTCCCCAGCTCTCCATCTGTTCGCAGGAAACGATGACGCACGCCTGTACCTACCGCCGGGCTTCAGCCCGCAGCTTCTTCGTGATCTTCGTGAAAACCTTCGTGCTTTCGTGTTCAAACACAAAGATCACCAAGGCTTCTCAAAGGTCACAAAGCCGCTTGACCCCACGCGATGGCGCGACGGCGCCGCCCGTCTGTGCTAGCGCTTAAGCAACGAGGAGCCGCCATGACCGAAACCTGCTTCGCCGTCAGCATTGAAAACAACGTCGCCCATATCGTCCTCAACCGCCCCAAGGCGTTCAACGCCATGCCGCGCGCGTTCTGGAACGAATTGCCGGTGATCGTGAACGACATCAGCGACAACGCCAAAGCCCGCGTCATCGTCCTCTCCTCCACCGGCAAGCATTTCACCGCCGGCATGGACATCTCCGTCTTCACCGATGGCGACGGCGTCAGCGCCTCGGGCGGCGATCAATATTCACGCGCGGAAGCGTTCCGCCAATTTGTGCTAACGCTGCAGGGCAGCTTCAACTGCCTGGACAACGCGCGCATGCCGGTGATCGCCGCGATCCAGGGCGGCTGCATCGGCGCCGGCGTCGACATGACCAGCGCCTGCGATATCCGCTACGCCACCGAAGACGCCTTTTTCCAGATCGCCGAAATCAATATTGCCATGACGGCGGACGTCGGCACCTTCCCGCGCCTCTGCAAACTGATCCCCGAAGGCTGGGTGCGCGAACTGGCCTACGCCGGCCGCCGCCTGCCGGCGCAGCGCGCCAAGGAGATCGGCCTCGTCAACGACGTGTTCGCCACACAAGACGCGATGCTCGCACACGTCATGGAGCTTGCGGGCGAGATCGCCAGCAAAGCGCCCGTCGCAATCGCCGGCTCCAAGCGCATGATCAATTACGCCCGCGATCACGCCATCGCCGACGGTCTCGACTACATCGCCACCTGGCAAGCCGGCATGTTCTCCCCGCCCCACATGATGGAAGCCTTCGCGGCGAAAGCGCAGAAGCGCGATGCGAATTTCCCTGATCTCGCGCCAGTTCGGAAAAAGATGTGACCCGAAAATTATCAATCGAGTCATTCCGGGCGGAGCGAAGCGTAGACCCGGAACCCAGGGCAACCGGCGCGCATGCGGCCCTGGGTTCCGGATCGCGCTCCGCGCGTCCGGAATGACTCGATAGTTTTGAATTGAGCGAGTAAAGCCCCGACAATGGACATCCGTTTCGTCTCCCCCGGCCCTAACCCACCGCACGAGGTCAATGCCTTCGTGGAAATTCCGCAGGGCGGGCCGCCCGTGAAGTATGAGCTCGACCAGAAATCCGGCGCCCTCTTCGTTGACCGCTTCCTGCACACGTCGATGCTCTATCCGAGCAATTACGGTTTCATCCCGAACACTCTGGGCGATGACGGCGATCCGCTCGACATTCTCGTTGTCACGCCGATGCCGGTCGTGCCGGGCTGCGTGATCCGCTCGCGGCCGGTCGGCGTGCTTCTGATGAGCGATGAGAAAGGCGTCGATGAGAAGATTCTCGCCGTGCCCGTCGATGCGCTCAACCCGTTCTATAAGGACGTGAAGACGCACGAAGACCTGCCGCCGCTGCTGGTGCAGCAGATCAAGCATTTCTTCCAGCACTACAAGGATCTCGAACCCGGCAAGAGCGCGAGCGTCGGCGAATGGGCGACGCTCGATGTCGCCTACGAGCGCATCATGCAGTCGATTGGGCGCAAGAAGTGAGTAGCGCCGACGTCTCAGCGCAGCTGATCGAGGCCCTGAAAGCGTGCGCCAATGACGACGCCGTCGCGCCCGCGCCGCTCGTATCGGTAACGATGGAGTTTCTGAGCGACGCGCCGGCCGCTGACATCTCCGCAGGAATCGTCCGAAAAACCCGCACGCTCGTCTTCGTCAGCGCCGAAGCCATAGCAAGCGACGGCGCGCGCGTAGCGACCGCCTCCAGCGTACACAGAGTGAAGAGCTAGGTTGCTCCCGCTCTAACGCGGCGCGATCCAGCGCATTTCGGCCAGCATCGCATCGTGCAGCACGTCGGGGTCGATCTCCTCGAATGACGCTGCGGCTTCGGTGTATTCTTCCGGCAGCTTGTAAATCCGCCAAAAACGCCCATCCGCCGCCGTCGAGCAGGCAAAGCCCGGCGCGCCATCGACGTACTCGTTGATGCAAAACGTCACCTGATCCGGCGGCGCCGCCGCAAAGCGCGCTTCGCCGATCACGTCCGCCGCAGGACCCCGCGCCTGCGTCGAGCGCGTCGAGATTGCGTGCACATACGTGCGCTCGGGGCTTGGATAGATACGAAACACCTCCGCGCCATCGAGGCTAAGCGTGATCGCGGTGAACGGATCGCCTTCGACCTGATCGGCGACCTCCTCGACCGTGAAGTGCGGCGCGGCGGCGCGCACGGCGGCGGCGTTCATTGGCAGCGCCGTCGTAATGCCCGCTGCGCCGTTGGGGCTAATCGCGAGGCTAGCGACCGCCGGCGCCGACGATGTATCGCGCCGCCCTTCGGCTTGCTGCGCATCGTCCGCAGGCTGCCCGCACGCCGCTAATGCCAAGGCAAATATTGCCAGCGCCGCCTTGCGCATCATGAGAACACCTCGAACAAACCCGCGGCGCCCATCCCGCCGCCAATGCACATCGTCACGACGGCGTGCTTCGCCTTGCGCCGGCGCCCTTCGAGCAGCACGTGGCCGACAAGGCGCGCTCCAGTCATGCCGAACGGGTGACCGATGGCGATCGAGCCGCCATTGACGTTGTATTTCTCCGGATCGATGCCAAGTCTGTCGCGGCTGTAGAGACACTGCGAAGCGAACGCTTCGTTCAGCTCCCAAAGATCGATGTCATCGACTTTGAGCCCTTGACGCTCCAGCAGCCGCGGCACGGCGAACACCGGCCCGATGCCCATCTCGTCGGGCTCACAGCCTGCAACGGCGAAGCCCTTGAACAGACCGAGCGGCTCAAGCCCGCGCTTTTCGGCTTCCTTCTCGTCCATCAGCACGACAGCCGCCGCGCCATCGGACAATTGACTGGCATTGCCGGCGGTGACGAAATTGCCGGGACCGCGCACCGGCTCCAGCTTTTGCAAGCCTTCCAGCGTCGTTTCCGGACGATTGCACTCGTCTTTCGTGACCGTGTAATCGACCAAGCTCTCCTCTTTCGTCTCCTTGTTGACGACCTTCATTTTCGTCTGCATCGGCACAATTTCATCGTTGAAAATGCCATTGGCCTGCGCCGCCGCGATGCGCTGCTGCGAGCGGAGCGAATACTCATCCTGGTAGTCGCGTGGGACGTTGTAGCGCTTGGCGACGATGTCGGCGGTTTCGATCATCGCCATCCAAAGCTCGGGCTTGGTTTTCATCAGCTCCTCTTCGGTGACACGATAGCGGTTCGCCTGCCCGCTCAACTGCACCAACGAAATCGATTCAACGCCGCCGCCGATTGCCGCCTTTGCGCCTTCGTTGATGATGTAATGCGACGCTTGCGCAATGGCTTGCAGGCCCGAAGAACAGAACCGGTTCACCGTCGTGCCAGAGGTCGTCACCGGCAGGCCGGCGCGGATCAGCGACAGGCGCGCGATGTTCTGGCCGGTTGCGCCTTCCGGCGCACCGCAGCCGATCACAACGTCTTCGATCTCGGCCGGATCGAGTTTCGAGCGCGCCACCGCATGCTTGATGGCGTGACCAGTCATCGCCGCGCCGTGCGTGTCGTTGAAACCGCCCCGGCCGGATTTGGCGAGACCGGTGCGGGCATAAGAAACGATAACGGCGCGACCCATGAAGCTCTCCTCGAATTGGCGCGCACACTAGGCGCGCCGGTCCGCGCGCGAAAGCGCGTATCGCGGGTAAGCTGGCTGAATGCGTTACCGGGAGATCGCCTGGTTGTTTACGAGGCCGCCGCCGGGGGCCGTTTCCGGCGCCGGAGCGCTTGCGGAGGCAGCGGCTGCTGCCGCCGCGCCTCCGCCTTGCGTGAGGAAGCCGCGTCCGCGCTCCTGGACCCATTTGGCGATGTCCTCCGACATCACGCCTGCAACGATGCCGACAAGCGACACCGTAAACGGATTGAGCGCCGAGGATGTCGTCGCGGCCGTCGTCGCTGCCGAGCCCACCGCGAAACCCGTGATGGCGGCGTTCGCAAGCACATAGAAAGCGAGCGCCGCGCACATGCCGAAAATCACGCGCACGATAATCTCGGCGATCGTCACCGGCGCGGGCCGTGTGAGATAGGCCGGGAACAGATAGAGCAGCGACCCAAGCGATCCCATCAGCAGCACCAGCGCGGTGGAAAGCAGCGCCGGATGTCCCTGCGCCAGATGCGCACTGACGCCGAACGGGCTCATGGACGCCAGCGCCTGCGCCTCGCCGCGCACGCGCGCGTATTCATCAATCTCGGGCACGACGCTCGATTGCAGCGCCAGCACGCGCCGATCGGCTTCCTGCACCTGCCCGTTCACCAGACGTTGGCGCGCAACCAAAGCCGCCCGCTCGGCGTCGCGTTCATCGAGCGCTTCCTCTTGCTCGGTGAGTTGCTGCGCCTGCGCGCGCAACTGCGCCACGCGCTGCTGATCCGTCGGTGGGAGCCCTTGGCGCGCGGCAAGGCTGTTTACACGCTGCGTCAGCGCTTGCGCGGACGTATCGGCTGCCGCGCTTGCAGCTTGAATGTTTGCGCTGAGCTCAATCTCGGCGATCACGCCGACCATGGCCGCACGGGCTTCATCCGCATCGTTGGTGATCGTCTGCACTTGCGCATCGAGAGCCGCGAGTTGGTTTGCGAGATCGCGCTGTTCGCCGCGCGGGCCGCTCGTTGCGACTTCGATTTCATCGATGCCGGCATTGGCTTGATCGAGCTTCGCAAACGAGATCATCCCGCCCGTCTGCGGCGAAAGCTGCTGAACGCCAAACTGGAAGTCGCGTGCGCTGAACACCAGAGCCGCCATCGCCAGCACTGCGACCATCACCAACGCCAACACAACGCCCACGGCGAATTTGTAGAAGGTCATTTGCCCGCCACCCCTTTGGCTCTGTGCGGCGCCCCGCCAGAAGCTCTGCCATTTTAGCGCAGAAGGAGCCGGCGAGTTGCGATTTTTTAATCACAATTATCTCTCAGCTTTCCGTGGCGTAATGAATCATCAGTGAATAATTTGTGTTTCCTTCAATTTTCTCTTGTCAACGATTAGCGGATACATCAGGGTGAGGCATGCGCTCCTCCCCAAGCAGCGCGGCCACGAATTCAGGAGTTTGAGATGTCCGTTATCCGTTCGATCGTTATCGCCGCCCTCGCCAGCGCCAGCTTCGCCGGCGCCGCCTATGCCCGTAACGCCGTCTTCACGGTGCAGATCGAGGGCGCAGCAGCCCAAAGCCAAGTTATCGCCCAAAATACCGTTTGGACCTGCGAAGGCGACACCTGCCGCGCCCGTCCGAGCCATGACGTCAGCGTCCGCGCCTGCCGCCAAATCGCGCGCGAACTGGGCGCTCGCATCGTCTCCTACGGTCCGGAAGGCGGCGAACTGACTGCCGATGAACTCGCGCGTTGTAACCGCGAGACCGCCCCAGTCGCGACGCACCAAGCGCAAAACTAAGCCTTAGCGGCGCACCGCCGAGCATCATGGGCCGTCAGCACAAGCTGGCGGCCCATTTTGTTACGCTGGGACGCGTCCGCGCAGATCCTCACGCCAGGGATGGGCTCCGCAGGGCTCCAGCGCCAAGAGCGACGAGGCCGGATCGTTCACGATGCGCACGCGCGCGGCGCCTGTAAGGCCATCAACCAAAGTGTGCGCGACCGCGGCAATGCCGCCGTCCTCCTGCCGCGCCAGGATCAAAACGCCGTGGGCGCCAACCGTGCCGGCGCCACTCCCGAGCCGCGGCAGATGATAGACAATGCGCACCCGAAACGCGCGCTCGGTCCTTTCCTCGATTTCATACTGAGGCTGGGAAAACAGCGTTTCCACCTCGTCATCATAAACTGCTTCAATCGCCTCCGCGCGGAAGCGTACGCCGACGCCAGCGGCGCACGCGGCCGGTCCGGCGCTCCAAAGTCCCGACAATTCCTCGGGCGGACGCGGCCCGGCGCATCCGGCGAGAAGAAGGCCAAGCAAGGCGATGGCCGAACGCGCCATGGCGCTTTGGCTACGCTGGTATGGTTGAAGAGGTCTGAACGTCGCGGCGCTCTGGCTTATTTCCGCCCGGCGCCCCATGTGACAGTCCGCACTGAACATGGACATGCCGGCCTCCGCCCCTCCTCCTGAAGCCGGTCATCGGGACCGCAGCGCGCCGGCTTCGCCGGCATCGGCGTTGCTGCCGGTTGGGCCCGCGCGTACGCCGGAATTTGAGGGGCGCACCGCCTCCGAAGTGCTGAAAGACCTCACAGAAGCGTTCGCCGGCGACAAAATCAGCGTCGGCGAATTGCTCGACCGCCTGGATTCCCGCGCCCACGGCGTGCTGCTGCTGATCCTCGCGCTGCCCATGTGCATCCCGAACATTCCGGGCATTTCGACCATTTTCGGCGTGCTGATGATCGCCCCGGCGCTTGGGCTGCTGTTTGGCCAACGCCGCCTCTGGGTGCCGCAACGCGTGCGCGCTTGGACATTCTCCCGCACCGGCTTCACGCGCGCGCTAAATCTTGCCATCGGCGGGCTGCAGCGTGTCGAATACCTGATCAAGCCGCGTATGTCGGCGCTGACGCGTTGGCCGGTGACCTCGCTCGTAGGCTTGCAGACGCTGCTGATGGCTTTGGTGCTGATCCTGCCGATCTGGGGCGCGAACCTGTCGCCGGGCGTCACGGTCACGCTAACCGCGCTTGCGCTGATGCAGCGGGACGGTTTGCTGATGTTGCTTTCGGTGCCGTGCGCGATCGGCTCGATGGTGTGGGTCTATCTCTTCACCAAGTACGGCGTGATCGCGGCCACTTGGCTGGGACACTGGATCGACGGCGCGCTGCCGTGGCTCAACCTGTTCTAGCTCTTGCTGCGGCGTTCAGCAGGAGCGGCGGATCAGCCAGCCAAGCTGTTCGCCTGAGCGCGCCATAGCTCGCTCGGCGGTGCGGCAGGTTTGCGCCGCGGGCCGTGACGCGCCGCGCTGAAACTCCGGATCGCCCTCAGTGCCGCGGCGATCAATGTCCGACAGCGTCTCGAACACCGTCACCTGATTGCCGGCCGTGATGCACTCGCGCCGCGCACCGTCGGCCTCGCGCAGGCGCACGCTTGTTTCGCCGCCGCCGAGCGGCGTCGCGAACGTCACCCGCGCGGGCCGGGACTCCACACGGGCAAGGCAGGTGTCGATCGCCGGGAGCAGATCGGGCAGCACCGAGGCCCAGCCGCCAGTTTCGCCGCCTTCATTGACCCCGCGCCGCGCGCAGCCCTCGTAGACGACGCCTTCGTAAATGACATGCGCAACGTACGGCAGCTCAAGGCCGCTCGCCGTGCAGGCTTGCTGTATGATTGTGATCGTCACTGCGCCAGCGACGACGCGCATGCCGCGCTCGCGATAATCGCGCTCCCCCGGGATGCCGCCGTCTTCGCCAAGACCCGGTCGCGAGAACTGGGCGTAATCGGTAAGCAGACGAAGCTCCCAAGCGCCCTCGCCCATACCCAGCGCGTCAAGCCCGCCCGATGCCTGAAACTCGCCCTCGTAGGCGGCGCGCTGCTGCGGGCTAGCGGCTGCGCCGAGCGCGGCGAGTTGTTCGGCGGCAAGGGCTGCTTCACGTTCGGCGTCGCTCGGCGTAGCGGGCGCTTCGACGGGGGCTTCACTCTGAGGCTGGCACGCCGTGAGCGCCCCCGCGCTCAGCACGAGCGCTGCGCCCATGCACAGGCCGCGGATCGAGGTCCGCATGGCATCCCCCCGTTGGACGCAGCCGGCAGAGGCCGGCGCCGCCGCTAATGTGTACTATAGACCCATGCAGCGTGATTCCGGCGCCCCACTTTACGAGTTTTTCGCGGGCGGAGGGCTGGCGCGGCTGGGCCTTGAGCCGGATTTCGCCTGCGCCTTCGCCAACGACATCGAACCCGCCAAGGCCGCCGCCTATCGCGCCGCCTTCAGCGACGGCGATGTGCGCCTTGGCGACATCTGGAAGCTCAACGCCGCCGATCTGCCGGGCCAGGCGGCGCTCGCTTGGGCTTCATTCCCCTGCCAGGACCTCTCGCTTGCAGGCGCCCGCCGCGGTTTGGCGGCGCCGCGCTCGGGCGCTTTCTGGGGTTTTCACCGGCTGATCGAAAAGCTGAAGCAGGAGAGCCGCGCGCCTGACGTGCTGGCGCTCGAAAACGTCACCGGGCTGTTGAGTTCTCATGGCGGCGCCGACTTCACCGCGCTCGTTCACGCGCTCGACGATCTGGGCTATCGCGTCGGCGCGCTGGAAATCGACGCCGCGCTGTTTACGCCGCAATCGCGGCCGCGTCTCTTCATCGTCGCCGCGCGCAATGCGCCGCTGCATCTGACCGCGTCGGGACCGATCGAACCATTTCACAGCGCAGCGCTGCGCGGCGTCGTGGCGCGTCTGCCGGAGACTTTGCGCAAGCGTTTCGTGTGGTGGCGCATCCCTGCGCCCCCCAAACGCAACACGCGCCTTGCCGATCTGCTCGACGACGACGACGCCGTCGCTTGGCAAAGTGAAGAGCAGACCGCGCGCCTGCTCGCACTGATGAGCCCGCTGCAACGCACGCGGCTCGAAGCGTTGCGCGAAACTGGAAAACGCGAAGTCGGCGCGGTTTTCCGCCGCATCCGTATCGAGCAGGGAAAGCGCGTGCAGCGCGCGGAAGCTCGGTTTGACGGGCTTGCAGGATGCCTGCGCACGCCGACCGGCGGCTCGAGCCGGCAGCTTCTGGTGTTCGTGGACGGCGAAGGCACGCGCTCGCGCCTGATTTCGCCGCGCGAAGCGGCGCGGCTGATGGGCGTGCCCGAGCATTATCCGCTGCCGGCGAGCCAGACGCAGGCTTTGCATCTGGTCGGCGACGCCGTCTGTGTGCCGGTTGTGCGCTGGCTGTCGCAGCATTTGCTGGCGCCGCTTGCAGGCGCGGCGGCCGCGCGCAAAACAGCCTGATGCGCGCCGACATTTTCGACAGCGACAAGCGCTCCGCCATTATGCGCGCGGTGAAATCGCGCGACACGGGCCCGGAGCGCGCTGTGCGGAGCGCCGTGCGCGCGCTTGGCTACGCGCGCCGCTATCGCCTGAACGGCGCGCAACTGCCGGGCAAGCCGGACCTGGTGTTCACCTCGCTCGGCAAGGTCGTGTTCGTGCACGGCTGCTTTTGGCACGGCCACGATTGCAAGCGCGGCGCGCGCCAGCCGAAGGACAATTCCGACTATTGGCGCGCGAAGATCGAACGCAATGTCGCGCGCGATAACACGTCGCTGGCCGCGCTGAGCGCATCCGGCTGGTCCGTGCTGGTGATTTGGGAGTGCGAGACGCGTGACGCCTCAGCGCTCTCGCGCAAGCTCGAGCTTTTCCTGGCCTCGTGATCAGGCGGCGCGCGGCGCGCCCGCTTCGGCGATCACCGGGGCGTCCAATGTGAAGGAAAACACCGAGCCTTCGCCCAGTTCGCTTTTAGCCTGCAACTGGCCGCCCATCAGCTTTGCTAGCCGCAAGGAAATGCCAAGGCCAAGCCCCGGTCCTTCGCCCTCGCTGCAGATGCGCCCGCGCCCGAAGATCAGCGCCAGCTGCGAACGCGACAGCCCCGCGCCAGTGTCCGCGACGGTAAAGCTCAGCAGCGCGCGCGCCTGCATCTGCGAAGGCTGCACTGAGAGCCCTACGCGAACGCCGCCGTGCGTCGTGTAGCGCACTGCATTGGCCAGAAGATTGAACAGCACCTGCCGCACTCTAAGCGCGTCCATCTCCACCAGAGCAGGCGCATCAGGAGCGAGGTCGAGGAAGAGTTCGAGATGCTTATCCTGCGCGGCGGGGCGGAAGGCGGCAACGACGCTGCGCGCGATGTCGCGTGGATCGGCTGGCTTTGCATCGATGGATAATTCGCCGTTTTCCAAACGATCGAGATCCGAGAGATCGCCGAGCACCAGCTTCAGCACCTCGCCCGCCTGAACGATCGTCGCGATGTGCGCGCGGGCCTGCGGCGAGGCCGCCGCACGGCGCAAATGCTCGGCCGCGCCGATAAGTGCGGCCATTGGCGTCCGCAGTTCGTCATTCATGCGCTGGATCGTGTCGCTCTTGGCCGCCGCAGCTGCGGCCGCCGCCTGGCGTTCGCGCAGCACCGCCGCTTCCGCTTGCGCCTGCGCGGCGTCGGAGGCCAGCAAACTGCGCCACAGATTTACGCCAAACCCAAGCACCAGCAAGCCAGCGACAAGCGGCATAAGATCGAGCGCGTTTGCGCCGCTAAGCGAATAATCCGCCAGCGGCAAGCCGAGCATGAAGGCGATGGTCGGCCCAGCGCCAGCGATGGACAAAGCATGCGAAAAGCGCAGCGTCGTCGCGGCGTTGGCCAAGCCGCCCAGAATGTACATCATCGCCAGCGTCTCGCCCGGCAGATAGGTCGAGAACCACAGCATCGCCGCGAGCACATTTCCGTAAATGCTCTGCGCCGTCGTCCACCCCGCCAAGCGCCAGAGCCGCAGCGGAGGCTTGCCGCGCTCCGCCTCCGCCAGAACGCGCGCGAAGATGGCGCGGTCCATCAGCACCACGCCGACCAGGCCGGCGAACCAATAGAGCGGCCAGGCATGCCCAACGACTGAGGTGGCGACGATAGAAACAACGCCGCTCGCGCCCAGCCTGAGCATCGCGTTGGAAACACGTGCACGGCTCAATGCAACCATGGCCCGCGCGACCCTCGCGCGGGATTGGCTTTCATCCAGGATCGTCGTGGCCGCGGTCAAAGCGGGGGCGAGTGTCGCAGCGCGCGCCTGCTGGCAGGTTAATAACCGTCCACTTGAATGATCGTTCAAACCAAGCCATTGCGGTGGGTGCACGGCCGCTGCCGTAGGGGAGAAAAAATGCGCTTATTGATCGCCGCAGCCGCCCTTGCCGCGTTGCTGGTTTCGCCCGCCCGAGCCGAGGTCGTGTCCGCCTCCCCGGGCGCATTCTTTATCCAGGCCGAGACCGAGGTTCCTGTGCCGCCCGAAGAGGCATGGCGCGCGCTTACAAGCTTGAATCGCTGGTGGAATTCCACCCACACCTATTCCGGCGACGCCCGCCGGCTTTCCTTGGAGGCGCGGGCCGGCGGATGCTGGTGCGAGCGCTGGGACGGCCAATCTGTCGAGCACGCCCGCGTTGTGCTCGTGATGGAGCGTGAGGGGGTGCGCACCCTGCGCGCGGTCGGCGGATTGGGTCCGCTGCAAGACATGGGAGCCATCGGCGTGATGACGTTCACGGTCGCGCCGCACGCGTCTGGGGCGAAGATCACCATGACTTATCGCGTCGCTGGCGAGCCCGGGCTCAACCTTGAGCCGCTCGCGCCGTTAGTAGATCAGGTTCTAGTGGAACAGATAGGGCGTCTCAGCCGATATACGGCGTCGGGCTCACCAGATGAGTAGGGGACGTTCATCGCCGGCTCAGCTTGCGGGGAAGACTTTCCGCTTTGTGGGCGCCGAGCCCGTTTTTCTTTTGGAGGGATTTTATGATCCGCAAATTTGTGGCCATGGCCGCCGCAGCGCTCACGCTGCTCGGCTGCACCAATGTTGACCCGGTCACGGGTGAACGCACGACCAACCGCACCGGCACTGGCGCCATCATCGGCGCGATCGTCGGCGCAGGCGCCGGCACGCTGGCTGGCGGCGACGATCGCCGTAACGCAATGATCGGCGCAGGCGTCGGCGCGCTCGCCGGCGCTGCGATCGGCAATTACATGGACCGCACCTACGAAAACCTGCGCGAGCGCCTTGCCGGCACCGGCGTCGGCGTCACGCGGGTGAACGAATCGCAGATCCTGCTGAACTTCCCTGCCGACCTCACCTTCGACTTCGACCGTGACGCCGTGAAGGGCCAGTTCGTGCCGACATTGCGCGATGTCGGCGGCATCCTGCGCGAATACGACCAAACCACGGTCGACGTGTACGGCCACGCCGATTCGGTTGGCGCCGACGCCTACAACCAAGAACTCTCCGAGCGTCGCGCCATGAACGTGGCCTCGGTGTTGATGCAAGGCGGCGTCGCCCGCCAACGCATCGCGGCGCAAGGCTATGGCGAGAGCCGCCCGATCTCGTCGAACGGTTCGGATAGCGGCCGCGCGCAAAATCGCCGTGTGGAAGTCTTTATCAGTGCGTTCCGCGGCTGATCTGGATGGAATGAAAGACTAAGAACGCCGTCGCGCCTCAAAGCGCGGCGGCGTTTTTGCACGGGAGAAGGTAATGCGCGCTTTGGTTTTCGTCCTCGCCCTCGCCGCATGCTCGCAAAGCGAAGCGCCTTCAGACACGGGCTCAAACGCGCCGGAGGCGCGGCCGCAAAGTGAGACGAAGGTTGAACAACCCGCGGTGACCGCGCAGGACGCGTTGGCGCGCGTACCCAGTTGGGAAGGCGCGCGCGCCGCCGGGGTGGATTTCCGCGCGGTTGGGCAAGAGCCAGGTTGGATCCTTGACGTTTATACCCAGCAGCGCATCAGCCTGGTTTGGGACTATGGCGAGAGCAGCGCCGACTTCCCGCTCACCACGCCCACCTACCCGCAGGAAGGCGCGACCCGCTACGAAAGCGCCATGAACGGGCGCACGCTCGCCGTCACCATTCGGCGCTATCCCTGCAACGACGGCATGAGCGGCCAAGCCTATCCGAGCACAGTCGAGATCGTGATTGACGGGCGCACGCTAACCGGTTGCGGTCGCAGCGTCTGAAGGCTGGCGCGCGCGAGGCCGGCGCGTTAGCATTTTCAGATGCGCGCCACCTTGTTTGCTCTCGCACTAGCAGCTTGCTCCTCCGCGCCGCGGGAGGAATTGCCGCCGCCGCAATTGCCGCAACGCGCCGGCGTCGATCAGACGGTCGCTCTGCGCGCAGAGGGCGTTCAATTCTATGGCCACGGCGAAAGCTTCACGCTGCGCATTTACGCCGACCGCATCGCTCTCTCCGTCGCCGGCGCGGAGGACCAAATCTTTCCGCGCCCCGAGCCTCAAATTCCGCGCTGGAGCGGCGCCATTTACGACACCAGCAATGCGCAGCACCGGCTCAGCGTCGCGATACGCGATGACCGGCCCTGCCCGAGCGGCACTGGCGATCGAGTGGTCGAGCTGCTGTACGACGGTGCCGAACTGAGGGGTTGCGGACGCCGCCTCTAAACTTGCGGCGTCCGTCTCTCTTGCTTAAGTGCTGCGCGATTTGCGGGCGCTTTTCCGTGCTGTCTTCCGCCCAACGCTTTTGCGTGCGCTGGTTTTCCGAGGGGTCGCTGCTTTACGCGCCGTAGTTTTTCGCGCGCTCTTTTTGGCGACTTTGCTTTTTGGCGTGGTCTTGCTCGCGCCGCGCTTGCGCGTCGCCGCCGCCTTCTTGGCGGATTTTGACTTCGCTGCTTTTGAGCGCTTGGCCGAAGCTGCGCCGCCAATGCGGCCGCCCTTTTTCGCCGGCGCGGTGCTGACCTTCTTGCCGCGGCCCGAGCCGCTCATCTTGCCGCCGCCGCTTGAGGCGTTCACCGTCGCCCAAGCTCTGCCTTCGGCTTCCGCCGCCGGCACGCCGCGCTCCTCGTAGCCTTCTTCGATGTGTTCGGCCTGGCGCTTCTGTTTGTCCGTGTAACTCGACTTATCTCCGCGTGGCATGAGCGGACTCCTTGCGTTGCGATTTACGCATAACGGCAAGTTGCGCGCTGATGTTCCGATTTGCGCTCAGCCGGGATTGTACTCCCACCACCACGGCATCGCCGTCTCGCCCAAGACGAAGCGCACCATCTCCGGATAGATCAGCTCCGCGCGCACGCTGTTTGCCAGCAGCACGATGCAACGCCGGCGCGCTTCCTGACAGATCAGCGTGTTGCCGGTGAAGTCGTTATGGCCGCCCTTGAACCACATCGGGCCGGACGCGTCATTGAACGTGACGAGGCCGAGCCCGGCGGAGAGATTGATCGCAGGCCCGCGCGGATCGGTCTCGGTGCGCAGCGTCGGGAATTGATGCGCCGACAGGATTGGGAATTGGGCGCGCACCAGTTCGGCGCGGGAGGCCGGCGATAGCCCCTCGCCGCGCACGATGCCGGCCCACATGCGCGCCTGATCGGCGATTGTCGTATCCATCGAGCCGGCGGCGCTGACGTTCGAGCGCTCGTCGTGCGGCTCGAAGCCGCCATCGATTCCGTACCCATCGGCAAGGTTCGGGCGGAAATCGGCGCGCCACTGCATCGAGGTGCGCGTCATGGCGAAACGATCGAACACGCGCGTCTGCATCTCGGCGCCGACGTCGAGCCCAAGCCCTTGCTCCAGCACCAACTGCAAGATGTAGAAGCCCTCGCCCGAATAGCCGTAACGCGCGCCGGGATCGAAGTGGAATCGCAGCTTTTGATCTTCCTCTAGCCAGCGGAAATTAGCGAACCCTGTGGTGTGATTGAGGACGTGGCGCGCGGTAAGCTGCCGCCAGCGTTCATCGCCGGCGAGATCGGCGTAGTCCTCGTACTCCGGCAGCGGGCGCGGCAAATATTGGTGCATCGGGCGATCGAGGTCGAAGCGGCCCTCGTCCACGAGTTGCAGCACCATGTAGGCGAAGGCGGCCTTGGTCAGCGAAGCGCCGTACATCACGGTGTCCGTCTGCAGCGCCCGGTTCTCGGCGACGTTGGCGTGACCGTAGGCGGCAACGTGCACGACCTGCCCGTCATCGATTACGGCAATCGCCATGCCGCGTACGTCCTGCGACGCCATGAGGCGCTGCGCTTCCGCATCGATGGCGGCGGCGGAGGGCAATGCCGGCCGATCCGGCGACGACGCGCACGCGCTCAGAAGCAGCGCCGCGACGCTCAACAAAAACCGCATGCCATCCCCCATTCCTGACGCAGCACGCGGATCGTGATGCAGGTCCCCGCGATCAATCGGGCACCCCTTTGAGGTCACCGCGCGCCCGTGCCTCATCGATTAAGCTCTTCAACCGGGCGATCTCGTCCCCGCTCATGGCGCGCTTTGGTAGCGCCCAGACCTGCGCCGGACTCAGGATGAAATGAAACACCTCGGCGTTTTCGGCAACATCGACGAAGGCACTCCACTTCGCCGCCATACGCAGTGAATGTGAGTCGACGCTCAAGCCATCACTATTGATTTGCCAATCGCCCGCTTCACCCCAAGTCGGGGTCCAGAGCATGAGCTTGGCATATGTCTTCCAAACTCGCCCTGCCGCCAAAAAAATCGCGAGCAAGGCAAGCACGAGCAATAATACCGTAATAACAATAATGCCGCGCGACCCATTCGTCGCTGTCGCTATGAACGCGATGGGCACGAAAGGTGCGCCCGTAGTGACCGCCCATTGGAAACCACTGGCGCGGTTGATCGCGGGCCACGGCGACTTGCGAAGGATGCGTTCTGTATCCTCCAGCACGACGCCTTTGATGACGAGCGGATCGGTCGCGCTCATACGCTATTCCAGCCTCAGCACGCGGATCGTGTTTGTTTTCCCCGCGCGTCCGAAGGGGATGCCGGCGATGATGGCGACGCGGTCGTCGGGCCCGGCGACGCCCAGTTCGCGTACGGCGGCGTCGGCTTTCTCGACCATGTCTTCAACGCTGGTGACGTCCGCCACCACGCGGCTGCGGACGCCCCACACCAGCGCGAGCCGGCGCGCCGTCGCCAGCACCGGCGTCAGCCCGATCA
>JACMMP010000052.1 GCA_014378995.1 Hyphomonadaceae bacterium
CCGCGATCCACGCGCCGCACATCTGGCAAACGCCGCCCGTCCTCGCCGGTGAGCACGACGCTGCCGCCCGTCGCATTTGCGAACGGGCGCAGGATTTCAGGGTCCGCCGCCAGCGCCGCCGCTTCGCGCGGGTTGAGCGGGCCAACGGCCGCGAACGCCCGCAGATTTCCGCTGCGCGCTTCGTACAAGCCTTGCTCGTCCGTCGCCGCTTCACCGGTGAAGAGGCCGGGCGCGCTTTCGCCAAGTGAAACAGTCGAGCGTTCGCCCGAAGGCGCGATGAGCTCGATCGCGCCAACTGCCGGCGCAAGCGTCGAGCGTTCGATCTCCAAGCCCCGCGGGCCGGGCTCAAGTGTCAGGCGTTCGTCTTCGAGCTCCGGCTCCTGCATCAGCCAGTGCGCGAGGCGCCGCAGCAATTCTCCGTGCGGCCCGCCGCCATCGTAGCCGCGCGCCCACAGCCAAGGCTGATCCGACCAAAGCTGCGCCACGCGCCCTTCGCCGGCGCGGTCGAGCACCAGCAGCGGCGCGCCGCCCGCGCCTTGCAATATTGTTTGCCCGCCGGTCGCTTGCGCATCGACTTGCATCGTCCAGCGCCCCCAACGCTCCGGCGAAGGCAGCCCGCGCACAACCGGATGGCGCCGCCCAAGCGCTGTCGGCGCCGGCCGATACGGCGACGTCGAGATTGAGCCTGTTGGCTGCGACGGCAAGATGCCCGCAAGCGCAGTACGATAAACGCCGTCGACGCCGGCCTCTGCTTCGCCCGCCGTAATCAGCAGCGCGCCGCCTTGCTCAACGCGCCGCGCGATTGACGCAAAATAATACGCCTGCAAAATTCCGCGCCGGCGATAGCGGTCGAAGATGATAAGGTCGAATTCGTTCAAGCGCCGCTCGAACAATTCTTCGGTCGGGAAGGGGATCAACGCCAGTTCGTTGAGCGGCGTGAAATCCTGTTTGTCCGGCGGCCGCAAAATGGAGAAGTGCACCAGGTCCACCGCCGGATCGCTCTTCAGCAGATTGCGCCACACCCGCGCGCCCTGATGCGGCTCGCCTGTCACAAGCAGCACGCGCAAACGATCGCGCACGCCATTGGCCGCAAAAGCGGCGCGATTGTTTGTGAGGGTGATTTCGCGCGGGCCTTCTTCCGCTTCCACCACGATCATGTTGCGCCCACGCTTCGGCAGCCGCACGTTCACTGAAAATTCCTGGTTCGCGCGCGCCGCCGTTTCCGTCACGCGGACGCCATCGATACTGACGCGCACGCGCACCGGCGCATTTGAGCCTTCATCGATCACGCGCCCCGTAATCCGCATCGGCTCATCGACGATCCCGAACGTCGGCGCCGAGACAAGTTCGAGCCGCCTGTCGCCGCGCTCGGGATCGCCGACAATGAGAATGTGCGCCGGCCCAAGCTCGCGCAATTCGCCGGGCTCAGCCGGCGGATCGGCCGCTTGACCGTCAGTGATAACCACAACGCCGCCAATGCGGTCGCGCGCCACATCGCTGAGCGCATCCTCGATCACTGACGTGATCATCGTCCCGTCTGCGCCGCCGCGCGTTTCGCGCACTCGGACTTCGAGGCCCGGCTCACGCGCCAGCGCCGCCGC
>JACMMP010000053.1 GCA_014378995.1 Hyphomonadaceae bacterium
CAGGAAGTCGCGGTCACGGTCGAGAGCGGTGAGCGCTTCGCGCAGCGAGCCCGCAACAGTTGGCACATCCTTCAGCTCTTCCGGCGGCAGATCGTAAAGGTTCTTATCCAACGGCTCGCCCGGATGGATTTTCTTCTCGATGCCGTCGAGGCCGGCCATCAGCAGCGCCACATAGGTGAGGTACATGTTGCCGGCCGGATCGGGGAAGCGCACTTCCACGCGCTTTGCTTTCGCGCCAGTGCCGTGCGGAATACGGCAGGAGGCCGAACGGTTGCGGGCCGAGTAAGCGAGCAGCACCGGGGCTTCGTAGCCGGGCACCAGGCGCTTGTAGGAATTGGTCGTCGAGTTGGCGAACGCGTTGATCGCCTTCGCGTGTTTGATGACGCCGCCAATGTAATAGAGGCAATGCTCTGAGAGATCAGCGTAGCGATCGCCGGCGAACAAATTGTTGTTGCCCTTCCAGATCGACATGTGGACGTGCATGCCCGAGCCGTTGTCCTTGAAATAGGGCTTCGGCATGAACGTCGCCGACTTGCCGTACGAGGCCGCCACTTGGTGGATGATGTACTTGTACAAGTTCATGTTGTCGGCCATGCGCGTCAGCGTGTTGAACTTCAGGCCAAGTTCATGCTGGGCGGGCGCGACTTCGTGGTGATGCTTCTCAGGCTGCAGGCCAAGTTGGCCCATGATCTCAAGCATCTCGCCGCGCATGTCTTGCAGCGAGTCGATCGGCGGCACCGGAAAGTAGCCGCCCTTCGGGCCAGGACGATGGCCGAGATTGCCGCCCTCGTAGGCCTTGTTGGTGTTGAACGGCAGCTCGCTTGAATCGAACGAATAGCCGGTATTGTTCGGATCGGTGGACCAGCGCACATCGTCGAACACGAAGAACTCGGCTTCCGGACCGAAATACGCGACATCGCCTGCGCCTGATGATTTGACGTAAGCCTCCGCCTTCTTGGCGATCGAGCGCGGATCGCGCGAGTAGGGCTGCAGCGTCCCGGGCTCGAGAATGTCGCAGAAGAGCGCCAGCGTCGTTTGCTGGTAGAACGGATCGATGTGCGCGCCCATCGGGTCGGGGCGCATAACCATGTCGCTCTCATTGATCGCCTTCCATCCGGCGATCGAGGAGCCGTCGAACATCGTGCCTTCGGTGAAGATGTCTTTGTCGATCATCGACACGTCGAAGGTGACGTGCTGCATCTTGCCGCGCAGATCGTTGAAGCGGAGGTCGACGAATTGGACTTCCTTGTCCTTGATCATTTTCAGAATTTCGTCCGACATCGGAAACTCCCCAGAACATTATGGTTGCTGTTGTGCGCGGCCGCGCCCGGTCCGGTCCGGCGCGACCGCGAGAATCAGTGTTGGCGAAACGATCAGACTGCGGCTGCGCCCGTTTCACCAGTGCGGATGCGCACGACGTTGAGGACATCGAGCACGAAAATCTTGCCGTCGCCGATCTTGCCGGTTTTGGCCGCCTTTTGGATCGCCTCCAAAGCCGCATCGACCTGGTCGTCGCTGACCACGACCTCGACCTTTAGCTTGGGCAGAAAATCGACGACGTACTCGGCGCCGCGATAGAGTTCAGTGTGGCCCTTCTGGCGGCCGAAGCCCTTGGCTTCAACAACCGTCATGCCCTGGAGCCCGATCTCCTGGAGCGCTTCTTTCACATCATCCAGTTTGAACGGCTTGATGATCGCTTCGATCTTCTTCATCCGACGCCCCTTATTGGCGCAACCCGCGCTTTGACCCCCTCATGGGCCGCAGGGTGCGAGTCGGGAAGGCGGGTGGCTGCCGGCGCGCGTTCGCCGCAACTGGGCGCCTCTTTGTTAGGCGCCCGGCGCCTAATCATACGGCTGGCCGGCACGGTCCCGCGCGCTAAACTTGCGGTATGGCGAGATTGTATTTGGTGCGGCACGGCGAGCCCGAGGCCGCCTGGGGCGGCGCGGACGATAATCCGGGGCTCTCGGACGCTGGCAGGGCCCAGGCGATCGCCGCAGCGCAGGTGTTGCTGGAGCAGCGGGCGGCGACAATCATAAGTTCGCCGATGCGCCGTTGCCGCGAGACCGCCGCGCCTTATGCCGAACTGCTCGGCGCCAAAACTCAGATCGAGCGCCGAGTCAGCGAAGTGCCGACGCCAGTGGGCGTTGCGGATCGGCGCGCCTGGCTGCAGTCGAATTTCCCATGGCGCACCGATGAAGCGCGCTCCTGGTCAACTCTGGAGCCGGCTCTGCTGCGTTGGCGCGACGACATGCTGGCGTGGGCGCACGCGCGCGATGCCGACGCCGCCGTCTTCACGCACTTCATCGCCATCAACGTCCTCGTCAGCGCCGCGCTTGGACGCGACGCGACGATCGTCTGCAGACCCAACTACGCGTCGATCACCGAACTCGAGGCGACACCCGGCGCCATTCGTCTCGTGCGCCACGGCGCCGAGATGCAAGCAGGCGAGTTGCGGTGACGCGCGAGATCATCACCGTAGAGCAGATGCGCGCAATCGACAGCGCCTCGGCGCGCGCCGGCGTGGCCACGCGCACGCTCATGGAGAACGCCGGCCGCGCGGTGGCTGATGCGATTGCAGCGCGCATGACGCCGCGCCCAACCGCCGTGCTGTGCGGACCGGGTAATAATGGCGGTGATGGCTGGGTCGCGGCGCGCGCGTTGGCCGAACTTGGCTGGCCGGTGTGGGTCGAGACCCTGGCGCCGCGCGAGTCTCTGCATGGCGACGCCGCCAGCGCTGCGGCGGCGTATAAGGGCGACCTATTCGCGCTCGGCGTCGCGCCCAAGCCCGCGCAGCTTTATGTCGATGCGCTATTCGGCGCCGGATTGACGCGGCCGTTGGAAGGCGAGGCCGCAAGGCTTGCGATGACCATCCCGCCAGCGTCCGTGGTAGCTGTCGATCTTCCGAGCGGCATCGACGGCGACACTGGAATTCCGTTGAGCGATGCGTATTTCCGCGCCGCGCTGACAGTGACGTTCGTGCGCAAGAAGCCGGCGCACGTGCTCATGCCGAGCCGCGTGTTCTGCGGCGAAGTCGTCGTCGCCGACATCGGGGCGCCGGATGGCGTCGTTGCGGCGCAACGCATCGATCTATGGGAAAATGACCCGGCGCTTTGGACGCTGCCCTGGCCGGATATCGATGCTCACAAGCACGAGCGCGGTCATGTCGTCGTTGCAAGTGGCGGCCGAGCGCGCACTGGCGCTGCGCGGCTTGCCGCGCGCGCCGCGTTGCGTAGCGGGGCAGGGCTGGTGACAGTGCTCAGTCCGCCGGATGCGCTCGCCGAGAACGCAGCGCAGCTCACGGCGATCATGCTGCGCGAGGCGGGCGATGAAACCGCCTACGCCGAAGCTGCGCGCACCTCGCAAGCTTTCATCATCGGCCCCGCCTTCGGCACAAGCGACGCGCACTACAAGCAGCTCTGCGCCGCGATCGAAGCCGAGCCGCGCTGTGCGCTTGTGCTTGACGCCGACGCCATCACGCTGCTCGCGCCGCTCACGCATGGGCTAACCGAAGCCGACGTGCTGACGCCGCATATCGGCGAATTTCGCCGCGCCTTCCCGGGCGTCTGGAGCAATTCAGCGTCGCGCATCGACGCTGCGCGCGCGGCCGCGGCGTACGCGCGCTGCAACGTGCTGCTGAAAGGACCGGACACCGTTATCGCTGCGCCGGACGGGCGGGCCGTCGTCAACGCCACCGGCACGCCGTTTTTGGCGACCGCCGGCGCGGGGGATGTGCTGGCGGGCGTGATCGCCGGATTGATCGGCCAGGGCATGGAGAGCTTTGAGGCGGCCTGCGCCGGAGCATGGCTGCACGGGCGGGCAGGCGAGGCGCTGGGCCCTGGGCTGATTGCGGAGGACCTCTGTGAGCAACTCCCGGCGGTCCTCGATGAAATGGCGCCCCAACGGCTAAAGGCCCGGTCCCACAGCTGATCGGCCCTGTTTCCGAGCCGGCTTTTAGGTTAACCGTTGCGGGGACGCCTGTTGCGGAGGGGATCAAGATGCATTGGTGGTGGTGGATAATTCCGGGAGTCGTCGGGGTGATCGGCCTTGCTGTCGCCCTTAGCGGTGTCGGTTGGATGTTCCGGGGCCGGCCCTTCAAGGGTGGCCGAGGCGTAGCCGGCGGCGGCTTATTCCTCGCAATCGGCGGCGCCGCCGCTCTGATGGGCTTGAACATTCAGACCTACCACCGCCTGGGCGAGGCCGAGCGCCAAGTCGCCACCATCGCCTTCGATCAGGTCGAGGGCACTGAGAACACTTACAACGTCACGATCACGGAGGCGCCGCTGCCGGACGGGACGGAGGGCACGGTCCACAGTTTCGAGGCCACGGGCGATGACTGGATGATCAGCTCGCGCGTCTTGCGCTGGAAGCCCTGGGCTACCGTTTTGGGCCTCGACGCCCAGTATCGGCTCGATCGCTTCGATAGCCGCTATCGCGACATAGAGACGGCGCAATCCACGCCCCCAAGCGTCGCGGACCTGCGTCCCGTGCGCCGCACCGGCATCGACTTTCTCCCCGTCGTCGAGACTGTCGGCAAGTACGTCCCGCTCGTGGACACGCCCGAGCACGGCCAAGCCATCTACTGGCCAATGGCGGATGGCGCCCAATACCGGATCGATATCACTGCCCAAGGCCAGCTTCTCCCGGATGAGATCAACCGCGAGGCGCAAGACGCGGTTGCAAGCTGGGGCTCAACGCGGGTCGAAACACCCCCCGCCGAGCGCTAGCCGCGCGGTGGACGGAAGCGGGGCGGGCGCATACATCACCGCCTGCAAGCGGACGTGGCGGAACTGGTAGACGCACCAGATTTAGGTTCTGGCGCCGAGAGGCGTCCGGGTTCGAGTCCCGGCGTCCGCACCATTCTACGCTCCCGGAGCGCGCGTAGGATGCCCTCCGTAGCCTCGGCGAAGGAGGGCGGCGCCGTTCCGTAGGCAAGCTTCGGATGGCTTACGCGGTGCCGCAGGCCCAAGCCGTGGACTTAGCCGGGGCGCAATGCCATAAGCCCGCCTTTCCTGAATTGGGCGTCGCGGCAAAGGACTTGCACCAGCGGCGTCATGTCGAAAGCCCGTCTCATGCAGCTCACCGAGCGCCGTTCCGAAGGTCTTCTGCGCGTTTATGACGTCGTGGTCCCGGCGGCCGAATTGCAGCAAAAACTGAACGCTAAAATCGCCGAAGTGCAGCCGCGCGTGCGCATTAACGGCTTTCGTCCGGGCAAAGTGCCGGTGAGCCATATTCGTAAGGTTTACGGTCCCGGGATGATGCAGGACATCATCAACGAGACGGTTCAGAAATCGACCAAAGAGAGCCTCGAAAAGGTCAACGCGCGCCCGGCGTCCGAACCCTCGCTCGATCTGAAGAGCGACATGAACAAGGTGGTCGCCGGCCAAGAAGATCTGCAATTTGAGCTTTCGCTGGAAGTGATGCCGGATTTCGAGCCGGCGGACCTGAAGAACACCTCAATCACGCGTCCCGTTACGCCGGTGAGCGACGAGCAGGTCGATGAACAATTGAGCGAACTTGCTCGCGCCAACCGCGGTTTTGAAGACAAGGACGGCGCCGCGGTTGAAGGCGATGCGGTCGTTGTCGATTTCGTCGGCCGCATCGACGGCGAAGCGTTCGAAGGCGGCGCGGCCAACGACGCGCAGGTCGTAATCGGATCGAAGCAATTCATTCCGGGCTTTGAAGAGCAGTTAGTTGGCGCGAAAGTCGGCGACGAGCGCACGCTCAACGTAGAATTTCCCGAGGACTATCCCGTGGCGGCGCTCAAAGGCAAAGCCGCCGAATTCGAAACCAAGGTGAAGAGCGTGCGTGCGCCCAAAGCCGGCGCGCCCGACGACGCCTGGGCGGCGGAGCTTGGGTTCGACAGCCTCAACGCCGTGAAGGACGCGCTTCGCCAGCGCATCGACGGCGAGCACAAGCAGCAATCGCGCGCCAAGGCCAAGCGCCAGCTCTTCGACAAGCTCGACGAGCAGCACGATTTCGAACTGCCGCCGCGTATGGTCGACGCCGAGTTCGGCCAGATCTGGCGCCAAGTCGAGCAGGACCGCACCGCCGGCCGTCTCGATCCGTCGGATGAAGGCAAATCGGACGATGATTTGAAGGCCGAATACCGCGACATCGCCGAGCGCCGCGTGCGCCTTGGCCTGCTGCTGGCTGAAATCGGCCGCCGCCACAAAATCGAAGTGTCGGATCAGGAAGTCGCCCAGGCGATCTCCGCTCAAGCCCGCAACTTCCCCGGCCAAGAGCGCCAGATCTTCGAAGCTTATCAGCGCAATCCGCAACTGGTCGCCCAGGTGCGCGCGCCGCTCTACGAAGAGAAGGTCGTCGATTACATCATGGAGCTGATCAAGGTCAGCGACGAGACGGTCGACCGCGAGACGCTCTTCGCCGAGGACGACGCGCCGGCGCCGTCAAAGAAAGCCAAGAAAACCAAGGCCTGAGCCGGCCGAGGCCAAACGTTAAGACTTGGCGCAGTAGCCAGGGCTTGCGGGGCGCGCCCAAGCGTCAAATATGACCAGCGCGGCGGAGCGATTCCGCCGGCTTCCCGAAAGGCCTCCATGTCGTCGTTCGATCCAATCGCTACTTACGCCAATCTCGTTCCGATGGTGATCGAGCAAACGAGCCGCGGAGAACGCGCGTTCGACATTTTCTCGCGCCTGCTGAAAGAGCGCATCATTTTCGTCACCGGCGGCATCGAGGACGGCCTCGCCAGCCTGGTGACGGCGCAACTTCTGTTCCTCGAATCCGAGAACCCGAAGCGCGAAATCGCGATGTATATCAATAGCCCGGGCGGTGTCGTGACCTCCGGCCTCGCGATCTACGACACCATGCAATACATCCGCAGCCCGGTCAGCACCGTGTGCATCGGCCAGGCCGCTTCGATGGGGTCTTTGCTGTTGGCCTCAGGGGAGGCCAATCTGCGCATCTGCTTGCCGAATGCGCGCGTGATGGTGCACCAGCCCTCCGGCGGCTTCCGCGGCCAGGCCTCGGATATCGAGCGGCACGCCGAGGACATCATCGCCACCAAGCGGCGTTTGAACGAAATCTACGTCAAGCATACCGGCCAACCGTATGAACGCGTCGAGCGCACGCTCGACCGCGATCACTTCATGACCGCTGAAGAGGCCAAGGCCTTCGGCATCGTCGATCGCGTCTATGAGCGGCGCGAACTCGCGGAAGGCGGGCTGCCGGGCGTCTAGGTCCGGGCCCTTATCCTGCATTGCGCCGTGGCCGTGTTTGTAAGGAAGGCCCACAATGCGACGACTAAAGCGCTGGAGGGTTTGACTGGCTTCTCGCCGCTGAACGTTCCATCGACGCTTTCGAGCGCTTGGTCGTTGACCGGCTGAAAGCCTCCGCCGCGTCGCTAGCTTGGCTTTCGAAGGAGTCTCCATGCAAACCTTGAAATCGGCGTTGATCGCTCTCGCCCTGACTTGCGCGGCGCCGGCGATTGCGGCTGCCCAGAGCGTGGACGAAGAAGAGATCGTCGTCACCGGACAACGAGTCCGTGAGATGGTGCGCGCGTTCGTGCAGGAGGTTGCGCCCCCGGAGATGTCCGAGGAGCAGATGGCGCGGTGGAATTCGCGCTATTGCCCGTTAATGGCCGGTATTCCGGCGCGTCAGGCGCAATATCTGGTCGATCGCATGTCGCAGCGGGCGCACGAGCTTGGACTGCGGCCCGGCGACGAAAATTGTCAGGCCAACGTGCTCGTGTTCGTGACGCCGGACGCCGACGTTTTGGCCCAGGCGCTGGCCGGCGATCACGATCTCGTCGCCTATTACAATAACGCGGAATACGGAAACACGCTGGGCCGGGACGCCTTGGCCGAGTTCGTTGCCAGCGATGCGCCCGTTCGCTGGTGGCACGTGGCCCAGACCGTCGATTCTCAGGGGCAGATCCTCGATAACGACGGCGACGTCACCCGCGCGCAAGCAAGCCGGCTTTATCGGGCGACGCGTCAGGACTTCAACCGCGTCCTGGTGATTGTGGACGCCCGGCAGGCGGCTGGTTTGAATTTCGAGGCTTTGGGCGACTATCTCGCCATGGTGACCCTGGCGCAGCTCGACGCCCGCGCGAACGCGTCCGCCGTGCCCTCAATCCTCAATCTGTTTTCGGAGCGCGCGATCAATGGCGGCGCATCCGCGCGGCTCACAGACTGGGACCAAGCCTACCTGCGGGGCCTGTACGACGCCCCTCGTCACGCGCCGAACACCGATGCGCAGGAGCGAGCGATCGCGCGGGAGATGGAAGACACGCTGAGTGCACCGGCTCAGTGAGGCGCAGGCTGGCTTGAACGAAAGCCCGGTTACGCCCAAATACGCTCGGTCGTCGGCTGGCGCGGCTCTCCCCGCGCATAAAAAGCAGTAAAAACAGCCTATGACCCGGGGATAACGCCGCCGGACGGAATGTTCGGGCTGCTTGCGGCCTCAACCTTGCTATGATCGAATTGCTCGGCGGGCCGTCGGGTGGTGAACGTTTTTGAAAGGGATGGCGTTCAAGCATCGCTAGTAGGCGTTTCGTGGGGCCATCACCCCGCCGTTATCCCTACCTATGTAACTGAACGCACACCCCTCGAAGGATCGCGAATGAGCAAAGGCACGACCGGCGGAGAGAGCAAGAACACTCTCTATTGCTCGTTCTGCGGCAAGAGCCAGCACGAGGTGCGTAAGCTCATTGCCGGCCCGACCGTATTCATCTGCGATGAATGCGTCGAGCTTTGCATGGACATCATCCGCGAGGAGCACAAAACCTCGCTGGTTAAGTCCAAGGAAGGCGTGCCGTCTCCGAAGGAGATCAAGGGCGTCCTCGACGATTACGTGGTCGGCCAAGATCACGCCAAGCGCGTCCTCTCGGTCGCGGTGCACAATCACTACAAGCGCCTGAACCACGCCGCTAAGAACGGCGATGTCGAGTTGGCGAAGTCGAACATCCTGCTGATCGGCCCAACCGGTTGCGGCAAGACGTTGTTGGCGCAGACGCTAGCTCGCATCATCGACGTGCCGTTCACGATGGCCGACGCAACGACGCTGACGGAAGCCGGCTATGTCGGCGAGGACGTCGAAAACATTATTTTGAAGCTGCTGCAGTCCGCCGACTACAACGTCGAACGCGCCCAGCGCGGCATCGTCTATATCGACGAAGTCGACAAAATTTCACGCAAGTCCGACAATCCGAGCATAACGCGCGACGTGTCGGGCGAAGGCGTGCAACAAGCGCTGTTGAAGATCATGGAAGGCACGGTTGCGTCCGTGCCTCCGCAAGGCGGCCGCAAGCACCCGCAGCAAGAATTCCTGCAGGTCGACACCACGAACATCCTGTTCATCTGCGGCGGCGCCTTCGCCGGCCTCGATAAGATCATCACTCAGCGCGGCAAGGGCTCCGCGATTGGTTTCGGCGCCACGGTGCGCGACGAAGAAGATCGCCGCACCGGCGAGATTCTGCGTGAGATCGAACCGGATGATTTGCTGAAGTTCGGCTTGATCCCGGAATTCGTGGGCCGTCTGCCGGTGCTGGCGACGCTGGAAGATCTCGACGAAGCGGCGCTCGTTACGATCCTGACCGAGCCGAAAAACGCGCTGGTGAAACAATATCAGCGTATGTTCGAGATGGAGAACGTGAAGCTCTCGTTCCCGGAAGAAGCGTTGCGCGCCATTTCGCGCAAAGCCATCGGCCGCAAGACCGGAGCGCGCGGCTTGCGCTCGATCTTGGAGAGCATTTTGCTCGACACCATGTTCGAGTTGCCCTCGATGCGTTCGGTGGAAGAGGTGGTCGTTTCAGCGGATGTGGTAGAAGGGCGGGCAAAGCCGCTGCAAATCCATTCCGAACGCCGCAACGGCCAAGACGCCGCCGGCTAACTTCGCCTGAAGTTAATTTCAACGCGTGTCGAATTCGACTCTGCTTATCCGGAGGCGGAACAAGCTTGTGCTGTGCACAGTTCGCCGCATGCCGCTCTTGAAGCAGAGGCCGAACGCTTCCACATTTTCATTTGTTAATGGGGGAGTTCTGCCGGACTGGTCCCAGCCCGACGACGCTTCCAAAGGAGTTCCAATGGCTGAGAGCCGTGTTCTTCCAGTGCTGCCGCTGCGCGACATCGTCGTCTATCCAAAGATGGCCGCGCCGCTTTTCGTCGGCCGGGAAAAATCAGTCCGCGCCCTCGATGAGGTGATGCGCAAGGACAAGCAGATCCTGCTCGCGGCCCAGATGGACGCCTCGGAAGATGAACCGGCGACGGACCGCATCTTCACGGTCGGCACGGTCGCATCGGTCGTTCAGTTGCTGAAGTTGCCCGACGGCACCGTGCGCGTCCTGGTCGAAGGCGGCTACCGCGCCCGCGTCAAGCAATTCACCTCGAACGGCGAGTATTTCGAAGCCGAGGTCGAAGAAATTGAGGAAGAGAACGTCGATAGCCCGGAAGCGCGAGCGATCTCGCGCGCCGTGATCGATCAATGGGACAATTACGTAAAGCTGTCGCGCAAGACGCCGCCGGAAGTGCATCAGGCCGTTGGCCAAATCACCGAGCCTGCGCGTCTGGCGGATTCCATCGCCGCGCATCTTACCGTGAAAATTCCAGACAAGCAGGCGCTACTCGAAATCGTCGATGTGCCGCAGCGCCTGGAGCGCATTCTCTCGCTGATCGAGAGCGAAGTCGGCATGCTGCAGGTCGAGCGGAAGATCCGCAACCGCGTGAAGCGTCAAATGGAGAAGACGCAGCGCGAGTATTATCTGAACGAGCAGATGAAGGCGATCCAGCGCGAGCTGGGCGACGGCGACGAAGGCCGCGAAGACATCGCCGAGCTCGAGAACCGTATCAAGAACACCAAGCTGTCGAAGGAAGCCAAGACGAAGGCTGACGCGGAGATGAAGAAGCTCCGCCAAATGAGCCCGATGTCGGCGGAATCCACCGTGGTGCGCAATTATCTCGATTGGCTGCTCTCGCTGCCATGGGGCAACAAGAAGAAGGTCAAAAAGGATATCGAGGCCGCGCAAGCCGTGCTCGATGAGGATCACTTTGGCCTGGAGAAGGTCAAAGACCGCATCCTTGAATATCTCGCGGTGCAAGCGCGCACCAACAAGCTGCGCGGTCCGATCCTTTGCCTGGTCGGCCCTCCGGGCGTCGGCAAGACTTCGCTTGGCCGTTCGATCGCTAAAGCCACAGGCCGCGATTTCGTGCGCATGTCGCTTGGCGGCGTGCGCGACGAAGCGGAAATCCGCGGTCACCGCCGCACTTATATCGGCTCGATGCCTGGGCGCGTGATTCAGTCGATGAAGAAGGCCAAGAGCGCCAATC
>JACMMP010000054.1 GCA_014378995.1 Hyphomonadaceae bacterium
ATCACACCGGCGCGCACAAGATCAACAATTGCCTCGGGCAGGTGCTGCTGGCGCTGCGCATGGGCAAGACGCGCATCATTGCGGAAACCGGCGCCGGTCAGCACGGGGTCGCCACGGCCACCGTGTGCGCGCGGTTTGGTCTGCCCTGCGTCGTGTTCATGGGCGCAACGGACATCGAGCGGCAGAAGCCGAACGTGTTTCGGATGAAATTGCTGGGCGCTGAAGTGCGCCCGGTCACGGCGGGCGCGGCGACTTTGAAAGACGCGATGAACGAAGCGCTGCGCGATTGGGTGACCAACGTCGCGGATACGTTCTATTGCATCGGCACCGCCGCTGGCCCGCACCCCTATCCGGAAATGGTGCGCGACTTTCAAAGCGTGATCGGCCGCGAAGCGCGGGCGCAGATATTGGAGCGCGAAGGGCGTTTGCCGGACGCCGTGATGGCGTGCATCGGCGGCGGCTCCAACGCGATTGGATTGTTTCATCCGTTCATCGACGATGAAAACGTGAAGCTCTACGGCGTGGAAGCCGCCGGCCGCGGTATTGACGACCGCTTCGAGCACAGCGCCGCCATCAATGGCGGGCGGCCCGGCGTGCTGCACGGCAACCGCACTTATCTGTTGCAGAACGAAGATGGCCAAATCCTCGAAGGCCACTCAATCAGCGCTGGCCTGGATTATCCCGGCGTCGGGCCGGAACACTCCTATTTAGCCGACATCGGCCGCGCGAAGTATCTGAGCGCCACGGATGACGAAGCGCTCGAAGCGTTCAAGCTGTGTGCGCGGCTGGAGGGCATTTTGCCGGCGCTGGAGCCTGCGCATGCGTTGGCGCGTGTGGGCGACGTGGCGCGCGAACTCGGCAAAGACGGCGTGCTGATCATGAACCTGTGCGGACGCGGCGATAAAGACGTGTTCACGGTGGCGGATGCGTTGGGGGTGACCCTATGAACTTGCGCGTGCTCTTCTGCGCGTTCGCCGCGCTTTTGTTCGCAACGCCGGCGTTGGCTGAAACCATCGTTCTGAACGGCATGGACGGCCGACACGGCCCAATGCAGCTGACGTTAAGCGCTGACGCTGCGCTCACGCCCTGCGGCCCCCGAGAAAACAGTATCACGCGCTGCGTGCTCGTGGACGCTGCGCGCGAAGCCGACGTCGTGGCCGATTTCGCTACACAGCTGACCAGCACGGGCTGGGTGGCTCGCGAACCCGGCCCCGGCGCCGCGCCTGGGTTGCGCGTGTTCGCGCGCGCCGGGGACACCGAACGCTGCCCGCACCTCGTTCTTATCATTTCCCGCTCCGCGCCACGCGGCGCCGGGCCAGCGCCGGACGGACGCGTTTACATCACGGTCGGATATGCTCCGGATGCGCGTTGCCTCCTGGGTGCGGGCAATTGACCGCGCGTCTCACTTCTCGCTTCGCGTCCCTCAAGCGCGCCAATCGCGCCGTGCTTGTCGCGTACATCATGGCGTCCGATCCTGATCACGAGGCGTGCTTTGAAATCCTGCGCGGATTGCCGGAGGCAGGCGCTGACATCATCGAGCTTGGCTTTCCCTTCACTGATCCGATGGCCGATGGGCCGAGCATTCAGAAGGCGGCGTTGCGCGCGCTGAAAGCTGGCGGTTCGCTGAAGCACACGCTCGACCTCGCGCGCCGCTTCCGCGAAACCAATGCCGACACCCCGCTCATCCTGATGGGCTACGCCAATCCGATCGAGAGCATGGGTTACGACGCGTTCTCGCAAGCCATGCACGCGTCCGGCGCCGATGGCGCGATCATTGTCGATCTGCCGCCGGAGGAAGACGCGCCGCTGCGCGCCGCCTTCGCCGCGCACAATCTCTCCATCATCCGCCTCGCCACGCCGACAACGGACGATAACCGTTTAACCAAGGTGCTCGAAGGCGCTTCCGGGTTCGTGTATTATGTCTCGGTCGCCGGCATTACCGGCGCCAATGCTGCAACCGCCACCGCGGTGCGCAGCGCCGTTGCCCGTCTGAAGCGCGCCACGGATTTACCAATCGCCGTCGGCTTCGGCGTGCGCGAGCCTGAAGCGGCTTGCGCAATTGCAGAAACCGCGGACGCCGTCGTGGTCGGCTCCGCGTTCGTGGACGAAATCGTCGCCGGCCCATCGGCCCAAGCGGCCGAACGCGTCTTGCGCAAGGTCGCTCAATTGAGCGAAGCTGTGCGCTCGGCGCGGGAAATAGAGGGAATGCGCGCATGAACTGGCTGTCGAATTTCGCGCGGCCCGGCCTTCAGAAAAAGAAGCCCGAAGAGGCGCGCGATACGCCAGACAACCTCTGGGTCAAGGATCCGCTGTCAGGCGATCTCGTTTATCGCGCGGAGCTCGAGACATCGTGCTGGGTGATGCCGTCCGGCTTTCACATGCGCATCGGCCCCGAGCCGCGCTTCCGGCAAATGTTCGATGAACAGGCCTGGCAAACGATCTCGCTGCCGAAGGTCGCCGCCGATCCGCTGAAATTCAAGGACGATAAAAAATACGTCGACCGCATCAAGTCGGCGCGCGCAAAAGTCGGCCGCGAGGATTGCATGTCGGCGGGCTATGGCCGCATCGGCGGCGCGCATGCTGTCGTGCTGGTGCAGGATTTTGAATTCATGGGCGGCTCGCTCGGCATGGCCGCAGGGGAAGCGTTCGTGTGCGCGGCGGAAGCTGCCGTGCGGCGCAAAGCTGCGATGGTGATGGTGACGTCCTCGGGCGGGGCGCGCATGCAGGAAGGCATTCTCTCGCTGATGCAGATGCCGCGCACGACGCTCGCGATTCAGATGCTGCGCGAAGCGGGGCTGCCCTATATCGTGGTGCTGGCCGATCCCACGACCGGCGGCGTTACAGCAAGCTACGCCATGCTGGGCGACGTGCACATCGCCGAACCCGGCGCGCTGATAGGCTTTGCCGGCCCGCGCGTGATCGAGCAGACCATCCGCCAGAAATTGCCGGAAGGCTTCCAGCGCTCGGAATATCTGCACGATAAGGGCATGGTCGATATGGTGGTCGATCGGCGTGAGCTGAAGACAACGATCGCGACTTTGCTCTCGGTGCTGATGCACAAGCGCGCGGCGGTGCAAGGCGACGCCGGTGAGACGTTCGATCTCGCCGAGCTCGCGGCTGAAGAAGCGGAGGCGCCGGCCAAGGGCAAGCGCAAGCCGGCCAAAGCGCCGCGCGCGAAGGCGGCGGAGTAGCGTCTTAACATTGCATCCATTCTCGTCATTCCGGACGCGCGCAGCGCGATCCGGAACCCAGGGGCCAACAGAGCACTCGCGGCCCCTGGGTTCCGGGTTCTCGCTCCGCGAGCCCCGGAATGACGAAAGCGTGGGCGCGCCGACGTGACCGACCAAGCGCCGCAAACCTTTGAGCGCCTGTTCGGACCCGAGTTCGGGCACGGCAAGGCGCTCAACCTGCTGCGGCTGCGCGAAGCTTTGCGTCAGCTCGGTGCGCCGCAAACGCGGCTGCCTCCTGTCCTTCACGTCGCCGGCACAAATGGCAAAGGCTCGACCATCGCCTTTATGCGCGCCATCGCCGAAGCCGCGGGGCTTAAAGTCCACGCCTTCACCAAGCCACACTTATTCGCGTTGAACGAGCGTTTCCTCGTCGCCGGCGAGATCGTTAGCGACCAAGCGCTGATCGCGGCAGCCGAGCGGGTCGGTGCGATCGACTACGGGCTGACGCACTTCGATGCGCAAGTGGCGGCGGCGCTTTTGCTGTTCAGCGAAGCACCGGCCGATCTCGTGCTGCTCGAAACCGGCATGGGCGGGCGCGACGATTCCACTAACGTGATCGACCGCCCGGCGCTCAGCGTCATCACGCCGATCGGGTTCGATCACCAGGATGCGCTTGGCGCGAGTTTGGTCGAGATCGCCAATCACAAAGCTGGAATTCTCAAAGCCGGTGCGCCGGCGATTCTGGCGCGCCAGCCCGATGAAGCGCGTCTCGTACTCGTAGATTGCGCCGCGGCTGTTGGCGCGCCGCTGCTGCGGCAGGGCGTGGAGTGGGACGCTTACGCCTATGCGGGGCGGCTCGTCGTGCAAACCGAATCGCGTGCGCTCGATCTGCCGCTGCCGGCGCTTCATGGCGCGCATCAGATCGACAATGCCGGCCTCGCTTGTATTGCGATGATGCAGTGGCGCGAGTTTGACGATAGCGCCTTCTCTGCCGGCATCTCCTGGGCGCGCTGGCCCGGACGATTACAGCCGCTAACGCGCGGCCCGCTCAGTGCGCCGGCGCGCGAGATGGGCGGCGAAGTCTGGGTCGATGGCGGCCACAACGCGCACGCCGCTGCAGCTTTGGCGGTTGCGCTGACGGCGATGCAGCGCAAACGGCCGCTGAACACAGTGGCGATTGTCGGCATGCTGCCGCGCAAGGACGCTGGGGCGTTCGTCGCCGCGCTCGCGCCTGGGATCAATGAGCTCATCGCTGTTGAGGCTGCGCACAACAGCGCTCAAATCGTGCCGCTGATGCAAGCAGCGGAAGCGCACGGCCTTCTTTGGGACTGTGAAAACTCGATCGCCGACGCAATCACCTACGCGACGCGCAACGGCGCTGCGCGTGTGCTGATTTGCGGATCGTTCGTAGTGGCGGCAGAGGCGCTGGCGGCGGAAAGCGCTTAAACGCTCTCGTTCAGCCACTCGACGATTTTCGATTTCGGCATTGCGCCGACTTTCGTGGCGGCGACCTTGCCGTCCTTGAAGACCATCAAAGTGGGAATGCCGCGCACGCCGTACTTGCCGGGCGTCATCGGGTTTTCATCGATGTTGAGCTTGGCGACAGTGACGCGGTCGCCCATTTCAGCGGCGATCTCTTCCAGAGCCGGGCCGATCTGCTTGCACGGCCCGCACCACTCGGCCCAGAAATCGACGAGCACCGGGGCGCCGGATTTCAGCACATCGGCTTCGAAACTATCGTCGGTAATCTTGGTGGTGGCCACGGCAGAGTTCTCCTGCGGGAAACGGGAAGCGTCAGCTCTAGGTAGGCGCGTCGGGTGAACGTTTCAACTAGGCCTTGAACGTCTCGAAAACGGCGTCCAGCCGCGCATCGGGCAGCTCCATCAAATGCGGCGCCTCCGTCCACAGCAATGCACAGGTGACGGCCTTGCCGGGAAAAATCTTCCGCAAAACCTCACGGTAAAGCGCGAGCTGCAGCACGTAGGCGTCCGGCGCTTTCGCTGCATCGACCGGCGCCGGACGATCGGTCTTGAAATCGAGGATGATCACGCGTGCTTCCTCGACGACGAGGCGGTCGACAACGCCGCGCACGGAGCGCCCGCCTGCTTCGCCAATGATCGGCGCTTCGGCGCGGCTCTTGGCGCTGAACACCGCCGCGAAGCGTGCGTCATCGATCACCGCCAGCGCTTCGCGCGCGAACGCTTTGGCCTCTTCCTCATCGACGCCTTGACGCTGCAGCCAGGCGCGCGCCGCCGCAGCGCGTTGAGCGGGCGCCACGTCCGGCAGCCGCTCAAGCAAGCCATGAATCAGCCGCCCGCGGCGAAAACGTTTCTGCCCATCGCCGCGCGGCGAGAACAGCGCAGGATCGACGCGCATGAGACGCGAAGGCGCGGCGATCTCCACCCGCTTTGCGCCGGGCGCCGGCGCACCCGCCCATGCCGGCGCGCTGACTTCAGCCTTCCGCAGCCGCTCGCGCTCATCCGCGTGCTGGATCGCGCCGAGGCGCTTGCCTTTGCCGAACGGCGTCTCGCACTCGGTCGCGCCGAGCCGATCCAGCGCCTCCTCCACCGCCGCGCGCCACGCCACGTTCGGCGCTTCTGCGCTCTTCCATTGCGGGCCGCAGACGATCAGCCGGTCGCGCGCGCGCGTCATCGCTACATAGAGCAGCCGCCAATGCTCGCCCAGCATGCGCTCCTTGTGCGCAGCGCGCGCGGCGGCGCACGGCGCGTCATCGCCCTTGGCGCTGAACGATACGAACGGGCCGTCTTCGTCGTCGAACAGCAGGCCGTTGTCCGGCGCATCACCGACATCGCCGGTCGTATCCGGCAAAATGACGACCGGCGCTTCCAGGCCCTTGGCGCCGTGCACGGTCATCACGCGAATGGCGCCTGTTTCTGCTTCCAACTCGCGCTTGATCTGGCCTGCATCCGATTCAATCTCGAAGACGAAACGCTGCAGCGTCGGCGCAACGTGCCCCGGCGGCTTCAGCGCGCGCTGCAGCAATTCTTCCAGCGGATCGCGCGTTTCCGGCCCCAGCCGCGCGAAAACGCGCAGCCAGCCGCACGGCCCGCCGCCATGCTCGGTTTCCAGCGCCCAGCTCAGAAACGCGAATGCATCGGCGCCGCGGCGCGCGGCCAGTTCCAGCACGAACGCACGCGCGGGCGCGTATTTCGCCTCGGTCGCCGCCATGAGCCGATCGTAGAGGCGCGTATGGCCGCGATCATAGGCAAGCGGAAAGATATCGTCGTCGTCGTCACTCAGATTGCACCACGGGCCCTTGAGCACGCACGCGAGCGATAAATCGTCAGCCGGATCGAGCGCCACTTGCATCAGCGCGAGGCAATCTTGCACGGCCAGCTCGTCGCGCAGCACCATGCGGTCGGCGCCGGCCACCGGGAGCCGCTCGCGCTTGAACGCCTTGATCAGCTCGCGAAAAACCGCGCCGCGTTTGCGCACCAGTGCGAGCACGTCCCCCGCCTCGACGGGACGCAGCTTGCCTTTGTCCCAAACCGCCTCGCGCGTTTCGATCATCGCCTTCACGCGCTTGGCGATTTGCCTGGCGAGGATGGCCGGGGCGCTAGTCTCGCGCTCGACATCCATCGGCGCATCCCAAGCCTTCGCTTCCGGCGCTTCCGGGCGCGGCGCAAACGGCCAGACTTCGACCACGCCGCCTTCATCCCCGCGCGCGGCGAGATGCTTGATCTCGTCATGGGCGCCGGGGCCGCCAATCAGCGGCTTGCCGCGCATGGTCTCGTCGACAGCATCGAGAATCTGTTGCGCAGAACGAAACGAGGTTCGCAGTGCGGGTGCGCGAAACTCAGCGCCGACTGCGGCGGTGCGCGCATCCAGACGCTGCGCCTCACTGAGGAAGCGATCGGGGTCAGCGCCCTGAAATCCGTAGATGCTCTGCTTTGGATCGCCGACGGAAAACACCGTGCGCGGTTTCTCGCGCGCACCGAGCCCCGCGAAGAATTCATCGCGCAATGGCGTGATTAGCTCCCATTGCGCGGCGCTGGTGTCTTGGCCTTCGTCGATCAAGATGTGATCGAGGCCGCCATCGAGCTTGTAGAGCACCCAGGGCGCGGCCTCCGAGCGCTGCAGCAAGGCTTGCGCATGTTCGATCAGATCATCGAAGTCCAGGGCGCCAGAGCGGGACTTTGCTTCGCCGTAAGCCTCATCCAGCTTGAGCGCGAGCGCGAGCGCCGCGACCGCATCCTCTGCACGTTCGATGGCGTTAAGCGTAGCGCGCGCTTCCTCGCACGCCTCGAAGAAGCCGCGCAGCAGCGGCTCGATCCAGGGTTCTGCTTCCGCCAGCTTCGCAGTGACCGGCTTTTTATAGACGCCGCCACCCGTGGTGAAAGCGGCCTTGAAGCAGGCGTCCAACACTTCGCCGTCGGCGGCCGCGCGGTCGGCGCAGGCGAGTACGGCGTAGAGCCGCTCGGCCGCCTTCTGGTCGTTGGCGGAGGACGCCGCCAGCACGCCAGCGGCGCGGCGCAAATCATCCCAACGCCAGCGCGCCAAAAACCCCCGCGTGAAATCTTCCGCGGTTTGTGTGACGCCGTGGCGATCGCGCAGAGCACGCGCGGCGAAAAGCTCGCCCTGATGCTTCTGCGCAAAGCGATGAAAAGCGGCGCGCCGCTGTGCGAGGCGATCGAGCAGGCCTTCGAGGTGATCGCTGTAGAGGCGCTTGGCGAAACGCTTGAACGCATCGCGCGGCGCATCTTCCGCGAGCGCGGCCTCGGCGCGCGCATCGGCCAGCAGCGCCGCCGCGCGCGCTTCCTCGCACGCCTCGAAGAAGCCGCGCAGC
>JACMMP010000055.1 GCA_014378995.1 Hyphomonadaceae bacterium
AGTCATCCTCTACGCCGACCGAGAAACCGGCTCGATCCAGCGCGCCATGGCCGAAACCTCGCGCCGGCGCGAGAAGCAGCACGCCTTCAATCTCGCCAACGGCATCACGCCGCAATCGATCAAGTCGCACATCAAGGACATCCTCGACAGCGTCTACGAAAAAGACAGCCTCACCATCGACCCGCGCGATCCCATGGCCTGGAAGCGCGGCGCCGGCGGCGACAAACGAGGCCGCGGCGTCAGCGAAGCTGCCACGGCGTTCATCGGCCACAACATCAAAGGCTACATCGCCGACCTAGAAAAACAGATGAAAGACGCCGCCGCCGACCTGGAGTTCGAGACGGCGGCGAGATTGCGCGATGAGATCAAGCGCTTGCAGGAGACGGAGCTGTTTATTGCGGACGATCCGCTAGCAAGGCAAAGCGATGTGAACGCTAGCGTCAACGCGTCGATGCGCGAAAGCGCGGGGAAATCGCCGGGCACGCCTAAGCCGCGGAATGCTTATCGTGGGCGGAGAAGGAAGGGGCCGTGACTCTAGAAGCTACATCGCGCTAACGTGGTTTAGTGCGGGGAGACGGCAGTGGCGGACGTATTCATCAGCTACAAGAAAGAGCGGCGAGCGCACGCCGAACGGCTTGCAATAATCCTAGAGGCCCATGGTTTTGAGGTCTGGTGGGATCATGATCTACTACCTGCTGCTCAATTTGATACTCAAATTGAGTCGGAACTTGACGGTGCTGCGGCGGCCGTTGTGCTTTGGTGTTCCGGGGCCATTCAGTCGAAGTTCGTCAAGAGCGAGTGTCGACGAGCAGACCGTTCAAACAAATTAGTGCAAACGCATCTTGAAGATGTAAGCGCACCGATCGGCTTAGATCAGGATCAGAGCCTCAGCCTCATTGGTTGGACTGGGGCGCCGGAAGCTCCTGCGGTACGACGCTTGATTGTTACCGTGTCACGCCTCACGGGTCGATCGGCACGCAGTCCTTCGTCCTTGCTAGGGGCTCTAGAGGCGTTTCTACCGCCACTGCCTCGCGTTGAGCCAATCATCAAAGTGGATCCAGTTGAACGCGAGGCGACCACTCGTACGCCATCGGCGAGCTTTCGGAGCGCTCAAGACATCGAAACTGCTTTCTTCAAGACTTGCTCAATGGCGGATGACTTCGAAGCGTATCTAATACGATATCCAGAAGGGCATTTTGCGAAACAAGCTCGAAGCCAGATGGACGAGCTGGATGCCGAATGGATTCGTAATTTGGGGCTGACGGCAGAAGACTGGAGTACGCTTACGCCTGGTCCTCTACTGACCGCGCTCGGTACCAAAGCATCTCGCGCGGAGCTCGAGAGGCGCGCACGCCGAGGTTCTCCCGAGGCAACGACACTCTTTGCGCTCAAGCTCTATGCAGCGGGTGATCATGATGAGGCTGTCGCGTTGCTCCGCAAAGCCGCGGGGAGCGATTTTGTGCCGGCACAAGCTAGGCTCGGGTACATTTTGAGTTTCGCGCGCAATTCCCCCGAGGATAAAGAAGAAGGCACCCGCTGGACGAAGTTGGCAGCAGCCAAGGGCAACGCCACTGCTCAGAATAACTACGGCGCTTTACTATCTGATTTGGCGGGGGCAAGTCCGCGAAAGCGAGCGTCCTACCTGAAATGGTACGAAAAATCTGCGAACCAGGGTTACGCGTTGGCACAGCTAAATCTTGGACGGGAATTCTTTCGATCGGGGACCACACCGGAAGATTGGAAGCAGAGCGTCGATTGGCTCAACAAAGCAGCAGCACAAGGAGAAGCAGAAGCGACTCAACTTTTGGGCAGGGCTTATTTGGAAGGGCGCGGCACGGAAGTGAACCCGCAGCTAGCGGCACAATATTTTAAAAGAGCTGCTGACTCCGGCGATTCAGCATCACAACTCGAACTGGCAAAACTGCTCCTGGAAGGGAACGGCATCACCAAAAACGAGAAGCGAGCGGTGACCATGATCACACGGGCGGCCGAAGGTGGAGAACTGGCAGCGTTCATGCTGATGGGCGAACTCTACGAGACCGGACGCGGCGTGGAGAAAGACCTCGATGAGGCGTTAGGTTGGTATGACGCACTGGGAAAGTGGCCGGAAGCGCAGGCGCGCGTAAAGAGGCTCAAAGCCGCAATGCGGAAGAAATGAATGCACCTCCCCCACCCCCGCATCCCGCCGCTCACCGACGCCCAGCTCACCCCCGCGCAAAGCGAAGCGCTGCGCCCTGCGTCCTATCCCGGCAAGCCGCCGCTCAACATTTTCCGCACGCTCGCGCACGCGCCCGAGGCGCTCACCGCATTCCTCGCGTGGGGCACGTACATTCTGCGCAACAATTCGCTCGACCCGCGCCAGCGCGAGATCGTCATTCTGCGCATCGGCTATCTCTGCCGCTCCGGCTATGAATGGACGCAGCACGTGCGCATCTCGCTGCGCGGCGGCATGAGCGAAGCCGAGATCGCCAACATCAAGATCGGCGCCGATGCGCCGGATTGGCAGCCCGCCGATTCCGCGCTCATCCGCGCCTGCGACGATCTCCACGCCCGCCAATTCGTCAGCGACGAAACCTGGGCCGAGCTCAAAGCCCATTTCAGCGACCGCCAATGCATGGACGCCGTCTTCACCGCCGGCCAGTACACGCAAGTGTCGATGATGCTGAACACGTTCGGCGTCCAACTCGACGAAGGCCAAACGCTCGATACGGATTTGGACGCGCGCAGCTAACCCTTCCCGGACGCATGCCCGGCGAAAGCCGGGCTGCGAGCCGGGACCCAGGGCCAACGTCGCGCTGGCAGCCCCTGGGTCCCGGCTCTCCGCTTCGCTCCGGCCGGGAAGCGTGGGAGGCGCGCACAAACTAGCGCGACCGCCCCACGCCGGCTAAACTCACCACCATGAACAAGCTCTCCGCTGGCGGCGTGTTTTTGCTCTGCCTCTTTCTCGGCATCGTCTTCGACCAAGTCGCGATTGGGATTTTGGCGGGACTCGTCCTTGGCGCAGGCGCCGGCAAGGTGACCGCGCCAAAAAGCGGCCCTGAGGCTTGAGATCAGCGCTGCTCGCTACCCAAGGTCCCGGCTCTTCGCTTCGCACTGACCGGGACGCGTGGAAAGTCGGCGCGCGTCTTACGCGCTAGCAGCTTCTTCGGTCAGCACTTCCAGCCGGGCTTCGTCCATGATGCGGTCGAAGCTCTCGCTTGGATTGCGCACACGGTAGCGCTGCGGACCCGCATCGCACGGCAGCGCGCTTAGCACCTCGTAAACGCCGGTAGGCGCAGCGATTGCGTTGAGGCGGGTGACAGACACACGCTCGCCGGCGCAGAATTTGGTCGCCGTCGTCATGGATTAACCTTCGAATTTCAATTTGGCGGAAGACTGCACGACTAATCAACGCGCCCGAGCCGCCTTAGTTCCCTCCGGGAACGCGGGGATAAGCTTCTAGTACCGGGCCGAGTGCGGTTTTGAGCTCTTCCAAATGGGCTTCATACGCCTTCCAGGAGTCGAGACCCTTGGCGCTGATCGGCTGGCGCACTTGCTCCGAGCTTGCTGTGCGCACCGCCCGTTCGGTTTCGTGCGGCTTCAGGCAGGCGTCCTCGAACGGCAGCCCGCAATAGTCCAGCAATTGGCGAATGTGCGGCTCGGGATCCTGTGCCAGATCCTCGTGAATGACGCGGTGCACCCGTCCCGGCAGCACGCGATCATAGTGCGCCATCAGCCGCACATAGTCGCGATAATACCGCCCCAGCTCGGCCAGGTCGTAGGTGTAATGCTGCCCCATCGCGAAATGCTGTTTGAAGCACGACCAGCCGCACGCCATCGGATGACGGCGCGCGTCGATGATTTTCGCATGCGGCAAGATCAGTTGGATCAGGCCGATATGGCGAAAGTCGTTCGGCATTTTGTTGATGAAGAGCGGCGCACCGCGTTTGCGCTGAATGCGCGTCGTGCGCAGATAGGTTTCGCCAAGCGCGCGGCGCCGGTCGGCATCGAGCGCCGGCAGCGCGTCGATGTAGACTGCTTCCGCGGCGCCCTGCCCGCCGATCTCGAACGCGATGGCGTTGAGATCGCCAAGCTCCATCGTCCCCTCGACCATTGAGTGCGACGCTAGAATTTGCTCCAGCAAAGTCGATCCCGCCCGCGGCAGCCCGACGATAAAGATTGGATCCTGCGCCTCACACCCGCCGGCGCGATCGGCGAAAAATTCCGCCGTCAAAAGCCGCTCGCTCGCCTCCACGAGTGCGGTGAGGCGGGAGGAATCGTAATCGATCGTGCTGCGATAGAGCTTTGCACCTTCGGCGTAGCGCCGGAACGCAGGTTCGACCGCTTTCGCATCCTCATGCGCTTTGCCCAGCGCGTAGAGCAGATGCACCCGATCATTGACGGTGAGGTCGTCGCGTCTGAGCTGCGTTTCCATTTGCAGGAGTTCGGACTCGGCGAACTTGAATGTCTTGAGGTTGGCGAGGCTAAAGTAAGAAACGCCCATTCGGGGCTCGAGCGCAATGCTCTTGCGATACGCCTCAACCCCCTCGCCGGTGCGGCCGATGGTTTTAAGCACGTGGCCATAACTCATCCAGGTGCCCGCGTGCGTAGGCGTATCCTTCAGCAGTTTCTCATAAACCGCGACCGCCTCGTCGAAGGCGCCGAGATTGTTGAGGATCGCCGCCTTCAATCGGCGTGAGCCTTCATTGTTCGGATCGAGCTGCAACAAATATTCGGCTTCGGCGTCGGCCTCTTCGAGCCGGCCGACGCCCATCAGCAATTGCCCAAGACTATGCCGCGCAAACCCGAATTCCGGCGCCAACGCCAAAACTTTGCGCAAACTCGCTTCCGCATCCGCCGTTCGCCCAGCCCGCGCCTGGGCTTCTGACAGCATGCGAATGGCGACCACATCGCCAGGCAAACGCCGCAAATGCGCTTGCAAAATCGTTTCGGCTTTTTCCGCATCGTTCGCTTGCAAAGCTTCGACCGCGGGCAGCAAGCGCGGCTCGGGCGGCGCGATACTGTAACGGGTGTAAGCGGCGGCCGCAGCTTTGGCGTCGCCGGCGAGCGCGAGCTGATCGGCGAGTTCGCGCCAAATCGTCGGATGGCCGGCATTGAGTTCGGCGGCGCGTTTCAGCGCCAAAGATGCGGGCAAAGGCTCGTTCAATTCCGAAAGGATGATTCCCAATTGCCGTTGCGCGCCAAACCAGTGCGGGCGGGCCTCGACTTGCAGGCGGGCGAACTTCAGCGCCTCGGCAAGATCGCCCTTTTTTCGCAACGCTTCGCTCAACACCAATTGCGCATCGTCGTTGCGCGGATCGGTCTGCAACGCCGCGCGCAGCAACGCTTCCGCTTCCGCGGGATTGGCGTTCATGACTTTCAGCGCCTGCGAGACAAGCGCGTTTGCAGCAGCGCTCATCGGTTCAGCACATCATCTTTTGGCCACATCCGCGGCGCGCTGCAGCAAAGGCTCAAGCTTCGAGAGCACCGACATGATCTCGTCCTCGCGGGCGCGCCACTTGCCGTCTTCCGGCTGCGAGACCGTATGGCGCGCGAGCGGCAAGCCGGCGCCGAGCGTGCGATCCCATTCCAAATCCATCGCAGCGCACAAGCGGCGCACCTCTTCATCGGGATTAGCAATCAGCGCATCGTAGCGCGCGACGGTCCAGCGATCTGGCGGCATATCGCCAAGGTCGGTAAGCAAAATCTCGGTTGAGGCCGACCATTGCCCAGCGACCACTTCGTTAAGCGGCAGCGGCCCCAAATCCTTCCAGCCCGGCGTCAGCAGCAACGACCAAGCGCGTTTGCCGGTCCAGCCCGGCAATGTCGGATAGGTGCGGAAGCGGCCGGATTCCCAAGCTTCCATCATTGAGGCGAGCACTTCGCGCGGATCACGGTAGAGATAAATAAAGCGGGCTTCCGGAAACGCGGCGCGCAAAAGCGGAATCCGCAACGCGTTCTTCGGCGTCTTTTCCAACATGCGGATGCGCCCCTCGCCGGGCGGGCGGTTGTCGCGATCGCGCAGCGATTCAAGAAAGCGGAGCCGCATTGTGCTGATGGGCCCAGGCAGCGCGTGCTCGCGGCCGAGCCGGTTCGAGGCGAACTTTTGCGCCGCCAGATTAAAGGCCGGGATGCCCTCGATGATGTTGTGGCTTTCCCCGCCAACCGTGTAGAGGCCCGGCGCCTGCAGCAGCGTTTCGAACAAGAGCGAAGAGCCCGAACGCGGCGGGTTGACGATGAAAATCGGCCGCTCGAATTGCGGGTCCGGCTCGCTCGGCATACTTAAACGGCCCGCGCCCGGGGCGGGCGCGTTTGGATCCTCGCGCACTTCGCCAATGGCGAAATTGCGCGGCGTATCGGCGAGCGCGCTCGACAAGACAAGATAAGACAGCGGGCTAGCGAACGAGGCGCGATTGCGTAATCGGATCGTATGCGCTTGCGCAGCTTTCATATCTTCCATGAATTGGTTCAGCGCTTTGCGATAGCGCGGCCAGCCGTCACGAGATTCGCCGTAGATCGACCAGAGCGCCCGCCATTTGTGCAGGAAGTGAACCACCGCCTGGCGCACCGGCGCGATCGCCGGCTGGTTGGGCTCTGCTTCGTTGAGCAGAAAGGTGAGGTGATCGCTGACTTCCCACGGGCTCATCACGGTGGGCGTGTTGACAGTTTCGAGATCGAGTTTTTCGACCGGCGTGTTGCTTGGCTCGATCTTGTCGGCGCTCCAGTTCGGCGGCGCCGGGAAGCCCACGGCTTTTCCGCGCGCCGCCAAATCCCAGAAGCTCTCGCCGCCGACTGTGTCAGCCACAAGATGGATGCGGTTACGCTCGTCATTGTTCTCGACCCGGTGCAGGCTCCAGGTGTCGAAAATCCAGCATTCGCCGGCCGCCATGTGGATGTCTTTGTCGCCGCAATAAAAGCGCACAGCGGGCTGCGTAATGATCGGCACATGCACGCGCATGCGGTCGCGCCAATAGTAATTGACGTCGACGTGCGGATTGACGTCGGCATGGGGACCGAGCCGCATCAGCCGGGTGCGGCCCAAGGCGGCGCCGAGACTGGCCAGCACGTCGATCAGATATGGGCATTGCTTCAAATGCTCGGTCGGCCGCATCGGGCCTTCAAAGCTTTCATCGGCCGGCTCGCCGTTGGCGGCGATCAGCGGAATAAAGTCATTGCCCTGGAAACCCTCAGGGTGCGGGCGCCATGCGTCGTCGCCAAGCGCCTCGATTTCCCGGCGCAGGCGCTCGACGTCGTACGCTACCGGCAATTGAATGAAGCGGGCGTTCAGTTTCATCGAAATCCTCGGACCCCGGATTACCCCGCGGCGCGAGAACAGAGCAAGGCCGAATGCCCGTGAGGCGCTGCGTCGGCGCAGATCGCGTCCCGGAAAAGGAAAAGCGCGCCATCGCCTTTCGCGAGCGCGCGCTTGGCCGGCCTAGATCGTCTTCGCCAGCGCTTCGAGCTGGCGCGCGGTTTGGCCCCAGCCCTCGTGAAAGCCCATCTGCTCGTGTTGCGCTTTGGTCTCGGCGGTCCAGTGACGGGCGACGGCGCGATATTTGGTCTTGCCGGCGCCGAGATCCTCGAACGTGACCTCCGCAATCATGAACGGTCCCGACGGCTCGAACGTGTCCGGCGTTACGGCGTCGGTGGTGACGATGCGCTTGTTCGGCTCGAACGCGAGGAAGATGCCGGTGTTCGGATATTCCTGGCCTTCGGGCGAGGCCATCACGAAATTGAAACGGCCGCCCGGGCGCACGTCGGTGTCGACGCTTTTGATCGTCCACGGCGCGGGCGCGAACGATTGCTGCAGCAATTTCGGGTCGGTGTAGCAGCGATAGAGCTTATCCGCGGGCGCATCGAGCGTGAGTTCGAGAACCAGTTCGTGTTTTTGCTCGGACATTCGGCCTTCTCCGTTATCTGCACAGAGGACGAACCGGCGCGATCGGTCCCGACATTTCGCGGTCATTTTTTCGGCGCAGCGCCTGCGCTGAGCTTATCGAGATAGGTGCGGATGTTCGCCGCTTCGGCCGGCGTGTTTGCGAGCGCAATGGCGCGATTGAAGGCTTCGCGCGCCTCCTTGTTGCGATTGAGCTGCATCAGGTACGAGCCGCGCACGCCGTGGAAATAGAAATAGTCGTCGAGACGCTCCGCCAGCGGGGCGATCAGATCGAGCGCCGCTTGCGGGCTATGCAGCTTCGACACCGCGACGCTGCGGTTCAGCGTCACCACCGGTGACGGCGCCTGGTGCTCAAGCGCGGCGTAAAGCGCATCAATGCCGGCCCAATCGGTTTCCTCGGGCGTCTCGGCGCGCGCGTGCAGGCCGGCGATGGCGGCTTGAATTTGATACGTGCCAGGCTTGCGAGCGCGGATGGCTTTGTCGATGAGGGCTAAGCCCTCCTGGATCAGCGGCCGCTTCCAAAGTTTGCGGTTCTGGTCCTCCAGCAAGGTCGCGTCGCCCTCGGCGTCAAAGCGCGCGGCGATGCGCGAATGCTGCAACAGCATCAGCGCCAAGAGACCCATGATCTCAGGCTCCGCCGGATACATGCGCAGCAACAGACGCGCGAGGCGGATGGCTTCGTCGCAGAGCGAGGCGCGGTCGCTGGCCGGATCGGCGGCAGAATAGCCTTCGTTGAACAGGAGATAAATCATCGCCGCAACGGACGCTAGGCGCTCGGCGCGCTCGACGGCGTCTGGCGCTTCGAAAGGGACGCCGGCGCCGGCGACCCTGGCTTTCGCGCGGGTGATACGCTGCTCCATCGCGCTTTCGCCGATGAGAAACGCTCGGGCGATTTGCGGCACGGTGAGGCCGGAGACGATGCGGAGCGCGAGCGCCACTTGTTGCGTCGCCGGCAGATCGGGATGGCAGCAGATGAAGAGCAAGCGCAGCACGTCGTCGCGATAATCCGCTTCGTCCAGGCGCTGCACCACATCGGCTTCGACATCGCTTAGATCGGAGATTTGATCTTCATCCGGAAGCGATGTTTGCTTAGCGCGGCGGCGGGTGACGTCGATAGCGGCGTTGCGGCCGACCATGATCAGCCAGGCCGCCGGATCGCGCGGCGGGCCGTTCTGCGGCCAGTTCTTCAGCGCACGCAGGCAGGCGTCTTGATAAGCTTCCTCGGCCAGATCGAGATCGCGGAAATAACGCAACAAAGCCGCCACCGCCTGGGGCCGCGCGGAGACGAGCGCCGCATCGATCCAGGCGAAGTCGGTCATGCGCTAGCGCGGCTCCACCGGGCTGCCGGGATTGTAGAGCATGATCGGACGAAGTTCGTAGGCGCCGCCAGGATTGGCGGCGGTCAGTTCGCGCGCGAACGAGAGCCCCTCCTCCAAATCATCGACCTCGATGATGTAGAAGCCGAGCAACTGCTCTTTCGTCTCAGCATAAGGCCCGTCGAGGACTTCGTTATCCTTCTTGCGCAGCGTGGTTGCGGCGGAGGTTGGCAGCAGCCGCAGCGACGGCTTCAGTTTGCCCGCGGCTTCCCACTTCTTGTGGACGACATCGAGCCTGCCCATGACGGCGTCGTCCTCCTCTTTGGTCCAGGAGAAGACTGACGCTTCGTCGTTGTAGCAAAGGAGGGCGTAGAGCATTGGATAGGGCCTCATGGAGCAAGGAACGAACGCTTACCGCCTGGGCCGACATGGCGCCCGGAAAATATGTCGGCTAAGGCAGCGCCCGTGACGTGGACGAAGACATACACGGGCGCAGAGCCGCAACGCGTCAACAAATGGCTGGCGAGCGAGGGTGTGTGCTCGCGGCGCGAGGCTGAAGAGCTGATCGCCCAGGGGCTGGTTTCCATCGACGGCGCGCGCGTGGACGATCCGGGACGGAAGATTTTACCGGACCAGAGAATCACGGTGACGCCTGTCGGCCCGGCGCAAATCACGGCAGTGCTGAACAAGCCGGTCGGGTTTGTCTCGGCGCAGCCAGAGGGCGATCAGGTTCCGGCGGCACGTCTGCTGACGCGGGATAATCTGATCGGCCGGGCCGCGCAGTTGCCAACATCGCGCACCAGCCTCGCCCCGCTAGGGCGGCTCGATCAGGATTCGCGCGGGCTGCTGCTGCTGAGCGAAGACGGGGTTCTGGCTAAGGCGGTGATCGGGCCGGACTCGAAACTGGACAAAGAATATCTCGTCCGCGTCGCGGGCCAAATCACGGAGAAGAAGCTCGCTCTGCTCCGGCACGGATTGTCGCTGGACGGCCGTCAGCTGAAGCCGGCAAAAATAGATTTGGCCGAGAACCAAGTACTGCGCTTCGTGTTGACCGAGGGCCGCAACCGGCAAATCCGGCGCATGTGCGAACTGGTCGAGCTTGAGGTGACCGATTTGCTGCGCATACGCATAGGACCGCTGCAGCTGGGCGATCTCGCCGATAGCAAGTGGCGCGCGCTGGCGGGCGACGAACGCGAAGCGCTGATCCGCGCCAGCAAGTGAGGAACGATGGCGCCGGAAGAAGCGGCACAAAACCTGCTTTTGCGCGCACACGCCGCTTCGCCGGCGGAAGTGTTCGCGGACGCCGAGGCCTGGAAGCCTACAAGACAGCGGCCGATTTGCTGGTGGCCGCAAAGCTCGCCAAGTTCGCCGATGACGGCCGCACCCAAGTAACGATCACCAATGCCGGCCGCTACTGGGCGCTGCATGGCGGCTTCATGGCGTTTCTTAAAGAAGAGCCGCCAAGCGGCGGAGGCGGCGGCCGTGCGCGAAATCCGGAGCTGGAGGAAGTGCGGCTGGTGTTGATGCGGCGGCGGCTAAACACGTTCTGGTGGAGTTTCGGCATCTCAATCGCTGGCTTCGTCATGTCGCTGATCTCGATCGCCATCGCCGTCAGCCTGGGCGGACGTATGATGGGGCTGCCTTAACGCGCGTAGCGGCGGCGCAATTCTGCGAGCAATTCGGCGTCGAATGAGGATGCCGGCGCCTGGTTCAGGGCTTGCACGAACGCTGTGATGTCGGAGCGGGCGTGCGCCAGCTCGAAGCTGTCGCCTGGGATGATTCCACGGCTAAAAAGGTACTCGTCGGAACGGCCAGTGAAGATGTAGGCCGGCGCCCAATTGAAACCGGCTGCCTTGGCGAGTTCATTGGTGCAGTTTGAAGTGATGGTGTTGTAGTAACGCGGGCGCGTCTCCAATTCGTCCGTGCGACGCAAGAGCCGCGTCAGCAGCAGTCGCCTTTGTTCGTCATCGATGCTTACTGGATAGAGAAACACGTCGTGTTCGAGCAGAACGGCGCGGCGCACCAGCAAATCGCGCGCCGTGCCCCAAACATAGGCTAGCTCGAACGCATTGAAGACGCCGTTGAGCGCCGAGTATTCTTCGCTGGCTTCGCGCCGCGCCTCGATGGTGAGCCCAAGCAGCCGATCGCCATCGAATTCGAACAGCAGCAGCGTGTGCGCGGCGAGTTCTGAGCCGGGCTGAGGCTCCAGCATGAACCAGACTTCGCGCAGATCATCGAGATTGTATGACGCCTCAATGTAGCGCTCAGCGGTGACGCCTTCGCGCAAATAGCTCCAATCGCTGACCGGAGACACCGCAAAGCCTTCGCCGACCATGTCCACCTGCGCCGTGCGCGCGAGATAGGGGTGCCAGTCGCGATGGAGTTGCGCCGATCCTGTGATCTTGGCGGCCGCACCGATCACAAGAATGAGCACGATGCTGGTAAGGGCCGGGCGCAACGGATGGGCGCCAAACCAAGCTAACACTCGCTTCACAATCTGCCCTCATCGCCGCACGCGGACGCGTCGCCATCTTGCAGAAACGCCCGTTACGAATCCCCTTTTCCTAGCGGCGCCCGGCGCGCCGTGCTATCGGGCGGCGATCATTAAAGGAGACGTCGCATGGCGCTGCGCATTGGCGATAAGGCCCCCGACTTCGAAGCCGAAACCACGCAAGGCCGGATCAAATTCCATGAATGGCTCGGCGACAGTTACGGCATCCTCTTCTCGCATCCGAAAGATTTCACGCCGGTCTGCACCACCGAGCTCGGCTACCTCGCCAAGCTCGAGCCAGAATTCAAGAAGCGCAATGTAAAGATCATGGGCCTCTCGGTCGATCCGGTGGACGCGCACGAGCGCTGGCGCGGCGACATCAAGGAGGTCACTGGCGGTGACGTCCAGTACCCGATGATCGGGGATCACGATCTCAATGTCGCCAAGCTCTATGACATGCTCCCGGCGGACACGGCCGGCACATCCGAAGGCCGCACCGCGGCGACGAACGCAACGGTGCGCACCGTATACATCATCGGCGCCGACAAACTGATCAAGGCGATGCTGATGTACCCGATGAGCTCGGGCCGCAACTTCGATGAGGTGCTGCGGCTCGTGGATTCGATCCAACTCACCGCCAAGCACAAGGTGGCGACGCCGGTGAACTGGAAGCAGGGCGAGGATGTCATCATCGTGCCGGCGGTCTCGGACGAGGACGCCAAGACGCAATTCCCGAACGGCTGGACCACGGTGAAACCATACCTGCGCGTGGTGCCGCAGCCGCGTTAACCGCTGCGTCCGTTCCCGCCCCTGGCGGGAGCGGTTGCGCCGCGCCGCTGAAAGGTGAAATCTCCCGCCGAAGGGGAGCGCCATGATTTTCGAGCAGGTAGCCACCAATGGCTGTCAATCGTACCTGATCGGCTGCAGCGAAACCTGCGCCGCGGCGGTGATCGATCCGGAAGTGCGCCAGATCGAGCGCTATAAGGCGCTCGCGGCCCAACACGGGGTGCGCATCCGCTATGTGATCGACACGCACATGCACGCGGATCATTTCAGCGCCACCAAACAGCTGAGCGAACAGCTCGGCGTGCCGGCGGTGGCGCACCGGCTTTCGCCCGCCCCCTATCCCGATCTCCGGGTCGATGAAGGCGATGTGATCAAGGTCGGCAACATCCGCCTTGCCGTGCTGCACACGCCCGGACATACGCACGATGCGATCTGTCTGGTCGCGAGCGATAGGGTCTTTACCGGCGACACGCTGCTGATCGGCGCAACCGGGCGAACCGATCTGCCGACAGGCGATCCCGACGAGCTCTTCGACAGCCTCTTCAACAAGCTTTTGAAGCTCGATCCTGGGCTGCGCGTTTACCCTGCGCACGATTACAAAGGCCACCGGTGTTCGACGATCGCGGAGGAACTCGTATCCAATCCACGCCTGCAGAAGAAGGATCGCGGCGAATTCGTCGAGATGATGCGAACGCTCTCGCTTTCGATGCCGGAACATCTGACCGAAGCGCTGCGCGTCAACATGAGCGGCGGCGTGAGCGTCGCGCAGCTGTTGACGGAAGCTGCGGCGGAGGTGCCGTTCATGTCGATGGATGAGGTCAAGGCGCGCGTCGAAGGCGGCGCGAACGAGCTGATCGTGCTCGACGTGCGGGAGAAGGATGCGTTCGAAGCCGGCCATATTCCGACCGCCAAACATTTGCCGCGCGGTGTGCTGGAGCTGCGCGTCAACGAGGCGCTGCCCGATCCGACGGTGCGCATCGTGACCTATTGCGAGGTCGGCAAAATCTCCACCTTGGCGGCGGCGACACTGCGCAAGCTCGGCTTCACGCGGGCGGTTGCGCTGGACGGCGGCATGAAGGCCTGGCGCGAGAAGGGCTTTCCGGTCGAGCCCGCGGCTTAGAGGCGTAAAGGCGGCTTTAACCGGCGGCGCGATAGCATGAGCGCATGTTGCAACGGCTCATCTATTTCAGCGCTCGGGGCGCGGGCTGCGAAGACATAACAGCCTTGGTGGCCGAATCCGCAGCGCGCAACAGGACACGCGGCATTACCGGCATGCTCATCGCTGATGATGCGTATTTCCTGCAGGTGCTTGAAGGGCCCAGACCTATTGTCTCGCGGCTGTTCCAGACCATCTCCCGCGACCCGCGACACTCAGATGTCGTGCTGGTGGAGGCCGAGGAAATCCGCCAGCAAGTCTATCCCGACTGGGGCATGACCCAGCTTGACGACGTGGCGAAAATTGCCGGCCTCTGGTGGCGCGTCAGCTCCGAGCGGCCGTTCGACCTCGCGAGCATGAAGTGCCGCGAGATCAAGGACTTTCTGCGCCTGGTCAGCTTCGAGATGATCGGCGCGCGCCCGGCGGCCTGATCAGGCCAGCACATCCTGCGCATGGGGATGGCGACGAAAATAGGCGACGGCGTAGGAGCAACTGGCGCGCACCCGCGCGCCGTGTTCGCGCGCCTCAGCGACGATTGCGTCCATCAGCTTTTGCGCATAGCCGCGGCCGCGCGCTTCCGGCGGCGTCTCGACATGCAGGATGACGCGGACCCCGGCGATGTCGCGATAGTCTGCGAACGACATGCCCTCGGGCGCGTCCATCTCGTAGCGGTGCGCCGACACGTTATCGCGGAAGCCGTCCATCAACGCCCCTTTCCTCATCACGGGCCACAAGCTAGGTCAAAACCGTGAACTATCGCCACGCTTTTCACGTGGGCAACCATGCCGACGTCCTCAAGCACGCCGTCCTGCTGTTTTGCCTCAACGCCCTGAAGCGCAAACCGGCGCCGTTCGCGGTGCTGGACACGCACGCCGGGCGCGGGCTTTACGATCTTGCCGGCGCGGAAGCCGAGCGGAGCCCCGAATGGCGCGATGGAATCGGCAGGCTATGGAGCTGGCCTGACCCGCCGCCGCTGGTGGCGCGCTATCTGGAGGCGGTGCGCAGCTTCAATCAGGACGGCGCCCCTGGCGTTTATCCCGGCTCCCCGGCGCTGGTGACGATGCAACTGCGCGAGGACGATGTGCTGATGGCGTGCGAGTTGCATCCCGAAGAGCACGCAGGCTTGCGCCGCGCGCTGCCGCGGCAGCCTAATGTACAAGTGCATGGGCGCGACGGCTGGGCCGCGCTGAGCGCGCTGTTGCCGCCGGCGCAGCGGCGCGGACTGGTACTGATCGATCCGCCTTACGAAGCGCCGGACGAACTGGCGCTGGCGGCGCGGGCGCTCGGCGCGGCGCTGAAGCGCTTTGGGCACGGGACGTATCTGTGGTGGCGGCCCCTAAAGAGCGAAAGCGCGCTCGCGGCGGCCGATGCGGAAGCGCAAGCGCAGGGCGCCAAGGAAATGCTGCGCGCGGATTTGTGGACGGCGACGCCGACGCCGGAAGGCCGGCTCGTCGGTTCGAGCGTATTGCTCATCAATCCGCCGTTCGGGCTGGAAGATGAGCTGCGCGAAGCGCTGCCGTTCCTGGCCGAGGCGCTGACCAAGGGCCAAAGCGGCTGGCGGCTCTCGACAAACTAAAAGGGCGCGGATTGCTCCGCGCCCTTCCCCCTCGCCACGAGAGTCGCGTCTTAAGCGACGATCATCGCGGCTTGGTTCATGGCCGTCATCGCCAGCGGGAAGAACACGGCCGCGGCGGCGATCAGGCAATAAAACTTGGTCATTTCGTGCTCCCTGGCTGGACTGACGCTCATCGCGTCGTTGCGATGAATTGGAAGCTATGGCCGAGTGCGGCGGGACGCTGTGACGAGAGTCACGCGAACGCGGGCGAATGTTCATTCGTCGGTATTATGCCGGCGCTTGTCACGCTGCACAAACCGGCTGACCATGTGTCCGGGGGATGACCGTGAATTTCGAACAAGTCTTCGCGTTTCTGCAGCAATGGCACATTGCGTTGCCGATTGTGCTTGCCGTGATGGCGGCGTTCTTCTTTGCCGGACATCGCTGGGCTGCGCTTTATGTCGGGCTGATGCCGTTGATCAATTGGTCGTTCGGCGCGGTCGAGACTTACCCGATCCCAGAAGCATTCGGCGGCGGTGCCTTTCAGCCGCTGGCGATCGTGACCGGCCTCGTGCTGGTGGTGCGCGACTTTGCCCAGCGCGAGATGAAGCACTGGGTCTGGGGCGCGATGCTCACTGGGCTGGCGCTCTCAATGCTGACCTCCTGGATCGTGGTGGTGTTCGCCAGCGCGGCGGCTTTCCTGATCAGCGAGACGGTAGATTGGGCGGTCTACACATTCTGGAAGCGTCCGCTTTCGCAGCGCATCATGGTGTCCAGCACGCTCTCGGCGCCGTTGGACCAGATGGTGTTCATTTGGCTGGCCTCCCAGATTCCCGGCCAGGAAGGCATTTTCGCCTGGGGCACGATTTTGACGGGCATCGCCTCCAAGTTGGCGGGCGCTGCGGTGGTGTCGCGGATCGTGGCGGCGCAGGAGCAAAAGCGCGCGCCGGACAGCGAGATGAATCCGGCGTAAAGCACGGCTTTGCCGCTTGCGTAGCGGAACCCCCTCGCTCATAATTCGGTTGTGAAACGCTGGCCGTGTTGGCTAGCGAAGGTGCGAAGTTCCGCAGAGTGCGGCAAAGTTTTCTTTCCCCAACAAAGCTGGAAATCGCGGTAACGTGCGTGCGCCTTTGCGTGCGCGCGGCCGATGGCGTTTGCCTCGGCCTCAAGCAGGACAAGTGGAAATGAGTTTCGACGACGAAGCCGGTGACGACGACACCAACGACAAGAAGAAGGAAAAGCGCGGCGGCCGTGGCCGCGAGCGGGACAACGCAACGCCGGAGTTCGGCGGTGGCGATAGTGGCGGCAGCAGCGGCGGCTTCGGCGGCGGTGGCGGCGGCTTTGGCGGCGGCGGCGGC
>JACMMP010000056.1 GCA_014378995.1 Hyphomonadaceae bacterium
CGCCCCGGCGCCTGGCTCGGCAAGGGCAGGGCGCCGCGCGGGCTCTACCTTTGGGGCCCGGTCGGTCGCGGCAAGTCGCTGTTGATGGACCTCTTCTTCGAAGCCGCGCCGGCGAAGAAAAAGCGCCGTGTCCACTTCCACGAATTTATGCTGGACCAGCACGCGGCGCTGCGCGAAGCGCGCGCGAGAATAGCGAGCGATGGCGGGGCAGGGCAGGATCAGTTGATCGCGCAGGCCGCGGAGAGAGTCGCCGACGATGCGCAGCTTCTCTGCTTCGACGAAGTGCAAGTCAGCGACATCGCCGACGCCATGATCCTCGGCCGCTTGTTCGAGCGATTGTTCGCGGCGGACGTGGTGATTGTCGCAACCTCAAACCGGCCGCCGGACGAACTCTACAAGAACGGCCTCAACCGCCAGCTCTTCGCGCCGTTCATCGATCTGCTGAAACAAAAGCTCGATCTCGTCGAGATCGCCGGCCCGCGCGATTATCGGCTGGAGCGGCTAATGGCGGCGCCGGTCTACTACACGCCCCTCGGCCCCGCAGCGGACGACGCGATGGAGGGCGCCTGGGCGCGCCTCACGCATGGCGCGCACGCGCACGGCGTGACACTGGATGTCGGCGGCCGTGCGCTGCGCGTGGAGCGGCAGGCCGCAGGCGTCGCGCGGCTTACGTTCGAAGACCTCTGCACCCGCCCTTTGGGTGCCGCCGATTATCTCGAAATCGCCGAGCGCTTTCACACCGTGCTGTTGGAAAACATCCCGCGCCTCGACCCCGCCAAGCGCGAAGAAGCCGCGCGCTTCCGTACGCTGATCGACGCGCTCTACGAAGCGAAAGTGAAACTCGTCGCCTCCGCTGAAGCTGCGCCGCAGGACCTCTATCCTGCCGGCGACCAAAGCTTCGAATTCGAACGCACCGCCTCGCGGCTGATGGAAATGCGCAGCGAAAGCTATTTGGCGCTGCCGCGGCGGGATTCGGAGTGGAAAAGCGGAATTGTGAATTGAACCTTGTACCGCCGGCGGTCCAACAAAGGTTCAGCCTGTCACGCGCAAGCCGACGCGCACGGCGCGCGGCGCGCCGTAGAGGGTGACGTCGTCGGCCGTCGCGCCGGTTTCGATGTCGGCGTCTAGCGCGTTGTCGAGCGCGATGAACGCGGACGCGTTGTCCGTTACGTTTTGCTCGAAGCGCAGATCGAAGGTCAGCGCATCTTCCAAACGTCGCGTGTTGAGATCGTCGTCGAAGCGGGCGCTTTCGTAGCGTGCGTCAGCGCTGAGTTCGCCGCCGTCCCAGGGCTGCCACACCACGCCCGCCGTCGCGCTCAGTTCCGGCGCTTGTGCGGGCCGCAAGCCCGTGAGTTGCGGCGCAACGTCTTCGCCGTCCGCTTCCGCATCCGTGTAACTCAACGCCGCGCGCCAGCTGAAGCGTTCGCTCCAAGCGCCGCGCGCATCGGCTTCGACGCCAACTGCATCGATCCGGCCCGCGTTCAAACGCTGACGATACGCGCCGCCCGCCGGCACGCTGACGCCGGGCGGAAACATTCCCGGTCCCATGCCGAGCGTGACGTTGGTGATCGGATCGGCCAACCGCACTGCGAACACGCCAACGCTCCAGCTGAACCGCTCGCTCTCTGCGCCGATTGCCGCATCGGCGCCGTAAAGCGTCTCCGGATCGAGTTCGGGATTGGCTTCGGTGACGTCATTGCCGACGCGGAAGGGGCGGTGCAGTTCGTTCAAAGTCGGCGGGCGAAAGCCCGCATAGGCCGCGCCGCGCACGTAGAGGTCGCCCAGCTCGCGCCGCGCGCCGATCCGCGCCGTCGGCGCCCAGACGCTGCGGTCTTCCGGCGTTACGTCAAGCGTCGGCGCGCTGGTGAGCAAATTGCGCTCAAGCCGGCGCCCTTCCGAAGCGCTCCACCAATCCAGCCGCACGCCGCCCGACAGCAATGTGTCGCCCAACGTGCGCCAGCCTTCGGCGTAAGCGCCGGCGCTCAATGTCTCGCCGCCGGCGATGCGCGAGCGGGTGAAGGCGCCGCCGGAGAAGAAGAACAGCTCGCGCGTTTCGCCGTCGCTCGCGCGCACATCGACGCCGATCTCGGCATTGCTCCAGCGCAGCGCCGCGTTGGCGCCCCAGCCGAAGGCGGGCGTGGCGTATTGCTCGGAGGCCGGCGTGGTCGCGCTGCGGTCGGGCGCGACGGCAACGAAGCTGTTGGTCATGTCGCTCTCGCGCGCCCAAGTTTGCACGCGCCAGCCCAACGCATCGCCGCGCGGCTGCTGCACCAAGGTGAGGCTCGCCGCCGCCCCGTCGACGCTCGAGTCCGCGCCAACGAGGCCGGAGCCGCGCTCCTCCGCATATCCGGAAAGCCGCGCCGATATCAGCATTGACCCTTGCATCGACTGCACCCGCACCGCCCCGCTCAGCGCATCGCGCCAGAGCGGCGCATCCGCCGCG
>JACMMP010000057.1 GCA_014378995.1 Hyphomonadaceae bacterium
CGGCTTTTGCGCCGCGTGCTCGCCGCGCCGCCGGACTACGCGCACCGCGTCGATGACGCCGCCGCGCTCACGGACGCCGCCGAGCGCGCATGGGTCAAACCCGATTCCAGTTGAACGCGCCGCAACGCGCCATCGCAAACCCGAAAGCCATGCTTTCGGGAACGCGGCGCGTGCGCTTACGGCGTCGTTTGTTGCTGCGCGCTTGGATCGCCAGCCTGTCCTGGCGCGGTCTCACCCGTGCCGGCCGAGCCGCGCCCGCCTTCGGCGCCGGGCGACGTTGCAGATTGCGCGCCGGTTTGGCTTGGGTAGGTGTTGCCGAGATCATTGCTCGGCAACGGCGCCTCACCGGTCGCGGCCAAATCGCTCGGCACGTCTTCGGTCTGCGCGGTCGGCCCTTCGCCGCAGGCCGCGAGCGCCAGAGCGGCGGCGGGAACCAAGAGATAGCGGAACTTCATGCGGCTCTCCTTCGCGCTGATAAGCGCGCGAACCGACAAACGTTCCCGCCAGCGCGGTCAGCGGATTTCCAGCACCGAATTTTGCGGCGGCGCGACTGCCTCGTCGGATTGATTGAACGCGAGCATGCCGACAAGCAGTTCCAGCACCGTGCCCGACACATCGCCGTACGCGCCGCCGCGGCAGGCGTCGAGATTGCCTTCGACATAGCAGAACCTGTCGTTCGGTCCGCCCGCCGAGAAACGCCGGCCAGCATACGTCACCGTCGCCGCATACGCGCGCTCGGTCTCCGCGTCCGCTTCGACAATGCGGAACAGCGGTGCGCGCTCGTCGGCCCAGAGCGGCATGCCAGGCGCAGTGACGCCAAGCCGCGCGCGGCGCTCCTCATCCGGCGCAGCGGCCGAGGCGTTCGGATCGCGGCGCATCAGGTGACCGATATAATAAATGACGTCGTCGAGCGAGCGCAGCGCCATCAGATAGCGCTGGTCGCCAACAACGATTTCGACTGGGCAAGTCGGATCGCTCTGCGTGGCGGGCCGGCGCGCCTGCTGTGTCGCCGCCGACCCAGGCGCAACATAAACGGCGAACGGCCCGCAGCGTCCGTCAGCGGCAACTGGCGCGGCGATGCGTTCGGCGCGCGAAAGATCAAGCGCCAGCTGGCGCATCGCCAACACGAACGCGCAGCCGCCCTCGTCGTTTTCGCGCGCGCAATCTTCGCGGATCGTGCCGGGCAAGTTGCGCAGATCGCGCGGCGCGCCGCCGTTCACCGGCGCAATGCGCACGCGGTCGACCAACAGCATCAGCAGCAAGTCCGGATTCCAACCGGAATCCCAATAATAACGGAACAGCAGCGGATCGGTGGGCCGCAGCACGATGTTGGCGAATTCCTGCGTCGCGAACGGGGAGACGCTATAGTCCGGCGCCATCGGCCGCGAGCGCTCAAGCCCGAACTCGCCCTCGCCCCAGCTTTCGCCGAGCTGATCCAATTGCACGCCGCCCACACTGATCGAAGCGCCGCGGGCGCCGCCACTTTGGCTGAAGCCGCTCATCGAAGTGTACTGGCGCGGCTGGCGCTCCGAGGCGCGCATGATGTTCAACAGCACCTGCGCGGTGATGGCGCCGTGATAGGCCTCGTTGAACGCGATCGCGTCATCGACGATGCGGCGCGTCATCGCCTCGCGGCGCCGCTGCTGGTGCGTGTCGCTAACGGCGCAAGCCGCGAGCCCCACCACAAGCGCAAAACTTGCCAACGCGCGCGCAAACCGCATCCGCCCCTCCGACGTCCTGGCATCCGCCAACGGCCGCAAACAGGCAAGCGTCTACGCGTAGCCCCGTGTGCGCAGTTCGCGCCGCACGCGAACTTGCCGAGTGTTCCGTCGCCGATGGAACGCACGCGTGATCCAAGCCTTTTCCCACACCGTAGCTGACATGGCGGGACAGATAGGGACACAAAATATGACAAGACTGTTCGCGACCTCGGCCATCTGCGCCGTGCTCATGGGGCTCGCCACGCCGGCGGCGGCGCAAGATTGGAACGGCCCATATATTGGCGGTCACGCCGGTTACGCCTTCCAGCCGGACGACGACGGCGAGACCATTTTATTCGACACCGATCTTGATGGCAGTTTCGGCGACACGGTGTTTACGACAGCGCCGGCGAACGCGTTTTCGCCGGGTTTCTGCGGCGGCAGCGCCAATGGCCCAACGCCGGCCGATGGCTGCTCCGACGATGAAGACGGCCTCGATTACGGTCTACGTGCAGGGTACGATTGGCAGTTCGGCAATTGGGTTGTCGGCGGTGTCGGCGAAATTGCGTCCAGCGAGATCGACGACAGCGTGTCCGCGTTCAGCACCACGCCAGCGCGCTACACCATGACGCGTGAATTGAATTGGGTTGCGGCGGCGCGTGCGCGCGGCGGCTATGCGTTCTCCAATCTGCTGTTCTACGGAACTGCGGGTTTTGCCTGGGCCGATGTCGAGCACAGCTTCTCCACGAGCAACGGCGTCAACACCTTCACCGAAAGCGGCGATGATGAAGTCTCCGGCTATCAGCTCGGCGGCGGCGTCGAGTGGGGCATGGGCGGCGGCTGGCGCGTCGGCGCGGAATATATCTACACCAATTTGGACGATGACGATTACACGGTGCGCTCGGGCGGCCCGGCGCCGGCGACAAATCCGTTCATCCTGGTCAACGCGGCCGGCACGGATTTTCGGCGCGGCGATGAGGAATTCGAATTCGACAGCGCGCGCGTGACGTTGAGCTATCGCTTCGGCGGCTAATCGCGACACAGGACTAAACGGCGCCGCGTGACCTAGTTGCGCGGCGCCGTTGTCATCCAATCCAATCACCAGCCATAATTAAAGCTGATGCTGACGCGCGGTTTCTTTGCGTTGTTCGGTGGCACTTCGTGCCGGACGAAGCTTTCCCACATCAGCACGTCGCCAGCCTTCGGCTGCAGATAGATGAAGCTGCGCTCGCTTTCCGGCGCATCCTCGCGCCGCGGCGGCGCGGACATCATCAGCGGCAGCCGCGGGTCTTCCAGCTTCAACGCCGAGGCGCCCGGCGGCGTCTCCACGTAATACGTCCCGCTCAACACCGAATGCGGATGGATGTGGCCACTGTGGGCCCCGCCCGGCTCCAGCACATTGATCCAGATAGAATCCAGCTTCAGGCGCCGCCCGCCTAATTCGAGATTGAGCGCGCGCGCGAATTTCGCCGCGTGCTTATCCAACAGCGTCTTAAGCGTGCTAAAGTGCGGATCGCGTTTCGGTAGATCGTTCAATGACGCATAAGAGGTGTAGCCGCGATAACCCTTTTCTTTGCTCCACGCTTTGCCCGCTTCATCTTCCGCAGCGATGAAGCGGCACGCGGCGAGCAGCGCGCGATTGTCCACGCCATCCACCATCGCGCGGTAGAGCTTGGTCACGAACAGGGTGGCGATCTCGGTCATGCGCGCCGCTTACGGCGCTCCGGCGCACGCGCGCAATCGCTTTCGCCACCCGCGCAAAGAAAAGCGCTCCCGCCGTTCAGCGGGAGCGCCAGGAGATACGTGTCTTCGGGGAGGATGAGGACACGTGGGCAGACGGGTAGGGCTTACTGCGCGGACGCGGTTTGCAAGGTCGGCGTGATCGACGCGATCGTGAGTTCGCCGCGGTTGCGGGCGACGTCGCAGCGGACGTTCTGCAGATTGCCATCGCGCCAGACGTCGAGTTCGACGCGGATCGAGGTGCCGCGGACGCGGACCTGATCGAGGCGGACGTCGCCGCTTGTTTGGGTTGCGACTTCGGCGCGGCAGAGACGGATCGCCTCGGTGCGGTCGCTTGCGTCATCTGCGGCGGCGACGCCGGGGATCGCGAAAGCGGCCAGAGCCATGGCTGAAAACAGGAAATTCTTCATCTTACCCTCCGGGGAGAAATGGGCGCCGGCCAACTATGACGACCGGTCTATTTAGGCAATATCACTAGACCGGTCGTCATACAAGTGATATCTAACGTCATGGCAAAAGCTTCATCCGCACGTGAGGACATGCTCTCCGCAGCGGTCGATCTGTTCGCTGCGCGCGGCTTTGAAGGTGTCGGCATCGCCGAATTGCTGACGAAGTCAGGCGCGCCCCGCGGCTCGCTCTACTTCCACTTTCCCGGCGGCAAGGAGCAGATCGGCGCCGAAGTCGTCGCCCGGGTCGGCGCGGAAGTCGCGGCGCGGTTTCGCGGCCTGCACGACAGCGGCGTCGACATGGCGACCTTCATCGATCGCGTGTTCACCACCACGGCGAAGGAATGCAAGGACCGCCAATACAAGGCGTCCTGCCCGATGGCCGCAATCGCGACCGGCTTCGGCATCGACAATCCAAAGCTCGCCGCCGCGGTGCGCACCGCGTTCAATTCCTGGGAAGACGAAATTCGCCTTGCCGCCGAAGCGCGCGGCATGAACGCAGTAAACGCCGCATCGTTCGCTTCGGCGATGCTGGCGGCGATGGAGGGCGCCTTCGTCATCTCCAAGGCGCAGGAATCCGACAAAGCCCACGTCAACGCGTCGCGCGCGCTCCAGGTGTTCGCAGCCTCGCTGATCGCGAACTAACACCGCCGCGAAGCAAAGCTGGCTGCTTCCGGGCCTTGTGCTAAAGCCACGCCATGCGCCTAAACCAAGTCACCGCCGGTGCTGCCAATCTCGAACAATCGATCGCGTTCTATCAGCTGCTCGGCCTGCGGCTCATCGTAAAAAGCCCGCATTACGCCCGCTTCGAGCTGCCGCGCGGCGAAGCGACGTTTTCGTTGCACATCGCGGACGCTCCCGTGCCGCGCGAAAACGCGCCGCAGCTTTACTTCGAATGCAGCGATGTCGATTTCGAAATCCGTCGCCTAAAGCACGCCGGCGTTGCGATCGAGCGCGAGCCGGTGATGCAGTCCTGGCTTTGGCGCGAAGCCTGGCTGCGTGATCCGGCAGGCAATGCGATCTGCCTCTACAATGCCGGAGAGAACCGCCGCTATCCGCCGTGGCGGATCGACCAGCCTCCTGGCGAAGAGAACCTCCACCTCGTTATCCGCGACGGCGAGCAATGGGCCATCGTAAAAGCTGAGGGCGAACACGCATGGCCCGCGCTTCAGGCCGGCTATGGCGACTTTAAGACCTCGCTCGGCCCATTCGATCTGTTCGCGTTGCTCGCCATGCTCGAAGCGCAATGGCCTGAACTATTCTTGGCGCATGAGCAGGCAATTCGCGCCTTTGCGATAAGCGATGAGGCGGCGATGGAATTCTAGAAGTCGCCCGGGCCCAGCTGAAACAGCGACGCAAAGCCGAGCGTCCCGACAAACGCTATCACCGCCATGATCGCCAGCACGCCGATCACCAGCATGACCAAAGCACCGATCCAGGCTACACGCGCCATCGTCAGCGCCGTTTCGTCCCGCTGCGCTTGCGCTTGACCCGCGCCAATGACGCCGAGCACGAACGCTGCGATGGTGGGGATGAGCGGCACGATGAAGCCAAGCGCAAGGCACCCGAGCGCAACCGCGCCCAGCACGAACGAAGAGGAATGCGCCCCGTCGCCGCTTGCGCCTGGGACGGCAAAAACGCCGCGCGCCTGGCCGCCCTCTTCCATAAAGTCGACGATCTGACCGGCCGCGGGAGATCCCGGCGAGCGCCATTCGCTTAGCGAAAAATCGAGCCGCCGCTGGTCAGCCGCAATAAGGACGCCGCGTCCGTCGTGAATGCCAAGTATGGTTCCGCGCATGCCCCCTTGTGTCTCACGCACGACTTCCACTCAAGCGTGAGAATAGCGCCGGGGCCTTGCCCTTCGAGCGAAGCTTCGCTTCAACGGCGCCATGGAACACTTGATTGAGGGCTACCGGGTCTATCGCCAAAAACGCTGGCCAGAGCTGCGCACGCTGCATGCTGAACTCGCCGAGCGAGGGCAGTCGCCCAGAACGCTGGTGATCGCCTGCGCCGATAGCCGCGTGGACCCCGCCACAATCTTCAACGCCAAGCCCGGCGAACTTTTTGTCGTACGAAACGTAGCCAATCTCGCGCCGCCGTTTGAGGAAGCGCCCGGTTTCCACGGCGTGAGCGCCGCGATCGAATTTGCGGTGCTGCAGCTCAAGGTAGAAACCGTAATCGTGCTCGGTCACGCCCAGTGCGGCGGCGTGGCGGCGGCGCTGGAGGATCGCGCCCGAGATCCCCATTCCTTTCTCGACGCCTGGATCAGCTTGTTGGATACCGCAAAGGCCAGGATCGCACCCTCCGAGCTGAGCCCCAGCACCGCGCTGGAATATGAATCCATTCGCGTGACGCTGGAGAACCTCGCCACCTTCCCGTTCGTGGCGGCGGCCATAGCGGAGCGCGGGCTTGACCTTGTTGGCGCGCGCTATGGGGTAGCCGATGGCGGCCTAGAACTGCTGGACGCTGTGACCGGAGCATTCAAACCAGTGGTTTGACGCGAATTCACCCCATTTCTAAGCGATCCCCGTACCGCGGCGCCATGTTCCATGCTATGCGCCATCTTGGGACCGAAGAGACGGGGGCGCAGGAGACGTCATGGCGGACGTACTCATCGTTTGTGTCCGCGAGGACGAACCTCAGGCCAAAGCGTTGGCCGAGATGTTCGAGGCTGCGGGATTCTCGATCGGCGGCGCGCCGTCGAACGACGCTGCGCTGCGCTCTAGCGGCGCGGGCGTTGTCGTATGGTCGCAAGCTTCCATCCGCTCGCGCCCTTTTCTCGATGCCGCCCAGCGCGTCATCAACGCTGAGAAAGCCGTCGTCGCGAGCCTCATCGACCTGCCGCCGCCGTCGAGCATCGGCGATTCACCGGCGTTCGATCTCTCGCGCTGGGACGGCGATCCCAACGACCCTTCGCTCGATCCGCTTTTCTTTGCGGTCGATAGGATGGTGAATTCCGCGCGCGTCGGCGCCCCGGCGGAGGACGCCTACGAGCCCCCCGCGCCCGCCCCG
>JACMMP010000058.1 GCA_014378995.1 Hyphomonadaceae bacterium
TTCATCACGATCGGGTCCGTGCCGATATAGCGGCAGAGCCCGCGCACGCCCTGCATCTCCCCGGTGAACTCGATGTTGGCGTAGCGGACCTGATCCGGCGCGGCGAAATCGACCACGCGCGAATTGTCATAGAGCACGCCCATCAGCGGGCACGGGCCGACATTGGGGCGGTCATCGTTGCCGACCATGCGATCGAGAAAGCTAGGGTCGCGAACTTCCTCTTCCGGCAGCACACCGCCCGGCAATTCGACCACCGTGCGGTCGCGCGAGGATGAGCCGCAGGCGGCCGTCACGGCCAAGGCGAACGAAAGCATGAAAGCTGCCGGAAGCTTCATTGTAGAGACCTCTCGCGCCCTTGTTCTTCCTTGGGGGCATGCAGCGGCGGCTGCATGTCTCACCCCGCCTCCAAGGCAAATGGCGTCGGGCCGTGATAGCTTTGGCCCGCCCGGCCCGCAACAGAGCCGGGCGCCCTGACCTGCTGTTGCGCGAAAACTTCTCCACCGAGCCGATGACCCCGCCAGAAAAACGCCCCATTTCAATCTTGTTAGCGGCGCCGCGCGGCTTTTGCGCAGGGGTCGACCGGGCCATCCAGATCGTCGAACAGGCGATTCGGAAGTGGGGGGCGCCGGTCTATGTCCGCCACGAGATCGTCCACAACCGCCACGTGGTGGAACGCCTGGAAGCCCTGGGCGCCGTATTCGTCGAAGAATTGCACGATTGCCCGGAGGACCGGCCGGTCATCTTCTCCGCCCACGGCGTGCCCAAAGCGGTCCCGGCCGAAGCGCGGCGGCGCGAAATGATCTTCGTCGACGCCACCTGCCCGCTCGTGTCGAAAGTGCATGTCGAAGCCGAGCGCCATTACGAGGCCGGCCACGAGATTGTGCTGATCGGCCATGCTGGCCACCCGGAAGTCATTGGCACGATGGGTCAGCTGCCGCCCGGCGCGATCACGCTGCTGGAAACGGTGGCGGATGCAGAAACCTACATGCCGCGCGATCCGGCAAGGCTCTCGTTCGTGACGCAAACGACGCTCTCGGTGGACGACACCGCGGAGATGGTCGGCGTGCTGCAGCGACGCTTTCCTTCCATCGCCGCGCCGCACAAGGAAGACATTTGTTACGCCACCACCAACCGACAAGACGCGGTGAAGGCGATGGCGGAGCAATCCGATCTCGTGCTGGTCATTGGCTCGCCGAAGAGCTCGAATTCCGTGCGCCTCGTCGAAGTCGCCAAACGCGCCGGCGCGCGCGACGCCCGGCTAGTCGGCTCCGCCGATGAAGTGGATTGGAGCTGGTTCGACGGCGCGCAAAGCGTCGGCGTCACCGCGGGTGCCAGTGCGCCGGAGGATTTGGTGGAGGGGCTCATCGCCGCTATTGCGTCGCGCTATGATGCGCGCGTCGAAGAGGTGCGCGTGACGAAAGAAGACGTCGTATTCAAACTACCACGCATTCTGGCGGAGTGAATCATGATTGGTCGGCGCGCAGCTGTCGTCGCTCTCATTGTGGCCTGCCTGGCGCCGAGCGCGTTCGCAGACCAACCTGCATTCGCCGAAGGACAGGTGTGGTCCCTCAGCGACCCTGAGCACGCCTCCACCCGCGTCCGCATCGGCCGCATCGAAGACAGCGGCCGGACTATCCACATTTCGCTATGGGGGGCGCGAACGCCGGCGCCGCTCCAAAGCATGATGGGAACCACGCTCGTGATGCAGCATCTGCCCATCACCGACCAAGCGCTGCGCGCTTCGGTGAGCATGATCGTTACCGAGACGCCGCCGGCGGATCTAGGCTTTGAAACCGGCTATCAGATCTGGCGCGATGACCAAGGCGGCGTTTTCACGCTCACCGTTCCAGAGATCATAGAGGCCATGGTCCACACGATCGCCAACGGTCAGGCGTCGCCTACGAAATGACCCAGGGCGCGGACGAAATCCCCGCGTTGCTCCAGCACCTCATCCAAGGCGTCCGTGCGCGCCACGCGGATAGGCCCGCGCTGGTCGGCGTTGGCGGGGCGCAGGGCTCGGGCAAAAGCACGATCTGCCGCGCCTTTGCCCAAACGCATCCACGCGTCGCCCATTTCTCGCTTGACGATGTTTACTTAACCAAAGCCGAACGCGTCTGGCGCGCTGACAATATCAGCTCGTTCAGCGCCCTGCGCGATCAGGACGGCAATTTCGAAGTGCGCCACGTCGCCCGGCCGGTGACCGAACAGCTGCTGCTCACGCGCGGCCCGCCCGGCACGCACGATCTCGGCCTCGCCAAAAGCCTGATCGCGCGCCTCGCGCAAAACGCGCCCACGCCGCTTCCCCGTTTTGATAAAGCTGCGGACGACCGCGCGCCGGACTCCGCGTGGCCCGTGTTTGAAGGCCCGGCAGAGGCGATCGTGATCGACGGCTGGTGCATGGGTGCGACACCCACGCCGCAATCGCCGCCGCTCAACGAACTCGAAGAGGACGATGTCGAAGGCATCTGGCGACGGGAAACCGAGATGCAGCTTGCGAAAAAGTACGCACCGTTTTTCGGCGCGTTCGACGCGATCGTGTATCTGCAAGCGCCGAGCTGGGCGATCGTCCGCAGCTGGCGCGGGCAGCAGGAAGAGCAAACACTCGGCCGCGCGCTGACGGCGGCTGAGAACAAAGCGCTTGATCGCTTCGTCATGCACTACGAACGCGTGACACGCGCCATGCTCGCCGGCCATCATCGCGCGCAATGGATCGCGCATTTGGATGAAGAGCGAAATGTGGTGCGGATGGAAGAGCGATGACAATTGGAGCGGACTCCCTCGCCCCCTTGCGGGGCGGGGGCCGGGGGGTGGGGGGCGTTCGGACATGCAGGCGCATGCTTGTCGGCACGCCCCCCCTCCGTCGCCTTCGGCGACACCTCCCCCGCAAGGGGGGAGGACTCCGATAGCGCAATGGCCGTTTACACCACCCTCTCCGACAGCGATCTTGCGGCCTTGCTCGCGCAATACGATCTCGGCCCCGCCACATCGTGCAAAGGCATCGCCGAGGGCGTTGAGAACTCGAACTACCTTCTGCGCACGGGCGCCGGCCAATTCATCCTGACCATTTTCGAAAAGCGCGTGCGTGAAGAAGACCTGCCCTTCTTCATGCAGCTGATGGCGCGCCTCGCCGAGCGCGGCGTGCCCGCGCCGCAACCGATCGCAACCAAAACCGGCGCGCTTTTCACCCACACAAAGCAAAAACCCGCCGCCATCATCTCCTTCCTCGACGGCGTCTGGCCGCGTGCGCCCGATATCGGCCATTGCGCCGCCATCGGCGAGGTGCTCGCGCGCATGCATGTCGCGCTCGAGGGCTTTGAACTTGCGCGCGCCAATGCGCTAAGCCTCGACGGTTGGGAAAAACTAATCGCGCCGCGCCTCGCGCAAGCGGAATACTTACGCCCCGGCCTCGCGAGTTTGATTGAGCGCGATGTCGCGGAAACGCGCGCCGCCTGGCCCAGGGATTTGCCGCGCGGGCCGATCCACGCCGATCTCTTTCCCGACAACGCGCTTTTCCTCGGCACACGCCTTACCGGAGTGATCGACTTCTACTTCGCCTGCACCGATTTTCTTAGCTACGATTTAGCGGTGTGCCTCAACGCCTGGTGCTTCGCGCACGAGCGCGACTACGACATCGCGCGCGGCGCCGCGATGATCGCCGCCTACGAAACCATCCGCCCGCTCAGCGATGCAGAACGCGAGGCGCTCCCCACACTCTGCCGCGGGGCGGCTTTGCGTTTCTTCGCGACGCGGTTGGCCGATTGGGGCGACACGCCCGCCGGTGCGCTGGTGAAGCCGAAAGACCCATTAGAGTATGCGGATAAGCTGGCGTTTCATCGCAACGCGAAGGAAGCGGGGGATTATGGAGCGTAAATCCTTACTTGCGGTGATACTTGTTGCTTCGCTGGCCGGCGCGTTTTGGGCAGCTCTGGTGTTTTCGGTCTTCATGGCTGCGGGCGCACTGTGGCAGTTCCCGCCACTCGCCCTGCAAGTGTTCGGGGTCGCCTTTATTTATGCGAGCGTGCTGATCTTTATCATGACCTCCAGCGTCGGTCTGGCATGGCATGCACTTGCTCAGCAATTGCGTTGGCGTTCGTTCGCTGTCTACGCCGCGGCCGGTCTATCCGCAGGTCTTGCTATCGCACTGACCGCCACATCGCTGTTGACACTACCCGCACTAGGCGATGGGCTAATCATTGTTTGGATTGGCAGCTCCGCGACAATTGTCAGCTCGACAGCGTGGCTCCTCCGCCGTCCCGATCGTGACACGCCCCCGAATCCGCCTACATCCGCGCCATGAAAACAGTCGACATCTGGACCGACGGCGCGTGTAGCGGAAATCCGGGCCCTGGCGGGTGGGGCGCGGTGTTGCGTTTTGGCGAGACGGAGAAGGAATTCTCCGGCGCCGACGCCGCCACCACCAACAACCGCATGGAGCTGATGGCGGCGATCCAGGCGCTGAATGCGCTGAAGACGCCGGTGCGCGTGCGACTGCATACCGATTCCAAATACGTCATGGACGGCGTGACGAAATGGATTCACGGCTGGAAAAAGAACGGTTGGAAAACCGCCGACAAGAAGCCGGTGAAAAACGAAGATCTCTGGCGCCAGCTCGACGAGGCCAATGCGCGCCACGAAGTCGAATGGAAATGGGTCAAAGGCCATTCCGACGACGTCATGAACGATCGCGCCGATGAACTGGCGCGCAGCGCGATCCTAACCCTGCGCTAGCGCGGGCGCTTACCCTCTCCGCAAGGGAGAGGGGGTTGCGCGAAATCCTGTCAACGCGCAGCCTCGCTTCATGCGCATGCTTCTCATCCTAGCCGCTCTCGCCTTCGCTCCCGCCGCACATGCGCAAACGCTGAGCGACCTCGCTTGGCTCAAAGGCTGCTGGCGCACGCAAGGCGCGGAAACGGAGATAACTGAGGTTTGGCTCGCGCCGCCGATGCCTGCGCTGCTCGGCTATTCCTACACGACGCGCGACGGCGAAGTACGCGGCTGGGAGCAAACGCGCATCGAACTTATCGACGACGTGCCGCACTTCATCGCTATGCCTAACGGCAGCGGGCCGGTGCGCTTTCGTAGCGTGGATACGACTGACGTCATCCACACTGGCGGACAACCGGATGGTTTCGCGCTCTTCGAGAATCCGGAACACGATTACCCGCAACGGGTCATGTACATGCGACTTGGCAATCGGCTAATCGCACAGATCTCAGGTGCAGGAGGTACCGACCGCGTCACGTTCGAGTATCGCCGCATTAGCTGCGGCGTCGCGCTGCGGCCGTAGCGCTATGGAGCGCCGGCGCCCTTTAACCGGCAAACGCCAGCGCGTGGCGAGATGGCGTCTGCCGGCGAGGGCGCCAGCGCTCCATGTTAGCCGCGCTTCACTTTCAGCGTGACGCCGTCAACGCTGGCAACCACCACGGCTTGCCCGGCCTCCAGCGCTTCCTCACTCACCGCGCGCCAGATCGTGTCCTGCACTTTGACCGATCCGATGCCGTTAGCGAAGTTCGCCACCACGCCGCGCTCGCCGATCAACGCCGCCGAGCGCTCGTTCAGGCCGTTAGCCGCGCCATCGTTGCGCCAACGCTGCACCAAAGGCCGGCCGAACGCGGTGAGCGCGATCACCAGCACGGCGAAGACGGCCATATCGGCGATCCAATTGGTAGCGCCGGTGAGGGAGACCAGCGCAGTGACGAACGCGGCGACCGCGGGCCAGAGCAGATAAGTCGTGCCGCTCGCCATTTCGGCGATCAGCAGGATGAGCCCCAGCACCAGCCAGTGCGTCGGCCCAAAGCTCGTGAAGAAGGCGACCAGGTCCATGAAACCAATGTAGCGATGCGGGAGCGTGAGCGCAAAGGACCGCTCTTCACCGTCATCCTGCGGCGCACGTAGTGCGAGCCCAGGATGACGGATTCCTTTAGCGCGTCGGCGGCACGGCGGTGCGCGGCGCGCTGGCCTGCCCTTCACCCTGCGCATTGAGCGACCGCAGGCCCTCGACCAAGCCAGCCAGGCCGCCCAGATCGGCCGGGATGATCACCGTGCGCTGCTGGTTCGAACTCGCCAGCTCGCTGAACGCTTCGACGTATTTGAGCCCCAAGAAGTAGCGGATGGCGTTGACGTCGCCCTTCGAGATCGCCTGCGAAACCATATCGGTGGCTTTCGCTTCGGCTTCGGCTTCGCGCTCGCGCGCTTCGGCGTCGCGGAATGCGGCTTCGCGGCGCCCTTCGGCCTGCAGGATCGCCGATTGCTTGGCGCCCTCGGCCCGGAGGATCGCGGCTTGCTTATCGCCTTCGGCCTCGAGAATCTGCGCGCGGCGTTCGCGTTCGGCCTTCATCTGGCGGGCCATGGATTGGATGATATCGGCCGGCGGCGAGAGGTCCTTGATTTCGACCCGCATCACCTTGGTGCCCCACGCATCGGTGGCGGAGTCAACGACGCCGAGGAGGCGCGCATTGATGGAATCGCGTTGCGACAACACTTCGTCGAGATCCATCGAACCGACGACCGTACGCGTGTTGGTCATGCAGAGGTTCTGAATCGCGAGCTTCAGATTCTCGACTTCGTATGCCGCCTTGGCCGCATCGATGATCTGAATGAACACCACCGCGTCAACGGAAACGACGGCGTTGTCCTTGGTGATGACGTCCTGACGCGGCACGTCGAGCACGGTTTCCATCATGGAAAGCCGGCGCCCGACGCGATCGACGAAAGGAATAAGAAAGGAAATGCCGGGCCGCAGCGTGCGGATGTAACGCCCGAAGCGTTCAGCCGTGTATTGACGGCCTTGCGGCACCACTTTGATGGCGCTGAACGCCAGCACAAGCGCCATCACCACCAGAACGATTACGACAAAATCCATCTCTTCCCCCGCCGCTTCTGCGGCGCACGCCCGCTTAAGATCAGCCTAACTGACCAAGCAGATGCTCCGCGCTGGAAACCTTGTATTCACCAGCTTCTTCAACGTTCAGCTGTTCTACCACCCCATCCTTGACGAGCATTGAATAACGCTTCGAACGCGAGCCCATGCCGAACTTGGAGAAATCGGCGTCAAGGCCGACAGCCCGCGCGAACTCGGCCGAGCCGTCCGACAGCATAATGATGTCGCCGGTGTTCTCCTGCTTGGCCCACGCGCCCATGACGAAGTGATCGTTCACCGAGGTGCAGGCGATGGCGTCGACACCCTTGCCCTTCAAGTCGCCCGCGAGGTCGCGAAAGCTCGGCAGGTGGCGGGCGGAGCAGGTCGGCGTGAACGCTCCCGGCACGGCAAACAGCGCCACCGTCTTGCCCGCGAAAACGTCAGCGGTGCGCATCGTTTTCATGCCTTCGCTCGTCGGCACGTTGAACTGCACGTCCGGCACCTGGTCTCCGACCTTGATCATGATTGTTCTCCTCTAACTTCCGCCGCAATGTAGGGCCGTTGGCGCCCATATGCGAGCGCCCTCTTGCGGAGCAGCCGTCAGCCTGAAAGCATCGACCTCATGGCCAACTCACTCGCAGGCAAACTTCTCGTGGCGATGCCGGCTATCGGCGACGCCCGCTTCGCCCACACCGTGATCTTGATGTGCTCACACGATCAGGAACACGCCATGGGCGTGGTGCTCAACCGGCCGAAAGAGGAACTCACGCTCAGCGACGTGTTGAAGCATTTGGGCTTGAAGAGCGACATCCAAATCGCGCTCCGCACCGTGCTCGACGGCGGCCCTGTCAGCCCCGACCGCGGCTATGTGCTGCACTCGGACGACTTCGCTGCCGGGGAAGCGACCATGGACGTAGCGCCCGGCATTCGCCTCACCGCCACGCGCGACGTGCTGGAGGCGATGTCTGGCACACGCGCGCCGCGGGATTTCGTGCTCGCGCTAGGTTGCGCCGGCTGGGGCGCGGGCCAGTTGGAAAACGAACTTCGCCACAATGCGTGGCTGGTCGTCGATCCCGACAACGCAATCATCTTCGACGAAGAGCATGACGGCAAATGGACCCGCGCCATCCGGGCGCTCGGCTTCGACCTGGCGCAACTCATCAGCGGCGAAGGCGGGCGGGCTTAACGGGGCGCTGGGATCGTGGGTCTTCAGACCCGCCTCCACACGCCATTCGTCATCCTGGGGCTCGCGCCAGCGAGAGCCCAGGACCCAGGGGCAAACAAACAGCTTTATGATCCCCTGGATCCTGGGCTCGCACTGCGTGCGCCCCAGGATGACGGATCTAATGCTGCTTCAGCACCCGCTCCGTCGAAGCGGGATACTTCACCAAAGCCGCAGCCGGCCTGATCGGCCGGCGTTCGAGATTGCCGCCGCAATTGGCGCATTGGCCGCCAAGCTCTCCATCCGCGCAAGCCGCGCAGTACGTGCACTCAAACGTGCAAATCCGCGCTTCGCTGCTCTCCGGCGGCAAGTCGCGGTCGCAGCATTCGCAATTGGGCCGGAGCGCCAGCATCAAGCGCGCTCCGCTGCGAACGTCTCGATCGCTTGGCGCCGTTGCTCCGCGAATGCCGAGAAGAGCTGCTTGACCGCGTCCACCGTTTTCGGCTCCGCCGTTTCCGGCCGCCCCGAGTTGAACGGCGGCGCCGGCGCATACTCGATCGCAAGCTGGATCATCTTGGCGACATCCTCGCCCGCAAGATCGGCGACTATGGTGAGCGCAATGTCGATGCCCGCAGTGACGCCGCCGCCAGTAATGGCGTTGCCGTCGCGCACGACGCGTGCGTCATCTGGAATGGCGCCGAACGGGGCGAGCAATTCGCGGTACGCCCAATGGCTGCCGGCGCGCTTGCCTTTGAGCAGCCCGGCCGCCGCGAGGATGAGCGAGCCGGTGCAGACGCTGGTCACGTATGTTGCACTTTCGCCGAGCCGCTTCACTTCGCTCATGAAATCCGGATCGAGCATCGCCGCGGTCTGACCCGGCCCGCCGGGGACCATGATCAGGTCGGCGCGGTCGATGTCGGCGAGCGTACGCAGGTTGGCGAACGTCAGCCCCATCTCGGTGACCAGTTCGCCGCCATCTCTAGAGGCGATGATCGCCTCCGTGCCGGGCATGCGCGCCAACACCTCATATGGCCCGGTGAAATCGAGCTGTGTGAGGCGCGGATAGAGGATGAAGACGATCCGGAACGGCGCGGGCATGGGGCAAAGCTCCTGTTGACAACGCCACAATGGCGCCCGCTAGTCTTGGCGGAAATGTCAAAGAAGCCTCCTTTTCCGCCAAAGCCGAGGACGGTCGAGATTGTCCTCTTCCCAGGCTTTCAGATCATCGATGCGGCCGGGCCTATGGGCGCGTTCGAGATCGCCTCGCGGTTCGTGCGCGGGGCCTACCGGCTGAAACTCGTCGCCGCGCGCGCCGGCATGGTCGCCTCCTCCGCCGGCCCGCCTATGCCAGCGGCTGCGATCGGGCGCGCGAAAGCCGACACCATCATCGTCGTCGGTGGAAACGGCACGGCGCTGGCGATGACTGACGCATCCCTCCTCGCCGCAATCAAACGCGCGCCAAACCGCGGCCGCCGCGTCGCCAGCGTCTGCTCGGGCGCGTTTCTGCTCGCTGCGGCCGGCTTGCTCGACGGCAAGACGTGCACCACGCACTGGCGTCGCGCGGCGCAGCTTGCGCGGCTCTTCCCCAACGTGCGCGTCGAGCCCGATCGAATTCACGTTCAGGACGGCGATATATGGACCTCCGCTGGGGTCACTGCCGGCATCGATCTCGCGCTGGCTATGATCGAAGCCGATCTTGGCGCCGACATCGCCGCCGATGTCGCGCGCGAAATGGTGGTTTATGCAAAGCGCCCCGGCGGCCAGGCGCAGCACTCGGCACTGCTCGATCTCGACGCACCGCGCTTCGCTGCGCTGAACGCCTGGATGCGCGATCGCCTCGGCGGCGCGCTTTCCGTCGAAGCGCTTGCCGCGCGCGCGGCAATGAGCCCGCGCAATTTCGCCCGCGCCTACGCCACGGAAACCGGCGTCACGCCCGCGAA
>JACMMP010000059.1 GCA_014378995.1 Hyphomonadaceae bacterium
AAGCTGATTAATCTTCCGTTATAAATTAGGTTGATAAATGTTATTCTCCTCTACCAGATAATAAATTCTAGGAGAGCGTTACAAGATGAAAAACTTTTCACGGCAAAATGAACCTTTGGACACGCGCAAAAAAGCGCCGCCGCGCGCGCTTCATCGGCGATATCGAAGCCGGGCGGCACGCCGGCCTCGAGCGGAAAGCGCGCGAGCAGGCGTTCGCAGAAGGCGTGAATGGTCTGAATGCGCAAGCCACCCGGCGTTTCCAGCGCCTGCGCGAACAGCGCCCGGGCGCGGCTAAGCTCAGCTTCAGGCGCGCCGAGATCCTTTAGCTCCTTGGCCAAAGTCGCATCGTCGGCGACGCACCAAGCGCCAAGCCGCTCGAACAGGCGCCGCTGCATCTCCGCGGCCGCCGCTTTTGTGTACGTGATGCACAAAAACGCCGAGGGCTTTGAGCCTTGCAGCAGCAGCCGTGCGATGCGATCGACCAGCACCTTGGTTTTGCCGGAGCCCGCATTGGCGGTGACGAACACCGAAAAGAGGGGATCGGCCGCCTGGCGTTGCGCCAACGTCGCCTCGGCGACAGGATCGAGTGCGCGGCTCATTCGTCACCCGCCTCGTCCGCCCATTCCTTGCGCCGCGCGAGCAGATCATACTCGTCGTACGGCTTCAGGAATTGCACGCGCGGCTTGGAGAAAAACGCCTGCTGCGGGTCCGCGTACTTCGTCAGCAGGCCGCGCAGATTAGTCAGCGCTTGCTCCGCGGCCAGCACCGGCCCGCCTTCTGCGTCGACGATTTGCGGCGCGGGTTTGGAGCCGCCGAATTGCCAGTACACCAGTTCAGTCGGCGTCGCTTTCGGGACGTCATCAACGCACCCGGCCATCAGCATCGCAGCTTCCAGCAGCAATTGCGGAGAGAGGCCGCTGTTCACCTGCTCGTTGGTCGGCGGCTTGCCGGTCTTGAAATCGAGAATGGCGCAATGGCCCGGCGCGATCTCAATGCGGTCGGCGATGCCGGTGAGGAAAACATCGCCGACAGGCATTTTGCCGTACTTCTCACGATACACGACGGCCTCACGCCCGCGCCGCTCCGCAAACCAGGCGATCAGCGCCTGCACCGAGGCAAGCAACCGCTCCCGCTCGGCGGCACGGCGCTCCGGCGCAATGCCGTGCCAACGCAATTCTTCATCGAGCAGACGCGAAAGCTCTGCCGGATCGCCGCCATCGCCGAAACGTTCGATCGCGCGATGCACAGCGGTGCCGCGCTCAGCCGGGCCGGCGGGCGCTCCGATGGGATCGAGGCTGTCAAGCTTCAGGATGCGCCGCGCATAGACGGCGTACGGGTCGCGGATCAGCGTTTCCACTTGCGTGACGCTGATCTGCGTTAGGCGCTTGCCGGCGGGCGGACGCGGCGCGACCGGGGTTGCGGGCCTGATCTCCGCTGGCTCGTGCAGCGCCTTGGCCCACGCCACATAATCGTCGGCGCGCTCGATCTCGCCTTGCGCGCCCTTTACCAGCGTCTTCAAACGCCAGAGCCAGCGCGAGGCCAAAGTGGGCGCGCCATCGCGGCGCAGCGCGCGCGTCAGCACCACGTTTGGCGCGTTGGCGAGCTGCGCAAAATCGTGCGCGGCGAGGCCGATGCGCGCATCGAGCGAGGGCAGGCCGAGCTTAACGCGCATCGCGCGCGACAAGAACGGGTCTTCGCCTGCCGGCGCCGGCCAGACGCCTTCGTTGAGGCCCGCGAGGATCATCAGGTCGCGCCGTTGCAAACGCGCCTCAAGCAAGCCCCAGATTGCGATCGGCGCATCCGCCGTGTTCGCCACTGGCGGAACCTCGCGCTCCTCCATCAGCTTCATCAGCACACGCGGGGCTGCATGATATGCCATGAGCCCCAAAGCTGCGCCGTACCTGTTGGCCTCACGCAGCAGCGCGGCGGCGGCTTCGCCGTCGCGGCCCTGCCACACTTCGTGCGCCGTCAGCTCTTCCACGCACTGGCTCAGCGCATCGGCGAACTCCGCCAGCGTCACTTCCTTGTGCGACATCAGCGAACGCAACGGTTTCAGCGCAACGATCAACGCGTCGACAATCCGGCGGGCAACTGGCCAGAGCTTGACCAGCTTTGTCGGATCGCGTTCGCCAAAACCAGCTAGCTCTTCCAACGTTTCATAGCGTCGCGCGCCGCGGAGCGCCTCGTGTTCGAGCACAGTCAGCGCGAACTGGTCGCGCCCCAACGCGACGCGCGGGTGTTTCAGCAGCGCCGCCAGCGCCACCGGATCACCGGCGTCGCGGGCCAGCTCGCACAGCAGCACGATCAACCGCCCGGCTTCGGTCTCGCGCAGCGGCGCGCCGTGCGACACCGCCGGCTCGATGCCCCAGCGTGCGAGTTTCGATTCTATTCGGCGCGCCAGCCGCGCATCCGGCGTCACGACGGCGGCGCTGCCGCCGGGGCGCTCCAATGCCTCGCGTAGCATCAGCGCGATGGCGGTCGCCTCCTGATCTTCCGTTTCCGCTTCCAAGAGACCCAAGCCTGCGACACCCGCACGCACGAAATCCTTGCCGCCTGCGAGTTCTAGGCGCGCCAACCAATCGGCGGTCTTCTCCGCCGGCGCCAAAGCTTCACGCATCAACACGCGCCGGGCGCGGCCGCTGCTGGATTCGATGACGAGCGCGGGGATGGCGTTGCGCGCCACGCCAAGCGCTTTAAGCGTGCCTTTCAGCGCATATTGCGGATGCTGATCGCCGATCAGCGCCCAGGATTCTTCGTCGAGATCGACATCGACGCCCGGCAGCACGACAACGCCGCGCGGCAAGCCGGCAACAACACGCATCAGCTCGCGCGTGGTAGATTGCGAGCCGGTGGACCCCGCGATGATGATTGGGCGCTTGGGCGGGTTTTCAAGCCAGCGTTGCGCGAGTGAGCGGCGAAGCGCTGCGCCGTGGGCGGCGGGATCGCTCTTGCCCTGCTCCTTCAAATGCTCCGGCCAGAATTGCGCGATGATGGCGAGAAACGCCGCCGAACTCGCCCAATGCCGCGCGAGTTCGATTTCTTCGACGAGCATTGGCAATTTTTCCCATGCGACGCGATCTACGGTCGCGGCGCTATCGAGCAGCTTGCCAAGTTCATCCGCCAGCGCGATTGCACGGGCGGGATCGTCGACACCGTTCGACGCCACGTCGCGGCGCCGGATAAGCGAGGCCAGCTGCATGCGGCGCTGGATCTTTTCGATCGGCGGCAGGATGTCTGACGTGAGCGGATCGGCGCCCCAGACGTCTGGATCGTCGTCCGCGTGCGGATCGCCGAGCGGACGGATGGTCGGCAAAAGCGCCGCGCCGCCGAGGCGCTTAGCGAACGCATCGATCAGCCCACGGGCGGCGCGGCGGTTGGGCAACAGCACGAGCGCATCGGCCAACGCAAACGGATCGTCCTTACGCACGAGCGCAGCAACCATCGCTTCGGCCAGCACATCCAAAAATGGCGCTGATGCGGGCGCGGCGCGGATACGCGGCGCCGGGCCGCCGAACAAAGGTTCGGGCAGCCCGAGCGGCAGCATGGTCATGGACGTGGCGCGCCGGCGCTCAACCGCGCTTCCGCTTGCACGCGCGCTTCGGGGTCGCCGACATGCATCCAATAGCCGCCGAGCGGGGCGCCATAGAGGCGCCCTTCGCCGGCCAGCCTGCGCCACACGCGCGTGAACGAGAACGGTTCGAGCGGTTCGTTATCAACCACCGCAGGATCGATGATCTGAGCGCCCATGTAGGCCCACGGCGTAAGCGGCAGGGCATCGCGAAAGCTCAGCATGCCGTGCTCGTCCATGAAGAAGTCGCCTTCTCCGTCATAGCCGAGTTGCTGATCCATCGCCGCGAGCATAAGTTTCGCGCCGCTTCGCGCGGCATCGAAACCTTCGCAGAGGCGCGCAACCGCCGAACCGTTCGGCTCGTCCCAGACGCTATCGATATTGCAGACGACGATTGGCGCGTCGCCCAAAAGCGGGCGCGCCTGGCGCACCCCGCCCCCGGTTTCCATCAGCTGCGCGCGCTCGTCCGAGATCACGATCTCGATATCGGTGCGGCGCGCCACGTGCGCCTCGAGCAGATCGGCAAACGCATGCACATTCACCACTGCGCGTTTGACGCCCGCAGCAATCAAGCGGTCGAGCACGTGATCGATTAGTGCGCGCCCACCGACAGTAACCAGCGCCTTGGGGCGATCGTTGGTCAGCGGTTTCATCCGCGTGCCGAGCCCGGCGGCAAGCACCATTGCTGTATGGGGCGTCACGCCGCTTTCTCCAGATACGGCCGGGCGACGCTTTCGACGAAGTCGCGTGCGTCGGCGAGCGCGGGATGCTCGAGCGTGCGGGCGAGATGGCCCCACTCGCGCGGCATGAAGGAGAGATAACGCTGCTTGCCGTCGCGGCCGGCGAGGCGCGCGAAGATGCCAAGGATGCGCATGGCGTTGACGGCGCCGAGCACGGCGAGCTCGCGCTGAAATTCAGTATCGCTGGCGCCGGTGGCGTCGAGGTATGCGCGGACGGCGGCGGCGCTGGCTTCTGGGCTCACATCGCGGCGCGCGTCATGCAGCAGCATGGCGAAGTCCCAAGCGCGCCAACCGCGAACGGCGTCTTGAAAATCTAGAAGCCCCACGCGCTTCAACCCCTCGCGCTCCGGCAGCCAGAGCAGGTTTTCAGCGTGATAGTCGCGGATTGTGAAGGCGCGCGGAAAGCCGAGCGCCTTCACGATCAGGCCATCGCGCACTTTTTCCCAGCGGGCGCGGGCGGCGTCGTCAATGTGAACATCGGCGGCGCGCGGCAGCCATTCGACAAACAGGTCGGCGTTCACTTCGAGCGCCAGCGCGTCGTAATCGAGCAGCGGCCACGTCGCGTTGCCGGCGCCGTCCAAGCGCGCGGGCGGCGGCGTTTGGTGTACGTGCGCCAACACGCGCGCGGCTTCTTCGTAAAGCGCAATCTCGTCGGCGCCTTGCGGGATGGCGTGGGCGTAGAGGTTGTCGCCGAGATCTTCGATCACGGCGTAACCGGCTTCGCAATCGGCGCCGTAGATGCGCGGCGGCGCGAGGCCGAGGCTTTCCAGATGATTGGCGACCGCGACGAAAGCTTCGACGCGCGAGGCGGCCAGACGCGATGTTGCGTTCCAACCAAGCAGCCGGCGCTCCGCGGGCGTGGCACCCGGTGGGCATGGCGCGCTTTCGCTGCTCGGCGGCGCGTCCATCAGCATGGCGCGGCGGCCATCCTTCGCCAGCCGCTCATACCGGCGCGTGGACGCATCGCCCGGCAGCGGATCCCGCACGGCGCCGTCGAAGCCGGTCTGTTCGAGCAAGCGCGCGAGAGCCTCAGATCGTTGCAAGCCGTGTTCTCCATGCGCCGTGCGCAAGTAGCGCGGCGTTGCGTCCTTCACCGTCGGGGCTCAAAGCGATATCGAGCCGATCGGCGGGCAATTGGTTCTCCAGCCGCTCCGGCCATTCGATCAAGCAGGCCGCTTCGGCGAAAGCGTCTTCCAGTCCAAGCTCCCAGGCGTCGTCGGCGCGGTCCAGGCGGTAAAGGTCAACGTGCCAGAGTTCGCCCTTCGCGCCCTCGTAGGTTTGCACCAGGGTATAAGTTGGGCTGGGCGTCTCTTCCGGCCGGCCGGTCCAGGCTTCGATGGCGCCGCGCGCGAGCGTGGTTTTGCCGGCGCCGAGATTGCCGCTGAGGCAGACCACATCCCCCGGCCCCAGCGCCTCGCCCAAGCGGCGGCCGAGCGCCATTGTCGCCGCCGGGTCCGGCAGCGGGATTTCGCGCGAATCAAGTGCGTTACGGGCGGTCACGGGCGCGGATGCTGGCCTAGCGGCAGCGCGGCATCAAGGGCGCCTTGCGCCCCGCCCGCAGAGGCTTCAAACACCAAACCGCTGTGAGTACGGGCGAAATCAACCGCATCATCATTGTCGGCGCCGGCCAAGCCGGCGGCGAGACCGCGCAACGCCTGCGCCAGGCCGGATTCGCGGGCGACATCACGTTGATCGGCGAAGAACCGTGCGCGCCGTACCAACGCCCGCCGCTGTCCAAGGCCTACCTCGCCGGCAAGCTGGAGATGGACCGGCTGCTGCTGCGCCCGCCTAGCGTTTACGCCGAAGAACACATCTCGTTTCTGCCGTCGATGAAGGCGGTCTGGATCGACCGCGCCACCAAGAAGGTGCGCGTCGAGGGCGGGCGCGAGCTGCCATATGACGCGCTGGTGCTGGCCACCGGCGCGCGGCCGCGAAAGCTCCCGCTGGTGGGCGCAGATCTCGACGGCGTGCGCCTCTTCCGCACCGCGGCGGACGTGGATGCGATCCGCCCGCGCTTCGTTTCCGGCGCAAAGCTGGTCGTCATCGGCGCGGGCTATATCGGCTTGGAGGTCGCGGCAGTGGCGCGGCAAAGCGGGCTTGAAACAACGGTGATCGAAACCGCTGTGCGGCCGCTAGCGCGCGTGACCAGCCCAGAGGTCGCCGGCTTCTTTCTCGATGAACACACGCGCCAAGGCGTGCGCTTCGTACTCGGCGGCCAGCCGGCAATTATCAAAGGCCAGGACCGCGTTACTGGCGTTGGCCTCGCCGATGGCGGCGAACTGCCGGCGGATATCGTCATTGCGGGCATCGGCGTGACGCCGGAGACGACTTTGGCGCAGCACTCGGGCCTCGCCATCGACAACGGCATCGTCACCGATGCCGAGTGCCGCACCTCCGATCCCCACATCTTCGCCATCGGCGATTGCGCATCGCGCCCGATGGCGCATTTCGACGGCCGCGTCTGCCGCCTGGAAAGCGTGCACAACGCGGTCGAAGGGGCCAAGATCGTCGCCGCCCTCATCACCGGGCAAAAGCCCCATGCCGTCGAGGCGCCCTGGTTCTGGTCGGACCAGTACGACCTCAAACTGCAGATCGCCGGGCTGTTCCAAGGTTACGACCATGTCGTGTTCCGCGGCGTCATGGCTGACCGCTCGTTCGCGGCGTTCTACTACAAAGGCGATAAGCTGATTGCGGTGGATGCGGTGAACCGGCCGGGCGAGTATCTGGGCGCGAAGATGTTGATCCAAACCGGGCGCTCGTTGCCGCACGACGTCATCACGGATGAAACGCGGCCGATGAAAGAACTTGTCGCCAGCGCGCGCTAAAGTGTTGAACAGGAAACCATGCCGAAGATCACTTACATCGAGCACACCGGCAAAGAGCACGTCATCGAGGCGCCGAACGGCCAGACGGTGATGGAGGCGGCGGTGAAACACGCCGTGCCGGGCATCGACGCCGATTGCGGCGGCGCCTGCGCCTGCGCAACCTGCCATGTCTATGTCGATCCGGAATGGTTGGCGAAGACCGGCGAAGCCGGCTCGATGGAGCAGTCGATGCTCGATTTCGCCAACGACGTCGAAGACAATTCGCGCCTCTCCTGCCAGATCAAAGTGAGTGAAGCGCTGGATGGGCTCATTGTGCGGTTGCCGAAGAGCCAGCACTGACGTTGCGTGATGCCGTCACAGCGGCTATAATTGGCGCCGTTGACGAGGCCAACAATGATGCTGCGCCTTATCCCGCCCCCGGTCTGGGCCGCGCTTCTTATCGCCGCCACCTACAGCCTTAGTCTGCTGCTACCCTTCAGCGCGGACCTGCCGGAATGGCGGCACAAACCGACGGGCGCCATTTTCATCGCCGCCGCTCTGGCTGTGCTGTTCTTCAGCATGGGGCAGTTCGTCTTCGCCGGCACGCAGCTGCTGCCGAACGCGCCGGTCAACAGCAAGCTGGTGACGCATGGAATCTACGCCTTCACGCGCAATCCCATGTATCTCGCCATGACGCTGATCACGTTGGGCGCGGCGGTGTGGGTCGGTCAGCCGCTAATGTATCTGGCGCCGGTGGCGATGTATCTGATCGCCGACCGCGTGTTCATCCCGTTTGAGGAAGCGAATATGCGCCGCCAGTTCGGCGATGCGTTCGACGCGTACTGCAAGCGCGTCCGCCGCTGGATATAGCCCGAGAGGTTGAGTTTCTCCCGCGAACTCTGTTCACTGCGCCGCGAGGGAGACAACGATGCGGGCACTCATTCTTGCGTTTGCGATCACAGCGTTCAGCGCCGCCGCGCAAGCGCAAGAGCTGACGCCCGAGCGCGCCGCCTTCCGCGCCATCTACGAAGAGCTGGTCGAGATCGATTCCTCTCCGACCACGGGCTCCTGTACTCGCGCCGCCGAAGCGATGCTCGCGCATTTGCGCGGCGCTGGTTTCACCGAGGCAGACGCGCGCGTGATTGTGCCGGACGGCCGCCCGGACGACGGCAACCTCGTCGCCGTGCTGCGCGGTTCTTCCCGTCGCGCGGTGCTGCTGCTGGCGCACATCGATGTGGTGGACGCCCGCCGCGAGGATTGGGAGCGCGATCCGTTCACTTTGGTGGAGGAAGGCGGCTTTTTTTTCGGGCGCGGCACCGCCGACGACAAAGCTATGGCCGCCGTGTTCGTCGATATGTTCGTGCGCATGCGGCGTGAGAACTTCCGCCCCCGCCGCACTCTCCGCATGGCGCTGACCTGCGGCGAGGAAACGTCGAACCGCGTCAACGGCGTGGACCATCTGCTGCAGAACCATCGCGACTGGATCCAGGCCGATTTCGCCATCAATGAAGGCGCCGGCGGCGTGATCGGTCCGGATGGGCGCCCGCTCGTGTTCAACGTTCAGGCAGGCGAAAAAATCCACCAGGTGATGACGCTGACCGTCACCAATCCCGGGGGCCATTCCTCGCGGCCAGTGCCGGAAAACGCGATCTACCGGCTGAGCCGCGGGCTCGATCGGCTCTCGGCGCATAATTTCCCGGTCGAACTCAACCCGGTGACGCGCGCGTTCTTCGAGCGCATGGCGCCAATCGTGGGCGGCGAGATGGGCGCCGCCATGACCGCGATCGCGGCCAACCCGAGAGACGCAGGTGCGACCGTCGTGCTGACGCGCGATCCCTCCTACAACGCCATGATGCGAACCACCTGCGTGGCGACACAGCTCGACGCCGGTCACGCACCGAATGCGCTGCCGCAGCGCGCAACGGCGACGCTCTCGTGCCGTGTTCTGCAAGGGCACACGCCGGAAGAGGTGCAGGCCGATTTGCAACGCGCGCTCGCCGATCCGGAGATCACGGTAGAGATCGTGCGCCGGCGCGAAGGTTCGCGTCCGCCTCAACTCACCCGCGCCATCATGGGCCCGGTGGAGCAAGCCGTCGCCCGCATGTGGCCCGGAACGCCGATTGTGCCGGTGATGACGGTTGGCGCTACGGACGGGCGCTTTCTCAACAATGCCGGCATCCCGACTTACGGCATGAGCGGCATGTTCGCCGCGCCCGGCGAAAGCAACGCGCACGGGCTAAACGAGAAACTGCGCGTACAATCTCTCTATGAAGGACGAGACTTTCTCGAGGCTATCGTGCGCGCGTACGCGCAACGTTAGTGCAGCGTCGCTAACGACACGGCCGCGAACTCAAGTTCAGCCTGTGCAGGGACGGCGTCCGGGGCGGCGCAAAGCGAATTTGCGTCGGCGCAGGCAATTGGGATGAGGCCGTCATTGGATACTGCGAAAACCCGCGCGCGCTCGATCATGGGTCCGCCCAACAATCCGTCGTCGAAAATCTGCGGCGCGACTGTCGTTTCGGCGAAGTTGATGGGCAGGAGCGGTATAAGATGGACCGCGCGGGCGGTTGAATAAGGCGTTGCGCGTTCCAGCTCAGCGGCGGCGGCGCTGTCGCCCAACCAGCTCGCAAACGTCGACTGGACCGCACGCGTTTCATGTGGCTGCAACCCGCCGCCGGTCACGCTCATGAACATGGACGTAGTGATCAACGCCATCATCGAGGTGAAGGTCATTGCGCTGTTGTTGCGGGCGGCGGCGAGGGAGCGACGGAGGAACATGGCCCGGGATTAACGCGGGCCCAACTCGTACGTTGCGCATACACGAAAAGTTTAGTTGCGCTTAAGCGGGCGCCACATCCGCAGGGCCACATTCTGCTTGGTCCGATGCTTGTACCGTGGCGTTTTCACAATAGCCCGCGCGCAACGCGTGTGCTTCCGTTTCGACGCGCGACAAGAAGCTCGTGTACACGCCGCCAAGAGCCCGCATCTCGTAACCCTTGAGCACGCCCCCGGTCATCGCGAAAGCGAACAGGCCAAAGACGAAGATCGACATCGCAAATACCGCTCCGATGGCATAGTCGGCGACTTGGACGAGATGGTAGGCACGCGGCCGCATCGGATTCGAAACCTTGCTGAGATGAAAGATAACGTGTGCGGAGCGGGGACGTTGCGGGAACCGGTTTCACAGCCGCGTTAACGCAGTGTCAGATTATGCCGCTTTGCGCGCAGGCGGCGTCGGCGGCGGGCCGGCGGCCGGCGTCGAGGCCGGCAGATGGCAAGTCACCGTCACGCCGCGTCCAGGCTCGCTTTGCAGCGCCACCCAGCCGCCGTGCATCTCGACGAACGAGCGCACGAGCGCAAGGCCAAGCCCGGCGCCGCGCCGGTCGCCCGACTGGAAGCTATCGAACGCCCGCGCCTGCGCGTCGAACGGCATGCCCTTGCCGGTGTCGCTCACGGTCAGGCGGAGCACGCCGTCGAGACGCTCGGCCGAGACTGTGATCGTGTCGCCGCGCTCGGTGTGCCGGAGCGCGTTCGAGAGCAGGTTCACAATCACTTGGGTGATGCGCTTTGGGTCCGCATTGATTTCGCCAATGCTCGGATCGCACTTCACGCGGATCGGCACTTCGGTGTCGCGCGCCTTGGAGGCGGCCATCTGCACGCTTTCGCTGATGGTGGCGTAGACATCCACCGGCGCAAGATCGAGCGCGACATTGCCGGCTTCGACCATGGCGACGTCGAGAATGTTGTCGATCAACTTGGAGAGATTGCTCGAGGCTTCGATGATGGAGCCCACCTGCTCCACCTGCCGGTCGTTCAGCGGCCCAAATACGCGCGCTTGGAGCAATTCGGCGTTGCCATAGATCGCCTGCAGCGGATTGCGCAACTGGTAGGAGACGTTCTCGACGAACTGACCCTTGAGCTGATCGGCTTGTTCGAACGCTTCGGCGCGCTCGCGCAGCGCCTCCTCGACGCGCCGGTCGGCGGTGATGTCCTGGAACGCGACAAGCGTCGCACCGTCCGGCAATGGCCGCGTCAGGAATTTCAGCACGCTTTCGTCGCTGCGGCGCATCTCGCCGCGATACTCGGTGCGCGCTTCCGGCGAGGGATCGGTAATGCGCCCACGCACCCGCGCCCATTCGGCGCGATCATGAAACAGCTGCTGGCAGAGCTCGACCACCTTGTCGAACGGCAGGTCGTTTTCGATCTGCGACGATTCCAGCTTCCACATCGTATGGAAAGCGTGGTTCGAAAGCTTCAGCCGCCCATCGAGACCGAACACGACGATGCCTTCGTGCAGCTTGTCGAGCGCCGCCTTCTGCGTCTGCACCAGCGCGTCATACTGGCTCTTCAACGCGATTTCGTTGGTGATGTCGGAGAAGATCATCAGCATGCCGCCGTTCGGATGCGGCTGGCGGGCGACGCGCAGCATGCGGCTGTCCGGCAACACCCAAAGGTCCTCCGGCAATTCGGCGTGCTCTTGATAGAGCGCGAGTTCGCGCGCGCGCCATTCGGCGTAGTTTGCGTGCGCCGGCAGCTTGCGCTTTTCTTTCAGATGATCGAGCCACGCCGCGTGCACCGGCTTGTCAGCCAGGAACGCCGGCTCCAGCCCCCACGTCGCTTCGAAGGCACGGTTGTAGAACACCAGCCGCTTGCCGGAATCGAACACGGCGATGCCTTCGGCCAGATGGTTCAGCGTTTCGTCGTACGCGCGCTGCTGCTTTGCCAGCTGATCGCGCGAAGCTTCGCTCTCGGTGACGTCGATGGCGATGCCCGCAGCGCCGCCGGCCACCGGACTCATGCGCAAGCGCAGCGTCCGCAGCTGACCGCCGACGACGGCCGAGCGCGTCTCCTCCACCGCGTCGCCAAGCTCGATCGCCTTGCGCGCGAGATCGGTCGCGCCCTGATCGAGTTGCAGATTGCGCGCGAGCGCCTGGTCCAGCGACTTCGCCTCCAGCGCCGCGAGATATTCGGGATTGGCCCATTCCAGCTTCAGCGCGCCGTTGACACGCCACGCCATGAACGGCGCGCCGTTCCACATTTCCAGGAACGCGGCGGGATCGCGGGCGATGACTTCGTGACCGCCGCTGCCAATGCGTCCGCCGGCGGCGCCTTCCTCCACGCCGCGCACGCTGGCGTCGAGCACCCACGCCACGGCGCGCGAGCCGGCGGTGCGGCCGTCGATTTCCACGTAAACGCCGTCGGGCGTTGAGATTTTGATCGAGAACGCCGCGCCGTCACGCCGGAGCCGCGTGATCGCCGGCGAAAGCCGCGTTTCCGCGCCCGTCGCATCGGTCGCATCGAACACAGAGAGGCCTTGCAGAATGCGAACGGCGGGCTCCGCCGCCACGGCTTGATCGGAGAACCGCAGCAAGCTCGCGAGCGCGAGCGGCGAGCCATAAATGCGCGGCTTGCCCCAATCGCCTTCGCCAGGATTGGTGAGCGCGTCCTCCCAGATCAGCACCACGCCCGGATGCGCGCCGAAGATGGCGTCGGCCCAGGCGATCTTATCCTCCAAATCGCGCGCGCGCTTCTTCCACGCTTCGACGCCGCCGCGCGCGCCATCGGTGACGCGCAGCGCCCACAAAAGCGCCGCTATGGCGATTGACGCCGAGCCGCCTGCCACGAGCAGGCTTGCGAATCCGCCGTCCAAGTGCCGACCCCTAATTCCATCACAGCGGCGAAACGAATCGCCGAACCCCGACAATCAGTCTCCCGCTTTGCCCACGCGATTGCACCCCGCGTGCTGACGAGAACCGTTAACAAGCGCTTAAATGTGTTTACGCGCGGTTAAGTTACGGAAGCTCAAGGCGTTAACGCGCGGCGGCGCTGCGCCATTCGGCGCCGGAACTCCGCGTCAGGCGCGGCGTCGCAGTTTCTTCACTGCTTCACCGGCGGCGTGGAGCGCGGGATTGTAGAGGCGCGCGCGGCGGCCACGTTCTTTCAGCCGCGTCGAGCCTTCGATGCGGAAGACAAACGGCATTTTGTAGCTGGCGCCGAAACGCACATGCACGTCGTACTTGGGCTGAAAGCGCGCCAGCGTCAGCGCTTCTCGCGCGGCGGTGTAAAAGACATCCGATGGCCAAGCGTCGACGCAATTGATGTTCTTCGCCCGTCCATTGGCGCTGACCTCGAATTCGACGATCGCCATGCCCTCAACGCCGAGCCGGCGCGCCGATCTAGGATAACGCGCCCGGATCGGGCCAGCGGGCTCCCATGGCATGCCGTCTTCGCTCTCTTCGGCCTCCGGCGCCTCGGACGTGCGCCACACCACGCAGCATGGCCCCGGCGGCAAGCGCAGCCGCACGCGCTGCATCTCGCGCCGCTCCTGCACCCAGGCGCGAATCCAATCGGCGATGTTCACGAGCAGCAATACCAAAGCGAGCACAATCGCGCCCGATGCGGTAAGCGCGGCGCCGCCGTTCCAGCCCAACTCTCGCAGCGCGCCAGTGATGGCCAAGTGGGCGATGACGACGAAAAGAAATAGCGCGCAGTAGAACAGCGCGCGCAATGTAAGCGCCGATGCTGTCCGTGTCGCTCTGACCAGCATGTGCGCGCTCGCCCCTCTCAGTCTCGCCTTACATGCCCTTCAGGAGCGGGCGGCGCAATGCGGCGAAGCTGTTGGGCGGACGTGAAGGCGTCGCGGGCGCGGGCCGCGACGCCTTCTGTCAATCAATAGCGATAGTGATCCGGCTTGAACGGGCCGGTTTGCGGCACGCCGATATAATCAGCCTGCTCCGCCGACATCTTCGTCAGCTTCACGCCGAGTTTATCGAGGTGCAGCGTGGCGACCTTTTCGTCGAGGTGCTTGGGCAGCGTGTAGACCTGGTTTTTGTACGCCTTGCCATTGGTCCAAAGCTCGATCTGCGCCAGCGTCTGATTGGTGAACGACGCTGACATGACGAAGCTCGGGTGACCGGTGGCGTTGCCGAGATTCACCAGGCGGCCTTCTGAGAGAAGAATGATCTTCTTGCCGTCCGGAAACTCGATATGATGCACTTGCGGCTTGATCTCGTCCCACTTGAAATTCTTCAGACCCGCGACCTGAATTTCTGAATCGAAGTGGCCGATATTGCAGACGATGGCGTTGTTCTTCATCGCCCGCATGTGATCGACGGTGATGACATCCTTGTTGCCGGTGGCGGTGACGAAGTTGTCGGCGTGCGGCGCCGCATCGTCCATAGTCACGACTTCATAGCCTTCCATCGCCGCCTGCAGCGCGCAGATCGGATCGACTTCCGTCACCTTCACGCGCGCGCCGCCTTGACGCAGCGATGCGGCCGAGCCCTTGCCGACATCGCCATAACCGGCGACGACAGCGACCTTGCCCGAAAGCATCACGTCGGTGCCACGGCGGATCGCATCCACCAGCGATTCACGGCAGCCATAGAGGTTGTCGAATTTCGACTTGGTGACACTGTCATTGACGTTGATGGCCGGGAACGGCAGCTCGCCCTTCTTGGCCATTTCATACAAGCGGTGGACGCCCGTGGTGGTTTCCTCCGATACGCCTTTCACCGACGCGCGGATCGCTTCGTAGAAGCCGGGCTTGGACTTCAGGTACTTCTTCACCATCGCGAAGAGAGCCTGCTCTTCCTCGTTCGAATGATGCTCAAGGAAAGCCGCGTCCTTCTCCGCCTTTGGGCCGAGCACGCAAAGCAAAGTTGCATCGCCGCCGTCATCGAGGATCATGTTGGCGTATTGGCCATTCGGCCATTCGAAGATGCGGTGCGCGTAATCCCAATATTCGTCCAGCGTCTCGCCCTTCACGGCGAACACTGGCGTGCCCTTGGCCGCGATGGCGGCGGCGGCGTGGTCTTGCGTCGAGAAGATGTTGCATGAGGCCCAGCGCACTTCGGCGCCCAGCGCTTGCAGCGTCTCGATCAACACCGCGGTTTGGATGGTCATGTGCAACGAGCCGGCGATGCGCGCGCCTTTCAGCGGCTGCTTTGCCCCGAACTCTTTGCGTATCGCCATGAGACCCGGCATTTCGGTCTCGGCGATCTCGATTTCCTTGCGGCCCCAATCGGCGAGGCTGAGGTCTTTAATGACGTAATCTGAAGCGCTCATCGCGCGCCCTCCTTCGAGAGTTCGCGAGCGTCGTTTTCCAAAACTGGAAGCCTGCCAAGCCTGGCGGCCAATGTTCGCAAAGAACTAGGCCGTCGCAACGCTCCTTGGCGGGCGCGGGCGTTCTAGCAAAGCCAGGCGCGCCCTGTAAATGCGACGGGGCGCCCAAACGAAAGAGCCGCCGAGGCTTGCCCGGCGGCTCAATCTTTTCAACGTGTTACGGCTAGGCTTATGGCATGCCAGGCGGCGGTGTCGGGCTAGACCACCGATCCAGCAGCCGCTTGGCGGCGTCGCGGCCGCCGACACCGAACGCAACCGCCACCGCAACCGCCACCGAGCCCAGGATCAGGCCGAAGGCGAGAACGATGATGTCGTTGGCGAGGCCCATGAAGCGAAGGCCCACCGCCGTCGCCAGCGCGATGACGCCCCAGCGGACCAAGGTCGAGATGATCTCGGACGAGGCCTTGCCTTCACGGCGCGCCGCGGCGGCGAGGATATTCGCCAGCAGAATGCCAAGCGCGATGATCACGGCCCCGAACAGCACCCGGCTGGCGAGGATCAGCACTTCGCTCAGCATCGCGGCCATGGCCACGAAGTTGAGCAGCCGCGCCGCCTCGACCGCGGCGAACAGGACGATGCCGATCAGTACGGCAAGCCCGATCATGCGCGATGGCGGGAAGGCTGAGAAGTTCACCGTATCCACGCCCGGAGTCAGATCCATACGCTCACGGCCGACGCGGACCGGTTCGGCATTGGCGACAGAAGCGATAATGTCATCGAAGCCGATTGACTTCAGACCTTCCTCGGTCAGCGTCATGATCCAGCGCCCGATCAGGTAGGCGATGAAGATGATCAATGCCGCGCCGATTACGCGTGGGATCGTTTCCAGGATTTCTCGCAACATCGCCGTCGCCGGCGTCGAGATGGCGCTGATGCGTAACGCTTCGAGCGCTGCGATCGAGACGGGGATAATGATCAGGGTGAAGACGAGGATGCCGAGCAGACGGGCGAGACCCGGGCCGCGCAGCGTGTGCGTGAGCCCCGCATCGACCAGACGCCGGTCAAGGTCCACGGCTTCGACCATTGCTTCAACCATGCGCCGGACGATAGTCGCGAGCGCAAAGCCGATGATGAAGATCAGCAGGGCGCCGACGACGTTCGGGAGATAGTTGAAGAAGTTCGCCACCATGCCGGTCAGCGGCGAGACGACCGGGCTGGCCCAATTGCCAAGCTGCGCCAGCGCCGCCATCAGGCCGAGCAGCCAGACCAGCCAATAGCCGACTTCGCCAATGCGCTCGCCGACATCGACCGTGGGCTTGGTCCCGCCTGCGCTATCGCGGCGCGACATGAACGGAATACGATCCACTGCCTTGGCGATGGCCCACTTCACCGCCTTCGCCGCGAAGTGTGCGACGACGAGGATCAGTATGGCGAGCAGGATACGGGGGCCCCAGACTTGGAGCCAGGTCAATACAGCTTGCTGATTGTCATAAGTCATGAGCGGTCCTCCGCCTCGGGGGCGTTAAGATCGCCCGACGTTCGGCGCACGCAACGACGATTCATAGGCGATGCACGCGCGAGGCGTGCGTCGCCGATGTTGCGTCCGCGAACATTTCCCCAAAGCAGCGCGCGCGCGCCGCCTAGTTCAACGCTGCGGGGAAAGCCGGAATGATCGCGCGGGCGTTGAGGCCGGGAATGGCCATGCCATCGGGCAGCGCATTGAGCGCGTCAGGAAAGCCCGTGTCCCAAATGAGATCGTCGTCGGCGCCGGCGTTTCAGCCGCCTGGTTGCAGCCTTCATGACGTCCTCCCGAGACGCCGTTCAACCTTCCCCGCCGCCAAAACGCAAGCGCAAGACGAAAATGATTGAGACCAGCACCAGGCAAACCGCGTTCGCAATCGTCACCGGCCACGATTGGCTGAGCGCCCCATAAGCGGTCCAGCAAATAAAGCCGGCGATCGTCACGGCGTACATGTGCAGCGAGACGCCGCTAGCGTCCTTGGAACGGGAGATTTTCCATATCTGTGGCACGAAGCTCGTCATCGAGCACAGGCCAGCGACGACGCCAAAAACATTGATCAGCCAGGTCGGCGCATCACCCATAGCGCTTAGAACGAACGCCGCGCCGTTCTGTTTCGTGGCTAAACGGCGGCCTTGGGTTTGCGGAGCTTTAGCGCAAGCACCAACGCCGCAAGGCCGGCGGCGACGATATTCCAAAGGATGATCGAGGGAGCGCCGCGCCAGAACCCATAGCCCGCCCACAACACCGCGCCGGTCAACACCATGGCATAGGTGAGCGACGAGACGTCCGCCGCATCCCGCGTGCGCAGAATCTTGATCGCCTGCGGAGCAAAAGCGAACGCGCCGATGAAGCCGGCGATGAGACCCAGAATTTCAGCGCCGTCCGCTTGCATGATGCCCCCAAACTTTCAGTTGCTAGTGCCCGCCGAGCACGGCTGCGCATTGCGCTAGCCGTTCGCCCTGAAGCGCATCCTCCAGCACTAGTCGCTGCTGGGTGAACACACCATGCCCGCGCGGCATGTAGCGGAACGTGCGCTCCGTCTCGCCGTCGCGCACGACGTAGGCGATTTCCTGACTGCTGTCGCCAATCTCACCGGCATCGCGGCGGATCAGCACCATGCCGTCGCGGACCCCGGCGGCATATGCCGGCAGAGTGGGATCGACGCCGGCGATGACGTTGTTGTTGGCGGCAGTCGCGTCGATGTCGAAGCCGCGATGGAACGGCGTCAATTGCTCGGTGACGACGCGCCCGCACGGCGCGAACACATCCTCCGCCAGCAGGATCGCCTCGCCGCGTTGAGCGAAGCGCGCAATTTCGGCGCTCACATCGAGCCCAAAGTGTTGCGCCGCCAGCGGCAGCAGCGCTGTCGCATCCTGTTCGGCGCCGCCAGCCGCGCGGTCTCGCATGTCCAACACGACGTCGTCCAGATCGCGTTCGCCCGCGGCGCGCAATCGCGCGTCCCATATCGTCGCCAGCAAACGGCCGCGCTGATACGGCAGCTGCTGCACCGGCTGGCTGTTCCAGAAATCGGCTAGAATGCGACTGTTCGGCTCAGTCTGCACCGGCGACTGCGCATACGCGCGCAGCATCTGGTTCAAATCCGCCGCAAATTCCGCCGGCGTCCACAAGCCCTCACGCACCAGCACGCGGCCGGTGTAGAAATCCGTGAACCCTTCAGACAGCCAATAATCAGCCGCTTCGCCTTCATCCGGCATGCCGCCGATCCGCGCCGGAATCCAGCTGTGCAGCCCCTCGTGCGCGAGCGTGCGTGCAATCGGCTGCGCTTCCGCGTTCGGCGTCGCGAAGAACGCGAACGCGTCGCCAAGCCCGGTGCCGCCGATCGAAAGCCAGCCCTCCTGCGGGCTGGTGAGTTGAATCACGGTGACAAGATAGGGCGAGGCGCCGTCGCCGAAGAACCGTCGCTGGCCCCCAATGATCTCCGACACACGCGCGCTGAACTCCGCATCGGTGAAGCTCCAAGCGCCGCGCAGCGCAACGCGCACCTGGTTCTGTGGATCGCGCACGATCCGAAAATCGCCGCCGACACTTATGCTTGACCACACATCGGCGAGCGTCAGACCCGCATGCTCCAGATCGGACGCGAGCGCCCAGCCGCGCGGCATATCGCGCGCGCGCCAACGCACCGGCGTGCGATGATCGGCTTCGCTTGGCGTTACCAATGACGCTTCGCCGATGAGGTGGAAATAGGTCGGCTGCACCACGGGCCGATAGGCGTTGCCTTGCTGCGCGTCCGGGGCGCCTTCGAAATCCTGAACCACGCGGTAGCGCAAATGCACGCGCGCGTTTGGCCGGTGGCTCAGCATGCGCCGCGCAGGCCCCTCGCCCGCGCGCAGCTCCGCGCCGGAGACAGCCTCAAGCCCATCGATGCTGCGCCAAAGCTCGCTCTGGCCGCCCCAGGATTCCGGCAGGGAGATCAGCGTCTCGCCATCGGCATCGCCGCGGAAGCGCAGATCGTACTGCACGGCCGTCAGCGCGCCGTCGCTTAGAACCGGCGTCAGCGTGTATTCGATGCGCTGCGGCGCGGTCTGGCCCATGCACAACACCGCAGCCAGTCCAGCCGCCAACATACGCACAACGCCTCGCATACTTTCTCCCCTCGCGAACTTAATTGCGGGATGCCGAGATTGCGGCGGAAACGGGGCGGCTATTCGTCTTCGTGGAATTTCGCGCGGATCAGCGCCTCGATCTCGTCGAGCGCCTTTGCGGCCTCGGGCCCCTCGGCATCCAGCTCGACCTCCGAGCCGATGCCGGCGCCCAGCATCATCAGGTCCATCAGTGAGCGGGCGTCCGCCTCTTCGTCCTCGCGGCGGACCATGATCGTGGTGTCTTCATAATTCAGCGCAAGCTCCGCCACCTTGCGCGACGCGCGAGCGTGCAAGCCGCGAATGTTGGTGATCGGCACCGTGCGCTTCTGCCCCAAGCCCGAGCCCCCTCAGGTGGCCGGACCGCCAGCCAACTCCACCGACGCGACTCGAATGTAGCGCCGGCCCGCATCTTGCGCGGCTAGGGCCGCTTCGGGAAGCTTCATCCGATCGCGCACCTCGGCGAGCTTGATCAGCATCGGCAGATTCACCCCGGCGATCACTTCAATCTTCACCTGATTGATCACCGAAATGGCGAGGTTCGAAGGCGTGCCGCCGAACATGTCGGTCAGGATGACGACCCCATCGCCGCGTTCCACGCCGCGCACGGCGTCAAGAATATCGGCGCGCTTTTCTTCCATATCGTCGTAGGGCCCGATGGCGACGGCGCGCATCTGCTCCTGCGGTCCAAGTACGTGCTCTGCCGCGGCGACGAATTCATCCGCCAGACGGCCGTGGCTCACCACGACAACGCCAATCATACCGTGCTCCCGCCACCCGCCAGTGGGCTGGTAATGCGGCGTACATTATCCTTTCGCAGCTGCGAGAAAAGCGAAAGGCGCACTGCCGCTACAGTTTTCTCCGGACGCTTCAGTGCGCCTTTGCTGGGCCCGCGACAGGCAATTCCACGATGAACCGCGCGCCAACGCGCTGATTTGCGCCGCTGGCAATGTTCTGTGCGTGAATGCGCCCGTGGTGAGCTGTGACAATCTGTCGGGCGATCGAAAGCCCCAAACCCGAATTGCCCCCAAACGCCGTCCCCTTCGGCCGCTGTGTGTAGAAGCGCTCGAACACCGTCTCCAGATTCTCGGGCGGGACGCCAGGGCCTTCGTCTTCAACCATGGCGCGAACCATCGCCCCGTCTTTCCCCTTTATAGCGTCCATCGAGACCACGACCCGCCCGCCTGGCGGGCTGAACGACCGCGCATTGTCGATCAAATTGCGGAAAACTTGGCCGAGCGGCCCGGCCTGGCCAACGACATGCAGCCCTTCGGGCTTTGGCCCTTTGAACAGCACATGCACCTGCGTGCGGTCCTCAGCCGAGTAAGCGCGCGTCAGCTCATAAACAAGCGTGCCGATGTCCACATCGCCCAGATCGCCGCGCGCGGTTTCCGTCTCGATACGGCTGGCGCGGGAGATGTCGGTGATTAGCCGGTCGAGCCGATGCACGTCTTGGGCGACGATGGCCAGCATCTGCTTTTGCTGCTCCGGATTGGCCGCATTTTGCGCCGACGTCACCGCCGATTGAATCGAAGCCAGCGGATTCTTGATCTCGTGGCTGACATCCGCCGCGAAGCGTTCGTTGGCGTCGATGCGGTCGGCCAGCGCTGCCGTCATTTCCTCAAGCGAATGCGTGAGGCCGCCAATCTCATCCTTGCGCTTAGATAGGTCAGGCAAGCTTAGGCGCGTAGCGCCGGTCAGCCGCAGGCTATCGGCCGAGCCGGCCAGCCGCCGCAGCGGCCGCGCAATCGAGACCGCCAGCAACAAAGACGAGATAAACACCGCGATCGCCGCGCCGAGTACGAATGGAATCATGCTGACGCGCTCGGCGACCAGAATGCGCTCCACGTCGGCGCTTTCGATCGTCACCGTGCCCATCACCTGCTGCACGCGGCGAAGCGGCAGCGTCACCGAGACGACGCGCTCGCCCTTCTCGTTCAGCCGCTCGCCGCGCACGATCTCGCCGAGGAGCGCGCGGCGATGCTCTTCTTCCAGCGTGATCGTTGGCCGCCAAGGCGTAAGCCGGATGTATTCCAGCCGCCGCGTCACGCTTTGAATCGACTCCCCGATGGTCGGTTGATCGCCGATATCCGGCAGCGGGCGCTCCTCGAGCCGGTCATAGATGACGTCGCTATCGGCGATCAGGCGTCCATCGGCGCCGAACATGCGCACGCGCGGACGCCCGACGCCCGGCCGCGCGCCTTCTGCAATCGGCGGCAGGATACGCCGCAGCACGATGCGCACCGCCGGCTCGTTCACATAAGGATAGGGATCGCCTTCAACCGTCCCCGTCTCGATCAGAAGATTGGTAATCAGTTCGCCTTGCGTGCGCAGATTGCGGAACTGCGCTTCGGTGAGCCCCGCGCGCATTTCCGTCAACAGCAACACGCCCAGGATCAGAATCCCAAGCCCGGCGAAATTAAAGAAGAAGATCGTCCGCGTGATGCGCGAGCGAAAAAACGTACCTACGCCATGAAGGCGCTCAGACTTCGTTGTACCTGTAACCGACGCCATAGAGGGTTTCGATCGCATCGAATTCGCCGTCGATGTCCCGGAATTTTTTGCGGAGCCGCTTGATGTGGCTGTCGATTGTTCTGTCGTCGACATAGACTTGATCGTCATAGGCCGCGTCCATCAGCTGATCGCGGCTTTTGACGTAGCCGGGGCGCTGCGCCAGCGCCTGAAGAATGAGAAATTCGGTGACCGTGAGCCGCACGGGCTCGCCCTTCCAAGTGCAGGCGTGCCGGTTGGGATCAAGCGTAAGTTCGCCGCGCACGATAGGCTTTTTGTCAGTCGCCGCCTCCTCGCCCGGCATACCGGCGCGGGTGCGGCGCAGCAACGCCTTCACCCGCTCGCTTAGCAGGCGCTGGGAGAACGGCTTTTTGATGTAATCGTCGGCCCCGACATTGAAGCCGACCACCTCGTCCATCTCGTCGTCCTTCGAGGTGAGGAAAATCACTGGCAGGTTCGAGCCCTGGCGCAGCCGGCGCAGCACCTCGACCCCGTCCATGCGCGGCATCTTGATATCCAGAATGGCTATGTCCGGCGGCGTCTCCGACAACGCCGCCAGCGCGGTCGCGCCATCCGTATAGGTGCGCACCGTGTAGCCCTCGCCCTCGAACAGGACTTTGAGGGAGGCGAGGATGTTCTCGTCGTCGTCGACCAAGGCAATAGTGGGCATGAGGCGCCGGACTTCCTGACTTTACCGTAATGATGTGGTGGTGGCAGTCTTAGCCGTCAATCGACAGGCTGAAAACAGGTTCCGGGTTCGGGCGGGCCTACCTATCCAGAAATTGAGGGGACGACCAGTGATGGTTTGGCGGGGTGTGTTTGCAGTCGCGGCCTTTTTCAACCTGGCGATTGGCGCCGCGATGATGGCTGCGCCCGACCGGGTGGCGGCGCAACTTAACGTGACCGGCGCGGGCGGCCCCTACGCCATCGTCATGGCCGGCATGATGATCGCCGTTTTCGGCCTGGGCTACGCCATCGTCGCGCGCGCGCCGGCGGCCAATCGCGGCATCGTCTGGATCGGCGTCGTCGGCAAACTTGGCGCAGCCGCGTTGGCGGCCATGCAATTTTCCGCCGGCATCATCGATGTCGGCGGCTTTGCGCTCGGCATGACAGACTTAGCATTCGCCGCCGCGTTCGCCCTCTTCCTCTGGCGCGGCCCACGCTGACTGGACTTGCGCGCGATGCGCCCCACATCGGGCGCATGACGCAAACTTATCATCGCGGCCGCCTGATTGATCACGTGCACCTGCGCGTCGCCGATCTCGCCGCCGCCAAAAGCTTCTACCGCGCCGTGTTCGGTGCGCTCGGGCGCGACCCCGGTTTCGAGAGCGACGAAGCAATCAGCTTCGACGAACTCTGGATCGACGCCGCCGACAAAGCCGGCCCAAGCCACGTCCACCTCGCCTTCCAAGCCGAGGATCGCCACGCCGTGGTGCGCTTCTACGAAGCCGGCCTCGCCGCCGGCGGCCGCGACAACGGCCCGCCCGGCGAGCGCGACTATCACCCCGGCTACTTCGCGGCGTTCCTGCTCGATCCCGACGGACACAACGTCGAGGCTGTGTATCACGGGCCGAACACGCGAAGTGCGGAGTCGGTTGTGGTGACGGCGGGCTAGCCGGCGCTTGCGTTCAGCTTTGCCGAAATTGGATCGTTGGAACCGTCGCATGCCGGCGAGGGCGCCGGCGCTCCATAGAAGCTCAACCCTCGCCGCGCGATTTCTGAAACGTAGGCAGCCCATCGCCGAACTCGACCCAGTTCAGATCGTGGCTGAGCCAGGAATGATGCGTGGGTGGGAAGGCGTTCGGCTCGTCGAGCGTGCCGGTGGCGACTTCGAAATAGTCCGGATCGTCAGTCGTCGTGTAGGCGACGTGCGTCCCGCACACGCCGCAGAAGCGCCGATCGACTTTGGGCGAGGATGCATAGCGCGCTGGTTCGCCCTTGGTGATCGCGAACGCATCGCTGGCCACGGTGAGCCACGCCACGACTGGTGCGCCGGTAATGCGCAGGCACGAGCGGCAATGGCAGATCATGCTGCCGACTGGCGCGGCGGCGAGCGCGTAACGCAGCGCGCCGCAATGGCAGCCGCCCTCAACCATCAATGCGCCGCCCCCCACGTCGCGCCGGCTTTCGCTTCCACCGTTAGCGGCACGCTCAGCGCCACGGCCGGCTCCGGCGCCGCCTCCATTACATCGCGCGCGAGCGTGCAGAGCGTATCCGCTTCGTGCCTCGGCGCCTCGAACACGAGTTCGTCGTGCACCTGCAATAGCATGCGTGACTTCAAACCTGCGCGCGCCAGCGCATCGGGCAAGCGCACCATGGCGCGACGGATGATGTCGGCGGCGGCGCCTTGCAGTGGCGCGTTGATCGATTGGCGTTCGCCGAAGGCGCGCTCTTGCGGGTTCTTCGATTGCACGCCTTTGACCCAGATGCGGCGGCCGAAGATGGTTTTCACGTAGCCGTTAGCGCGCGCGAAGGTCTTGGTTGCTTCCATGTAGTCGCGGATGCCGGGAAAGCGTTCGAAATATTTCTTGATGTAGGCGCCCGCCTCTTCCCGCTCGATGCCGAGATTGCGCGCCAGCCCGAACGCCGAAATGCCGTAAATGATGCCGAAATTTATTGCCTTGGCGTTGTTGCGGATTTCCTTCGGCATCCCCTCCACCGGCACACCGAACATTTCCGACGCCGTGCGCGCATGAATATCGACGCCGTCCGCGAACGCCTGCTTCAGCTGCGGAATGTCGGCGACGTGCGCGAGCAAACGCAATTCGATCTGCGAATAATCGGCGCTCACCAGCAGATTGCCCGCCTCGGCGATAAACGCTTCGCGGATGCGCCGGCCTTCCTCGGTGCGGATCGGGATGTTCTGCAAGTTCGGATCGTTCGACGACAAACGCCCCGTCGTCGTTGAGGCCAAAGCGTAGCTCGTATGCACCCGCCCCGTTCTCGGATTGATCGCCGCGCCTAGCGCTTCAGTATACGTGGAACGCAGCTTCGAGAGCTGTCGCCAATCCAGCAGCTTGCGGGGCAATTCGTGCTCTTCCGCCAGCTCTTCCAGGATCACCGCATCGGTTGACCACGCGCCCGTCTTCGTCTTCGAGCCGCCCTGCAATTTCATTTCATCGAACAGAATTTCGCCGAGCTGCTTGGGCGAGCCCATGTTGAACTCGCGCCCGGCGAGCCCGTAGGCCTCCTGTTCATACTGCACCATACGCTGCGCGAAATCGCCGGAGAGGCGCGCGAGCATGTGCGGATCGATTCGGATCCCCTCGCGCTCCATCGCCGCCAACACCGGCGGCAGCGGCCGCTCGAGCGTTTCATAAACCGTCACCAACTTATCGCGCCCCAGCTCCGGCTTCAGCTTGCGCCACAAGCGCAGAGCCGCATCGGCCTGCTCGCACGAATACGTCGACGCGCGATCGACGGGCACGAGATCGAAACTCACCTGCGCCTTGCCTTTGCCCGCGACATCGGCGAACGGCGTCAGCCCATGCCCCAGATGCTTCTCGACCAGGAACGCCTTGTCGTGCGGGTCGAGCCCGCCATAGAGCGCGTACGAAATCAGCATCGGGTCATCGAACGGCGCGAGCGTGATCTTATGCTTGGCGAACAGCGCGATGTCCCACTTGATGTTGAGCCCAACCTTCAGGACGGACGCATCCTCCAGCAGCGCATGCACCGCCGCGAGCGCCGCGGCGCGCGGGATTTGGTCAGTCGCTCCCCCTCCCCCGGATGAGGGGTGAGGGGCGGGCGCCGGCGCCAACTCCAACTCGCTCGCAAACAATTCGCCCGCGCGCGGATCGGCGGTGCGGTGGGCGATCGGCACGTAGATCGCATCGTTGGGCCCGAGCGCGAGCGAAAAGCCGACCAGCTCCGCCCGCGCCGCATCGAACGAATCCGCTTCCGTATCGACGCCGACAATGCCAGCGCGCTTGGCCCGCGCGACGAACGCTTCCAGTGTCTCCAAATCGCGCGCGCATTTATAAGCATCACGCTTGAACTCGCGCTCCACGTCGTCGAGCACCGGACCGTCCGCCGGCGCGGCGCTTGCGCCTGCGGCGTAGGTCGCCACAATCTCCGCGCCCTTCTCGCGCGCATAAGATTCGCGCACCCGGCGGCTGAGCGTGCGAAATTCCATCGCATCGAGGAATTGCAGCAGCATCGAGGGATCAGGCTCGCGCACGGCGAAGCTCTCCCAGCCCTCTTCCACCGCCACATCGTCGCGAAGCGTCACCAAAACCTTGGAGAGACGAATCTGATCGGCGTGATTGATCAACGTCTCGCGCCGCTTCGGCTGTTTTATCTCGCCCGCGCGCTCCAGGATCGCTTCGAGCGAACCATAGGTCGCCATCAGCTCCGCCGCCGTTTTCGGCCCGATGCCCGGCGCGCCCGGCACGTTATCGACGCTGTCGCCGATCAGCGCCTGCACATCGATCACCTTGTCCGGCGTGACGCCAAATTTCTCCATCACCGCTTCCGGCCCGAGCGCGCGGTTCTTCATCGGATCGTAAAGCTGGATCACGTCATCGACGATCAGCTGCATCAGATCTTTATCGGACGAGATGATCTTCACCGTCGCGCCATTCGCCGCCGCACGGCGCGCGTAGGTCGCGATCAGGTCGTCGGCCTCGAAGCCGCCCATCTCGACGCACGGCAAATTGAACGCGCGCGTCGCGTCCCGGATCAGCGGGAATTGCGGCGCAAGATCTTCCGGCGCCGGCGGACGGTGCGCCTTATACTCGGGATAAAGTTCGTTGCGGAACGTGATCTCGCTCTTGTCGAAAATGACAGCGAGGTGCGTCGGCGCCTCGCTCCCCTTCATCTCGGAGAGAAATTTCCACAGCATGTTGCAATAGCCGGCCACGGCCCCGACGGAGAGCCCGTCCGACGCCCGCGTCAGCGGCGGCAGCGCATGATAAGCACGGAAAATGTACCCCGAGCCGTCAATCAGAAAGAGGCGGGGCGAAGCGGAATTAGCCATGGCCGCTTATCTAGGGATTTGGCATCGATGAGTCAGCTGACATTCGCGAAGTGCAACAGCTGGGAGTGCGCTCACAGAAGTATCGGTTCGAATGGCCGTACCGAGTTCGCACGACAAGACAGAACTGCTCGGCATCGCTAAGGCTCGCGGGGTCCCGGCCCGGGTAAAGGTCGGCCAGCGCACGGCCGAGATAGGTGTCTCCGTGCAAGCTCAGCGCGCGGAGCTCACAATCGGAAAGGTAGAGGCGGCGAAAGGTCGAGTAGCCGGCACGGCGCACGGCTCCATTGAGATAGACGCATTGGCCGACCATGTTCGCGCGTCTGCAAGCGGCGGAATACACGCTCCGCTCCGCCGATTCGACGCTCTCGAGTTCTCTTGGGCCTGCGGGATAATGCGGCGGTCGCGCGTGACCCGCGCGCCGGCATTGCAGTTCAGTTGGCAATGTCTCGTACGCGGCGCGCCCTTCGTCGAGCACGGGACGCGCGTCCAGCCACAACCACGTCAACGCCGCGACAGCAGAAAACCCGATCGCTGCGAAAATCCAAATGGCGAATCTCAGAACGAGCATCACGGCTCAGCATCCGGCCAAGGATCAGCGGGCCGTTTGACTTCCGCGTAGAGCGTCCGCGCGGCCGCCTTTAACGGCTCCAGCCCGCCACTGACGACGCCCCACACGAGGCTCGGAGCAACGTCATCGTAGTTGTGCCTAAGAACATTGCCGATATCCGCGATGCGCCGCCACGGTATCTCTGGGAAGCGCGCTTTATCCGCGTTGCTTAAAGAGCGGCTTGCTTCGGATATGATCTCAAGTTCGCGTTCGACCGCGCGATACCGTTGCAGGTCGGAGGAAAACGATTGCTCGTCGCTTCCTGCCACCATGCTCTCGATGTGCTTAATCGAGTTGAGCATGTCGAACAGCCGATGCCGAGGCGAGCGATCGCGCGGCATCAGAATACGGCGATCGCTTCCGACTCGATGTCAGCGCGCAGCAGCGGATGGAGGCTGTCCCGGGTCATGAGATCAATCTTCATGCCAAGGATGTCCTGCAGGAAATGCTGAATACCGATGACATCAAGCAGATTGAGGTGCGCATTCGGCGCATCGTCAAAGAACAGATCGATATCGCTGTCCGCCCTCGCCTCGCCGCGCGCGTTCGAGCCAAAAAGATATAACGATCCGACGCCGCGTTTACGGAGTTCGGGCTCCAAGGCGCGCAGTCGGTTGAGCTGCTCGGACATGCCGGCTCATTTAGCACAAGTCCGCACAGCAGTCAGCCCTCAACCGCCGAACAGCTTGTTGTAATCGGGCGGCGCGCCGCGGCGGGACCAGAGCGACTCGGACGAGCCGGTGGCCAGGAAATCCGCCGTCGCCTCGCGGACGCCAGCCATCGCCGCGTTGAACACCGCCGTCGCCGCGCTCAAGCGCTTGACACCTAGCGCCTTCAGCGCATCGGCGTCAGGCAGGCCCGGCCGCGCCATTACGTTGAGCGGCAGCCCGGCGCCTTCGGCAACAGCGGCGATATCCGCAGGCGCAACAATGCCGGGCACGAACAGCCCGCTCGCGCCTGCGCTTTTGATCGCCGCCGCCCGCCGCAGCGTTTCCGCCACCGCTTGCTCCGCGGGCGCGAGCTGCTTCAGCACTACATCGGTGCGTGCGTTGATGAAGAGATCGATTCCAGCCCGCACCGCCGCCTCCCGCACCGCCTCGATCTTGCGCAGATGCAGCTCATGCGGCGCCTTGCCGTCCTCGATATTGATCCCGACAGCGCCGACGCCCATCAGCGCACGCACATTCTCGGCGACTTTGTCGACATCGTCGTCATACCCGCCTTCGGCGTCCGTGCTCACCGGCACGCTGACGGAGCGGACAATTTCCTCCACCGCCGCGAGTAAACTGGCGACCGGAAAATGGTGCCCATCCGCGTACCCATGCGCCCAGGCGACTGCCGCGCTTGAGGTGGCGATGGCCGCGGCGCCGGCTTCTTGCGTCACCCGTGCGCTGGCGGCGTCCCAGGCGTTCGGCAAAATCAAAAAATCCTCGTGCAGCGCATGAAAAGCGGCGGCGTCTTGCGGGCGTGCGGGCATGAAGGGCTCCTCTGCTTGCCGCTCATATAGGTGCGTCGCGCCGCGCCCGCATGCCGGAATCGGACCTCACCGCCATCGCGCGTTGTGAGTTCCACGCTTTCCCGCTAAGCAAGAACCGAGCGGCGGGGTCATGGATCAGGAACACTCAGCGCATCGCGAGATCACGCCTGGCGCGCGGGTGGCGCCGCCGCCGACGTGGGCCGACCTCGCACCCTACCACATCCCCGCCGAGGCCAATCCGCACTTCATCACCAACGGCGTATGCGTGCTGCTCGACGATTCGCAGATTGATCTCTGCGGCGGCGAGCGCGGCTGGTATTATCGTCGCGCCGAGATGGTGACGGCTTCGGTCGGCGCCGAGCGTGTGGCGCAATTCAGCGTCAGCTTCGATCCCGCATTCGAACGGCTGGAGGTGCACTCCATCGCCGTCATCCGCGCCGGACAACGCATCGAACACACCACGAGCGCGTTCTTCGAAGTGCTGCGCCGCGAGCGCAACATGGAGCGCCTGCAGTTCGACGGCCGCCTCACCATTCACGTCACGCTGCCCGACGTGCGCGCCGGCGATGTGGTCGAGACCTCCTACACGCTCTACGGCATGCGCAAATCGCTGGGCGGGCGTCACGCATCCTGGGTGCCATTCGAATGGAGCGTCGGCATTTGCGAGACGCGCCTGCGCCAGCGCACGCCGCCGGAGCGCGTCGTCGCCGAGCGCGCCTTTCTCGGCGTACCAATAGCGACGCAGATCGAAGCCGACGGCGTGATCGATCGGCGCTGGCAAACCAAGGAGAGGCCCGGCGTGCGCTTCGAGGTGCTGGCGCCGCCTTGGACCGTCCAGAGCGCCGGCGTTCAATTTTCAGAATGGCGCGACTGGGCCGAAGTCGCCGGCGCCTTCACGCCGCTCTATGAAGAAAGCGCCCCGCTTCCGGCGGACGTCGAAGCCGAGATCGCGCGCATCGGGGCGGACGAGAAAACCGCCGCCGGCCGCGCCGCCGCGGTGTTGCGCTTCACGCAAAACGCCGTGCGCTATCTCGCCATTTCGATCGGCGAAGGCGGCTTCACACCGCGGGCGTTGGAGCAGATTTGCGCCACGCGTTACGGCGATTGCAAAGACAAATCCAAGCTCTATGTCGCCATGGCGCGCCGGCTTGGGCTCGACGCCTGCCCCGCCCTCGTCAACACGCGCGACGGCTACGGGCTCAACACCTGGCTGCCAAGCGGCGTCGTGTTCGACCATTGCATCGTACGCGTCGTCGTCGATGGCGCGGTGTATTGGCTCGATCCGACGCGTCTCATGCAACCGAGCCCGCTCGCCGCGCTCAATAAATGCCATTTTGGCTGGGCGTTGCCGCTAAAGCCGGGCGCCGCCGCACTGGAGCGCATGTCCGATCCATCGCCCGCGCACACCTTGGAGGCGGAAGAGCGCGTCACGCTCGGCAAATCACCTGTCGATCCCATTCGCTACGAGTGGAAGCTCACGTCGCGCCGCGGCCGCGCCGAATGGGTGCGCGAACACATAGCCCGCGAAGGCCAAGTCGGCCTCTTCAAGCTCTACGCCGAGGACATCGCTCGCCGTTACGCCGGCGCCCAGCCGCTGCGCCAGGAGATCGTCAGCGAAGACGCCGAGCGCAACGAGATCGTCGCGGTCGAAGTGTACGAGATCACCGGCGCCTGGACTCCCGGCCAGGACAAAGCGCGCAATTTCAGCACCTACGATCTCACCATCCGCTCGCAACTTGCCGCGCTCGACGCCGGCCCGCGCCAGCATCCGATCTATCTCGGCCAGCTCGGCAAAGTGACGCGCAAGGTGTTCATCGATGCGGCCTACCAGCTTCGTTTCGCCGGCTGGAAGCGCGTCGTTGAAAGCTCCGGACTCGTGTTCAGGACCGAGCTGCGCAAGGAAGGGCCAAAATCGTTCGTGCTCGAACAGGAGCTTGAGTTTCGCGCGCTGATGCTGCCGGCCGCGGAGGCTGACAAGTACCGCGCCATCGTCGCCGAGATCGATCAATCCGATCTCGCCTTCAACGCTCAGGTGGGCAGGCGCGGCATGTTCATCGGCGCCGAGGGCGGCAGTGTGGATTGGAGCGATTCAACCGCGACCGATTGGCTGTGGCGCCTTGCCCCGTACGCGCTCTTCGCCGGCTATCTGGCGTGGCGCTATCTTGGCGCAGCAGCGCCTTAGTGGCCGCCGCCGGCGCCTTCGGCCAACACGAAGCGGCGGTCGCAATACCCGCACTCGACGAAGTTCTCTTCGCCCATGTCGTAGAACACGACAGGGTGGCCGAGTGCGCCGCCGCCGCCGTCGCACTTCACCTTGCGCGCCGAGACAGTGATGACTTCCGGCGCTGGCAGTGCGCCAGCGTCGCCGGGCGTTGCGGACTCATTGTTGCCTTTGGGCGAATAAGACATTGGTTCACGGCTTGAAGCTGAAGGAGTGCGCCCGTACCTAGAGCGCATCGCGCGCCCACGCAATGCGGCCCTCCAGGTTCTCCATGCTCGCACCCACCTCGCAGCCCGAGTTCGCCATCGAAGCGCGCGGCCTCGACAAAACCTACCGCGCGCAGGGCAAGGGCAAACCCACCCATGCGCTCAAAAGCATCGACCTCGCCGTGCCGCGCGGCTCGTTCTTCGGCCTGCTCGGACCCAATGGCGCCGGCAAGTCCACCTTCATCAACATTCTCGGCGGCTTGGTGGTGAAGAGCGGCGGCAGCGCCTCGATCTGGGGCCACGACATCGACGCCGATCCGATGAACGCCCGCGGCGCCATCGGCATCGTACCGCAAGAGCTCAACATGGATCCGTTCTTCACGCCGGGCGAAGCGCTGGAGATCCAGGCCGGCTATTACGGCGTGCCCAAGCGCGAGCGCCGCACCGAAGAAATCCTCAACGCCGTCGGCCTCTGGGACAAACGCGACGCCTACGCCCGCACCCTCTCCGGCGGCATGAAGCGCCGCCTCCTGGTGGCGAAGGCGATGGTGCACGGCCCGCCCGTTTTGGTGCTCGATGAACCCACCGCCGGCGTCGATGTCGATCTGCGCCGTCAGCTCTGGGACTATGTGCGCTCCCTGCACGCCAGCGGCGTCACCATCGTGCTGACCACGCACTATCTGGAAGAAGCGCAAGCGCTCTGCGACACGATCGCCATCATCAATCACGGCAAGCTGATCGCCTGCGAACCGACGCACAAACTTATTTCCCGCCTCGATCAGAAAACGCTCGTCGTCACGCCGCAAACCCCGATCGCGCTGCCCTTCACCGGCTTTGAGGATGTCATTTTCGCGATGCGCACCACCGGCGCGTTCGCGCTGACCTACCGCACCGGCGAACATAGCGTCGAAGAAATGCTCGACCGCATCCGCGCCGCTGGCGTCACCATCAAAGATCTCTCAATCGAAGAGCCGGACTTAGAAGACATTTTTGTGGAGCTAACGGCCTAATTTGTCTTACGGTACGATATTGACAACTGCCAGAGGTTGAGCACTGTGATCTCTGGGTAATCGGTGGCGCAGGTGGCCGTCATGCCGGACATTCATAGACACGAAATTCTGCTCCTGACCGAGATGCTCGAGGGCGAGCGTAAGGGGCACGCGCTGAAATTATTCCTGTGCGTTTCGGGCTTCGCAGTGTTCATGTTGCTCGTGGTGGCGACCGGGGCGGCATTGGCGCTCTCGCTGTTCGACCCGGACGTCATCGGGCGCATGGGTGTGGCCTCTGGCCGAGAAGACGAGTTCACCACCTGGGGCGTCAGCATCCTCTCCGTGTTCTTTCCGCTCAGCGGAGCGTGCCTTATCGCCTGGATCGGCGTGCACGATTGTCTCAACTCGATGAATACAGTCATCAGAGTGGGGCGGGCAATGAACGATAATGGAGGCGGCGAGCGCGTTTTTGCGATCGTGGCGCAGCGCGTTCAGTGCTCTAGCAACAAAGGTTCGATTTTGAGTGTGATCAAGTCGGTCGCACTCGGATAGGCGCGCTGGGGGGCGGCAATGACGGCGGACACACAAATCGACATCCTACAAGGAGTGGATACGCAGCAGCGCGGCTTTCGTCTGATTATTTTCGCTGCGATCATATTCATGGTTATGCTGGCCGTGCTGGTGGGCATCCTCGGCTGGCGCAATGCAGTCGCCGTAGGAAGCCTCCGCGCGTTGGTCGAGGCTAACGAGGCGACATCGGAAGAGCTGCGCGTCCAAGCCTTCAACATGCGCCAGCAGCAGATTGCGACCGTGATATCAACGAACACCCTGCAAAATTCGATCTTGTCCGACTATGCCGAGGTGCGTCGCGTCCTTGTCCAACAGAACGCCGCCGAAATCGCGCCTGCGGACGCTAATTCTGCTTTGGAAGCGGCCAAAGCTTACTTGCGGCTGGGCCAGCGCATCGGTCTGCAGGACGAGCGGCGCATACGCACGATCGTTGAGGCCGTACCGCTCCCGCCGGAGATTGCACTAAGCGACAGCGAGTTCGCCCTATTGCGGGGCGTTTTCCTCGTCAGGCGCTTTGAAGACGCGGGCGGCGCAGTGCAAACTGGCCGCGACGCAGGCGAACACCCCGATGTGGCCAATGCGCGCGCCGCCTTCGATCAAGTGCTTGCCGCCGCGCAGGCGGACCGCGCGCTCCGCCCACTGCGCGAGTTTGCCGGCGCTGGCCTCGCCCGGCTCGACTACATCGCCGCGCGCGGCGCGAACTTCAACGCTGCGACGTGCAACCGCCTCATCGAGACCGTCAGCAGCAGCTACACTCAAGGCGTCTTCGTACCCATCAATATTGTCTGGCGCGCCGATTGTCTGCGGAAGACGGGACAAAGTGCGACAGCTCTGGGCGCCTATGGAAGCGCGCTTTATCAGGTGTACAACATCGATGAGCTTCGGGTCGCACTCGAACGCGGCGATGTCGGAGCGTTGACAACCGCCGCACTCGCTTTTGAAGGCCTCGGCGCAACGATTATCTCGACTTCCAATCAAGATGCCGGCAACGAAAGCATTGCCGGCGGCCTCCGCCACGCCGTCCGGTTTTGCTTACCGGATCGCTCGGATGAAGCAGAGCGGCTGGTTTTGGCGCGGGCATGCATTGGCCGCGCCACGGAGTTCCGCCGCCGCCTGCGTCAGACGGATATCGAGGTGGCCGGCGCCGAGCAGGTTATTGGAATTGCCCTTCTGCGCCAGGGCGATTACCGACAGGCGTTGTCGCATGCGCAGAGCGTCGATGCGATCGCTCCCTTCGCCTGGAACGCAGCCGTCCGTTGGATCGCGGCCCGTCACGAGGCGGATGCGGTGGAGGAGCGGCGCGCACTCAGCGAAGCCCGGCTTTTCCCGCGGTCGGCATTTAACGAATGCGAACTCGCACCGCTGCTCGGTGAGGAGATGAGCGAGACTTTGACGACACTGCTTGAGCAAACGCGGGATGCATCCCAGCCTGCCCCGTGCCTTGCCTAAAGGCGCTATTGGTCCCTTGCGAGCTATCTCATCTGGCCGCAGCTTCGGGCCTTTAGCGCTTGCTGACACAAGCGAATTCATGGCTGACATCGACAAGCTATTGTAAGGTGTCGGTCATGAAATACGTCAATCTCGGCAAGAGCGGGCTTAAGGTCTCGCGCATTTGCTTAGGCACGATGGCTTATGCCGCCGGCGCGGGCGGAACACATCCTTGGGCGCTAAATGAAGAGGCGGCGCAGCCGTTTTACCAACGCGCAATCGAGGCCGGACTCAATTTTTTCGATACGGCCAACGTTTACTCATTCGGCACGAGCGAGGAGTTTCTTGGCCGCGCTATCAAGAAATACGCCAAGCGCGACGAGGTCGTGATCGCCACCAAAGTGCACGGCGAAATGCGGCCCGGTGATCCCAACGGCAAAGGCCTCTCGCGCAAAGCCATCCTCACCGAGATTGACCACAGCCTGCGCCGCCTCGGCACAGACTACGTCGATCTCTACCAAATTCACCGCTACGACCCGGACGTCCCGGTCGAGGAAACCCTGGAAGCGCTGCACGACGTCGTGAAAGCCGGCAAGGCCCGCTATATCGGCGCTTCTTCGATGTGGGCTTGGCAGTTCATGCAGGCTTTGGCGTTGCAAAGCGCCAACGGCTGGTCGCGCTTCATCTCGATGCAGAACCATCTGAACCTGCTCTACCGCGAAGAAGAGCGCGAGATGTTGCCGCTCTGCCGCGACCAAGGCATCGGCGTGATCCCGTGGTCGCCGCTAGCGCGCGGACGCCTCGCCCGCTCGCCCGGCGACGTCACGGCGCGCACTGACACCGATAAGTTCGACAAATATCTCTATCGCAAAACGGAAGAAGCTGACGGGAGAATCATCGACCGGGTCGGAGAAATCGCTGCGAGTCGCGGCCTCCCCCGTGCGCAAGTGGCGCTGGCGTGGCTGCTGCACAAACCCGGCGTCACCGCGCCGATTGTCGGCGCCACTAAGCCCGGCCAGCTTGACGACGCCATCGCCGCCGTAGATGTCACGCTTTCGCCGGAAGAGATCGCCAAGCTGGAAGAGCCGTATGTTCCCCACGCCGTGGTAGGCTTTGCCTAGAGAGGTTGCAGATGTGCCGTAACATCAAGACGCTCCACAATTTCGATCCGTCGGCGACGGATGAAGAAATCCGCGCCGCGTCGCTGCAATTCGTGCGCAAGCTCTCAGGCTACAACACGCCGTCGAAAGCCAACCAGGAAGCGTTTGACAAGGCCATCGACGACGTGTTCGCGGTCGCCAAGCGTCTCCTGATTTCCCTCGAAACCAACGCGCCGCCGCGCGACCGTGACGTAGAGGCGGAGAAAGCCAAGCGCCGCGCCGCCGAACGCTTCGGCCGCAACGCGGAGGCGTGAAACGATGCCCTACGTCAACATCAAGATCACCAAGACCGGCGCCACCGCCGAACAAAAAGCCGAGCTGATCAAAGGCGCGACCGAATTGCTGCAACGCGTCCTCAACAAGAACCCCGCCACCACCGTCGTTGTCATCGATGAAGTCGAGACCGACAATTGGGGCGTCGGCGGCGAAACCGTCACCGTGCGCAACGCGAAAACTTAGCGCAGAGCCTTCACGCCTTTTCCTTGAACTGCGGCAAGACCGCTGAGAGGCGTTCGCCCATCGCGGCGCCAAGCGCCTGCAAACTATTCATTGGGCGGATCATCACCTCGAAGTCGATGATAAGCCCGTCCTCGTCGAAGGCGATCAGATCAACCCCTTTCAGACTCCGCTCGCCGACGCGCGCGCTGAACTCCAGCACGACGCTCTGGCCATCCGCCGAGGCGGCTTGGCGGTGATAGGTAAAATCTTCAAACACGGTCATCACGGTTCGGAGCAGCAGCGTCGCCGCCTCGGCTGAATGATAGGGCTTGAACGCCATGGGCGATCGGAAAGTCGCTTGCGGGTGGACGATGCTTGCGAGGTCTGTGAGCTCGCCGCGCTCGACCATCGCGTGCCAATGCGCCAGCGAAGCAGCCGCCTTGGGATTGAGATTCTGCAATGTCATGGCGGCCTGTGTTATCATGTGATGCAAATCGGCTCTTCCGAATCCGTCGCGACCGGGCCCGACTCTGAGTCGCGGTAATCGGTCATTGAGCCTGCCGAACAGCGCTCTTCCCGATAATGTGGATTGCCGGCACAAAGCCGTGTCTCGCCCGTTGGCAGGCGAAACCAAAACTCGTCCGCCGGCCAGCGCGGGGTCTCATAGGCGCCGCCCAACGCCCAAGCGGACCGATATGCCTCCGCGTTTTCCGGCGGCGCGATCTGCGCCCAGGGCCGGCCATCGTCGGCGCGGCACATAAACGCCACTCGCGGCGAGGCCGCCTCCGGCGCTGTCGAACAAGCACCGAGCGCAGCAGCCATGGCCGCCGCCACAAACATCCCCAGCTTCATCGCAAACCCCGCTTGTCGGCTCGATCCACGCTGCAAATCTCGCGGCAGGCTGCTGAATTGTCAAAACCGGGAGAGGCGCTATGGGCGCTGGATGGATCGCAGCGATTGAAATCGCGCGCGTGGAATCTGCTGACTCGCCCGGCGGCGACCGAACAGAACCCTGTGCCTGATGTTTCCCTCCCCTGCAGTGTTCCTCTGTGCGGCGCTCAGGTAAGCCTATATGCAGGCAATGATGCACAAGCCCGATCATCCCGCCGGCGCCGCCCCGGAAGAGCCTACGCAATTGCTTGAAACGCCGCATTTGGCGGACGCGTTGGAAAGCAGCCGGTTCAAGAGCTTCCTCGATCACATTCCATTCGCCGTGGTCGTGGCCGAGCTCAACCCCTCCGAGCGCATCACTTACGCGAACTTCGAATTCGAGCGTTTGACCGGCAAGGCGACCACCGCAATCCAGGGCGAGAGTTGGGATGCGTTGCCGCACTGCGTAAGCACTGATGAGAACGGCCTCCTGCTAAGCCAGGCCGTTGTTAAGCATGATGACTATATCGGCGTTTTCAAGATGGACCGGGAAGGCGCCGAGCTGGTCGATGCTTGGTCCAATCTCATCGAAAGCGACGATGGCGTGCCGATGTTCAGGCTGGTCGCGCTTGCGGACGCTTCCGCGCGCCGGGATAGCAAATTCGATGAGCGCTCGGAGGAAAGGGACTTTCTGCTGCGCGAACTGCAGCATCGCGTAAAAAACAATCTGCAAATGATTACGGCGCTGATCCGATTGGAATCGCGCAATCTAACGGATGACGTCCTGGTCGATAAATTCGACCGTCTGGCGGGCAGAGTCGGCGCGCTCGCATTGTTGTACAGCGCGCTCTCGGCTGAGACATCGGACGAAAGCGTCGACCTCGGGGTTTATCTCAGCCAGATCGCCTCGGCCGTAATGCAGGCGCACGCGACTGAAGGCATTCGCCTGGACCTGAAGGTCGATGCCTGGCCGGTATCCGTAAATGTGGCGATGCCGACGGGCCTGGTGGTCAATGAACTGCTGACGAATTCGTTGAAGCACGCATTCATTGGCCGCGAAGGCGGCACGATCACGCTGCACTCTTTAGTGGATGAAACAGGCTGCCGGGTCGTTGTCTCAGACGACGGGGTTGGGCTGCCCGAGGGCGCCACCTGGCCACAGAATGGCAAGCTGGGAATGCTTATCGTCCAGTCCCTGCGCAGCAATGCGCGAGCCGACATCAAGGTTGAGTCGGACCCAGAAAGCGGCGTGTGCGTAACAATCTTCTTTGCGCGAGAAGACGCCATCCCTGCTGAGAAATGACCGGACGCAAGACAGCGCATCGCCCCAAACGAAAACGGCCGGCGCTTCGTAGGGCGCCGGCCGTCTCGACAACCCTTGCGGGTCATTGAACTCTAAGCGTCATTGACGCGTCCGCTGTTTAGCGGCCGCCCATCACTTGCGCCTTCATCACCGCCGATTGGCGGAACGCGAGCTTCTTCGATGCTTTGATCTTCACCGGCTCACCCGTTTGCGGGTTGCGGCCCATGCGCGCTTTGCGGGCGCGGACCATGACCATGCCGATGTCGCCGATCTTCACCTTCGCGCCCTTGAGCACATAGGCCTTCACAACGTCGATATAGCCATCGACGAAGGTCTTGGCTTCCGACTTCTTGATGCCGTGGTGATCGGCGACGGCTTGGAGCAGAGCGCTCGCCGTGACGGTCTTGCCCGGCACTGCGGTGACGCGGACGGCCTTCGCCGCCGGCGCTGCTGCCTTCTTCGCCTTCGCCGCCGACTTGCGAGCCGGCGCCTTCTTGGCGGTTTTGGTGGTCTTTGTGGTTTTCTTCGCTGCCTTGCGGGCCATTGCTATATTCCCTCTTCAAAGGTTGTCATGCGTTAAACTCAACGAAACGGCCGGTGAAACGTGGGATTCTGCGACCCCCTGCTCACCGCCGGCACGTGAGTGATGCCACTCATTTCTTGATGGAGCGTGACCACGCCTCTTTCGTACTGCGCCAAAAAGCCCGAAAAATGAGGCTTTTTAGCGCTCAGCGCGATTTCCGTGGCACGAGGCGCTGCGAGTCGCAACGCAAAAAAGCCGATTTACAGGGGTTTTAGCCGCAGCCCGGCCGGAGAGTTCCGCAAAAACCCGCTATTTGTAGCGAAATTGCCGCGCTTAGGCTTTAGCGCAGCCCCATCCGAATCGCGCCGTCGATGCGGACGTCCTCGCCGTTGAAATACGGATTGCGAATCATCTCGAGCGCCAAAGACGCATATTCCTGCGGATTTCCGAGCCTTTTCGGGAAGGGCACGCTTGCCGCCAATGCTTCCTTCACTTTCTCCGGCGCGCCCAGCATGAGCGGCGTTTCGAAAATACCCGGCAGGATCGTGTTGATGCGGATGCCTTCGCCCGAAAGATCGCGCGCGATCGGCAGCGTCATGCCGACAATTCCGCCCTTGGAGGCTGAATAAGCCGCCTGCCCGATCTGCCCGTCTTCAGCGGCGACAGAAGCGGTCATCACCATGGCGCCGCGTTCGCCGCCGTCCAGCGGCTCCAGCGTCAGCATGCCGGCGGCGCTCTTGGCCACGCATCGGAAAGTGCCGACCAGGTTCACCTGGATGGTGAGGTTGAAGATCTCCAGCGGGAAATGCTTGATCTCGCCGCTTTCCTTGGAACGGCTAGCGGTCTTCATCACCGAGCCGATGCCGGCGCAATTGACCAGGATGCGTTCCTGACCGTTGGCCTTGCGCGCCGCTTCGAAGCCCGCGGCGACGCTATCGTCGCTGGTCACGTCGACCTTGCAGAACGTTGCGCCAAGTTCCTTCGCCGCCACGATGCCGCGCTCTTCATCCCTGTCGAACAGCGCCACCTTGACGCCCTCGGCGCGCAGCTTCTCAGCCGTCGCTTTGCCCAACCCAGAAGCGCCGCCCGTAACAACGGCCGCGATATCCGACGAGAGACGCATGCTTTCCTCCTGAGTGCGCGCGCGGTGCGCGGCCCGCTTTTTAGCGGGCGCACGCGTGAACGCAAACGGGCGCGGTCGCTAATTCGGGTTGAGATCGCCGCGCGCACGCGGGTTCTCTTCCGCCTCCTCCTCAACCGGCGCTGGCGCGGGCGCTGGCGGCGGAGACGGAGGCGGCTCGACAACCGGCGGAGGCGGCGGCGGCGAGACCGGCGGCGC
>JACMMP010000060.1 GCA_014378995.1 Hyphomonadaceae bacterium
ACTACCCCGCCCGCCGCCGCGCCGCCGAAGAGCGCAAGCGCCGCCGCGGCGAACGCTGTCAGCTGCACCAACGCCGCCGCGAACCCCGCCGGCGAGCCAAGCGCGACGCACAACAGAATGCAGCCCGCCTGCGCTGCCCCCGCATAAGCCGCGAGCCGTCGCAGGTTCGTCGCCCCTACCGCTTGCAGCGATCCGACAATGACACTCGCGCCGCCAAGCGCGGCCAGCGCAATCGAAACGCCCTCGCCGATCGTGGGCGCCGGAATGATGTAGGCCGCGAGGCGCACGATCACGGCGAGCGCGCCCACAACGCCAACAGCGCCCAAGACAATGCCGGCGATCGGACTGGCGCGGCTGAACGCTGCGCCCATCCACTCATGCAGCGGCGCGACGCCCGCCTTCAGCGCCACGCCCACAAGCATCAGTCCCGCGCCAAGCGCGGCCGCGTCCGGCGTCATGATGTTCGCTGACGCGATTGCATCCAGTTGGATTGAACCGACGCTCCGATAGAGCAATCCCGCACCGCACAAGAACACGGCGGCGCCGACGCCTCCCGCTCCCAACATACGCAGCGCCCCGCTCAGGCTTGCGCGCTCAGCGCCAAGCGAGAGCAGGCCCACGCTGGCGAGCCACGCGACCTCCACGGCGACGAACACGCCGAGCAGATCTCCCGCCGCCAGCGCGCCAAGCCACCCTGCCGGCATGCAAAGCGCTAGCGTCATCGCCGCCGACACAGCGCGTTTGTCGAAATCGTTCAACCGCGCGCCGGCTGCGGCCAAACCAAACACCGCCGCCACGACGATCAGCGCGGAAGCGAACACGCCCACGCCGTCAATCTTGAGGCCGACGCCTTCTGCCGGAAATATCCATGCGCCATCCCCCAGCAGCAGTCGCGCTGCGAGGTCGAATGCAAGCGTCGCTGTCAGCAGGGCGCCGACCATTGCCGTCACCCAGCTCAGCCGCGGCCACGGACATGCAAAGGCGATCGATGCCGCCACGAAGGGCGCGATCACTATCAGCAGCGGCGCATGTAGACGCGCGAGGTCGAGATAGGCGCTCACGGCGCCCGGCCCGCGGAATCGTCCTGACGGTCGGCTTGGTCGATCTCGGGCGCTTCCACGGCGCCGTACGCTTCTTGGACACGCACAGCGATCGCAACGCCAAGCGCCGTGTGCGCGAACGCGACCGCCGCGCCGGCAACGAGCAATCCCGTCGGCGCTTGTAGCGCAGCGAGCGCGATCATCGCCCCGACAAGCGCGATCACGCCGCCCGCAACCCGCTTCAGCGCATTGGCCGAAACCCACGCCGCCGCGGCGCCGCAGACCATAAGCGCCACCGCGCCAGCCAGCACCATGCGGATGACGAAGACGTCGGGCGCCATCACCACTCCGCATCACGCAGCATCGACGCGCGCCCAAACAGCACGGCGACAACCAGAGCCGCTGACGCGCTTGTTGCCGCAAAGACGCCGCCCTCGATGAGCTGCGGCGCAAAAACCCAGCGCGGCAGACCAGCGCCCACCATCGCCGCGATCACGCCCAACATCAGCAGCAGCCGCGCCAGCACAGGCGGAAACGCCGCACAGAAAGCCGCCGCGCCATAAACCAATGCATGCAGCGCGAGCGCCAATGCAAACGCGAGCCCAGCGCTTAACCCAATTGCAGAGCCCGGCGCTCGCGCGACCAGCAGCGTCAGCGCGAACAGCAATATGAGCGGCGCATAGCTGCGCAGCGCATTGCTGATGATGATCTGCGCGCCAGCCTTCATCGTGGATCGTCCGCAGGCGTCCGCAACGCGCCGCGCTCGCCGTACCCCAGTAAGCCCACACACGCGGCGGCGGTTGCAAGCATGAGCGGCGCGAGCCAGAAGCCGGCGCCGATCGTGGCGGGCGCTGCTTCCACGGGCAACAACGGGCCGATGTCAGGCGCCGCCATCAGCATGGCGCCGCCCGCGAACGCCGCCGCCAACAGGCTGGGCCAGGGTGCGTTTTTGTTCATCGCCTTCGCGGCGCGCGCGCTCAGCAGCATGCCGGCGAGCAACAACAAAGGCGCCCACGCGCCCACGGAGAGAGCCACGCTCAACGCCGCGTCGCCGCTTCCAAGACTGAGCAAAGTCGCTGCGGCAAGCGCGCCGAAACCAGCCAAGTGCATGCACATCGCAAACAGCGAGCGCGCCGTAAGCGCCGCGAGCGCCGCCGCGAACGCCGCGCACAGCAGAACCAGCGCAAAAAGGTGCGGCGCAAACCCGTTCATGCGTCGCGCTCCGCGCGCGCCGCGCCTGGCCGCGGCGCAGTGTAAGGGCCGGCGATGGGCGCCAAGCCGCCGCTGTGCGCAGCATTGCCGATGAGATGGGACAGCACCGGACCAAGCGCCACGATCAACGCCGCCAGGAAAAGCAAGCGCACGCCAAGCCCCGCGTCAGGCGCCATGATGGCGAGTCCAACCAGGAAGATCGCCGCTCCTGGCCCATCGGAGACGCCGGCTGCATGCAGACGCGTGTAGACGTCCGGAAAACGCAGTAGCCCCAGCGTGCCGCCGAGAATCAGCACCAGCCCGGCAAGCGCGACGACCGCGCCAAAGCTCAAGCGGGCGATCGTAAGGGCCTCCATCACGCCTCCTCCGCCGACCGCACCAGCGGCGTCTGGAACGCCCCCGCGCGAAATACCTTCATCACCGCAACCATCAGCACCAAAGCCGCAAACGCCAGCGCGAATGCGGCGTCCAGCCAATCGCTGCGGCCTGCGGCTGTCGCCAGCGCCGCGCACACCAACACGGCGCGTATCATCACGGTTTTCACCGCGAGCGCGCGGTCATGCAGCGTCGGCCCCGCGAACATGCGCAGCAGTGCAAGCCCAAGCGCAAGCGCCGCGCCGATGGCCATCGCAAAGGCAATCATCTGCGCGCGTCCTTGTACTGCGCGCCGACCATTCGCTCGAGCCGTCCGAGTTCCGCAGCGTCGATGTCCGCTTCGTTGGTGACGTGAACGAGGTAGCCGTCCGCATCTGTCTCGACCACCATCATACCGGGTGTTGCGCTGAGCAGATGCGCGAACGCAGCCCGCTCAACGCCGTTGCTGCGCGTCTTGATGCGCATCAGCGCCGGGTTGAGGGTCACATCTGCGGCCATCGCTGCGCGAATGGTCGCCAACGCGCCGGCGACGACGGCAGGCGCGTGCATGGCCGCCACATAAAGCGCGCGTGGCGCACGCGCGAACGCAGCGCCTGCCCCGCCCGCGCGCGACATCACCAAAGTGCACACCAGCGCCGCCCCCGCGGCGGTGGAGATATCCACAGCGCTTGCTGACGATTGCGTCGCCGCCAGCCAGATTAGAAAAAGTCCCAGCAGCATGGCTGCGGCGTGAAGCATCGATCAGCCTCCCCGCGCCAGCGCGCGCGTGATCAGGCTTAGCCTCGCCTCGGCGGATTCGCCAGACGAGGCGCGAGGATCGTCTAGACGTTGCGGTTGAACAACAGCGCGGCGTTCCGCCGCGCGAGCGTGAGATCGAGCGTATTGTCGTCGAAGCTCACGCGCTCAATATTGGCGGCGTCGGCGGTGAACGACCAGTTCCAGTACCGCAGCACCGTCTGCGCCTTCGCCGTCGCCAGTGTGTCAAACACGTAAACTGCGCGGCCGAGCGGATTGTTGGTGACGTCGGGGTCGCCGTTCGGGCGGCGCAGCGCGCGCCAAAACGCGATCATCAGTGGGCGCTTCAAGCCGACCGCCTTGCAGAACACCCCGATCGCCTCGCCGCCCGGATCGGCGAATATCTGCGAAGCCGTTGTCGGCTTGATGCCCGCGAGATGCGCAATCTCGTGGATAAGCGTGCGATCGACGCCGCGCTCGGCTGCCGCAAGTGCGCCTTCGAGCGAGCCGTACGGGCTCTGCGCCGCCGCGGCGCGATTGCGCTGGCGCCGTTCGATCACCTGCAGTGTCTTGCGGGTGTCAGCGTCGGCCCAGCCTTCCGCCGCCGCAAGCTTGAACACATCGCCCAGCTCTTGGATCAGAACGTTTCTATCGACAGCGAAACGACGCAAAATCTGCAGGCGCGCTTCGAAGTTCGCCCACCAGAACAGCACCAGCGCCTGTGTCGGACGGATTTCCGGGCGCGAAACGACCAGCGGCGGCAGTGACGCTGCTTGGCGCGAACGTGCGACGACGAGGTCCACGCCTTGCGTCGAAAGCCGTGTCCCCTGGTTCTTGAGCACGGCCTCGATACACGGCGTGTCGCCAGTCTGGATCAGCGCGTCGGTGACGGATTCAGTCAGGTGCCGCCGCCGCGCGATCGCCAGCCAATGCGCCGCAACCCCAGCGCGGACGGTCGCGACAAGGTCGGAATCGTCAAACCCGGCCCCGGCCTCGAGCAAGGGCAGCGCAACCAAAATCTCGTCGCGCGCCAGGTAGCGCAGCAACGCTTTGGGGGCATCGGTCACCCGGGCCAGGCCCTGGGCGCAACGGCGGCGCAGCTCGACATTGCTGGTGCGCAACAGCCCGACCAGGATATCCGCCGCGAGCTGGCGTTCGTAGGCCGGCAAGCGGCTCTCCGGCCACGAAACGATCTCGCAGAGGCGCGACACCAGCGCCACGCGCGCCTGCGCGGCGTGCGGTACGCTGAGTTCTAGCGGCGCGGGAGGTTCCGCCGCGTCCGGCCGAGGTTGATTCGGAAGCGCCATATCGCCCAAGGTCAACACGCGCCGCGTTAAGCTCCCGTCAACGAGAATGGGTCTGATCGTGGCGCTTAAAGGCGGGGCCATGACTTCAGAGCAGGATCCGGAGAAACGGCCGCTACTGCTCGGTTTCATATCCGAGCTCAACCTCTATTACCTCCTGGTCGCGCTCTACTTCTTCGCGTTCGGAATGCAGTTCGTGCTGTTTCCTTCGCTCGTCGCCTTCTTCCTGGACGCAACACCCGCTGGCGTGGGCCTTGCGCAATCGGCGCTCTCGGCGCCGCTGTTTTGCCTACTGCTGTTTGGCGGCCTGCTGGCGGAGCGCGCGCAGGCCGGGCCTACGCTTGCCAAGCTCCACCTCATTTTCGCGTTCGCCTCGGTCGCGCTCGCCGGAATTGTCGCCGCAGGCTACCTCACCTACGAGGCGCTAATCGCCTACGCCATGCTGGTTGGCGCCTGCGCCGCGTTCATGATGCCGATGCGCGATGCGGCGCTGAACGGCGTCGTGCTGCGCGAAACCGCGCGCGGGCGCTACACGCCGATCGCTACCGCCGCCGCCGTGACTACAGCCGTGCAGATCGGCGCGCAGATCGCCGGCATCCTGGTCGCGCGGTTCGCCGGCGCCGCGCCCGCACCCTTCATCGCCTTACAGGCGATCGTGCTCAGCCTGGGGGCCGCCGTTTCGCTGGGCCTGCAGGATCCCAAACCAACCGGCCAGCTGCATACGATAAAAGGCGCGATCCGGGATTTGCGCGAGGGTGTCGTCTACTCGTTCCGCAATCCGGTGATGTCGCCGATGCTGATATCGGCGCTTTATGTCGGCGTCTTTGTCGTCGGCTCGTTCCAGGTGCTGTTTCCGCTGATCGTGCGCGAGGAATATGGCGGCACGCAGCAGGCGCAGGCGGGCCAATTAGGCACCCTCTTCGCGGTGTTCTGGTGCGCTTCGTTCGTCTCCGCCGTGATCTTGAGCCGGATGAAGCCTCTGAAGCATCCGGGCCGCGCCCTCATCGTCTCTCACCTCGTCAGCGCGGCGATGCTTTTTGCCTTCGCTTTCGACAAGTCGTTCCCCGCCTTCATCGTCGTCGTATCGCTTTGGGGCCTTGCCGCCGGCGTTGCTATCTCGATGAGCCGCACCATCACGCAAGGCGCGGCCGAGCCGCGTTATCTGGGCCGTGTGCTTGCAGTCTATTCGATGGGGTTCATGGGCGGAGCGCCGATCGGCTCCGCAATCGTAGGTGTCGCGTCGAGCGAACTGGGCCCGCGCGCGGCAGCGCTAATCCCCGCCGGGGGATTAGCACTGGCCGCTTTAGCGTTGGCGCTGATGACGCCGCTTTGGCGCTACGCCCAAGAGCATGCGCCCGAGCCTACTCGTCCCGACGGCTGACGCCCAACGTGCTGCGACGCTCAGGCGCGGTTGAGGATTGTTCGCCGCGTGCGTTGAATTCAGTTACTTCCACATTCCAGGCGTTGAGCGTTTGCGCCGCGCTTTGCGCCGACGCGTTGTAAGCGCCGACCGCCGCTTCGAGTTGCGCGCGGAGTGCTGTGACGTCGGTCTGGCAAGCGGTGCGCTTCTGTTCGAGCGCCGAGCGCCACGCTTCCACGCTCGCGCTGGTCGCCGTCATCTGCTGGCGAGTAGCCGCGGCGCCATCGACCAGAGTCGGGGCGGCGTCGAAATTGCTGCAGCTGGCCGGGATAGAGGGCGCTGTTGTTTGCGCCATCGCCGGCGTGGCGAGCAGCATGGCCGCAGCCGCGGCGCCGATCATGAGCTTCATCAAATCCATCTCCTTGTCCCCGTGTCCCGGACGTATCCCCTCGATCAGAGGCATTTGCTGGTCAATCGCGGCCAAAATGCGGATAGCCGCCGGGCCTTATAAGGTCATTGCAGGCGGAACGGGATCACCATCCGGTGACGGGCCTCAACCGCCATCCCGTCTCGGGTGGCCGGGACCATTTGATAGTCGCCGGAAATGCGCAGCGCGGCCTGGGCGAACCCCCAATTTGCCGGCGTCACCGACATGACAGCACAATCCAACCCACCGCGCGTATCGACGATGCAATTGAGCGTGACGCTCCCCTCGATCCCGCGCACCAGCGCCCGCTCGGGATAATAGCGCGCAAGGTCACGCGGCACGCGCACCCATTCGGGATCGATTACACTCGGCAGACCAGCGCCGCCGCCTGCGCCGGCGGGTAGGATGGTGAGTATTGGCGGAGACGCGATCTCGTCAAAAAGCTGATCGAATGAAAAATCGGCTAGTCGCGGCAGCGGTGAGGCCGGTTGCGTCCGCAATGGCGGATCGGTGACTGTCGGCTGGACCTCCACGATTTCAATTGGGTCGACGGAATCTGGAAAGTCGACGATCGGGTGCTGCACCAGCGTCATCGTAAACGCAGCTATCGCAGCCATTCCCAACAGTGCGGACGACGCGACGACCGACGTCGCGCGTATCCCAAGCGCATGCGCCATAATGCATTCCTCCCTATCGCGCACCGGTCGTTCGCCGATGCTTGAACACAGGGTGCGCGCGTTGCCCGCGCGCTGCTATTCACACACATGCGAGCGCGTTCACGCTTGCGCGAGAAAAGTTTACGCGCCCTCCGCCTTCTGCGCGAACACGCTTACTTTCGCATAGCCGGCGACGGTCAGCGCATCGAGCACCGCGACGACAGCGCCGTAAGAGACACCCTGATCGCGCGCGCGCACCGAGACATGCGCTTCCGCAAGCACGTCTGCCGCAGTCAGGGACGAGCCCGCTTGCAGCCCGTGCGCCAGCACGACTTCGGCCACGTCTTCAAGCCGATGCTCCTCGGCGCCGATGAAGATGCGATAGCCGCTCGGCGAAGGCTCGATGTCTATGACGGTCGGCGGGATCGCGACGGCGATTAATAGAGGCCGGTTCGGCAGTTCGAGTTGAAGATCGACCGTCGGCGTTGGCGCGGTGACCATGAAGATGATCAGCAAAACCAGCAGCACATCGATGAACGGAACGACGTTCGGCTCCGATTGAGGCGCCAGCGAACGCGCTCGCGTGGGCGCGCCATAAAGTGCTGTGGTCATCTGCATTGCCTCCCTCGCGCTCATTGCGCGCTTAAGGAAGCGTGCGCGCGCGTCGCTGGGCGCCGCAATTCACAGGCGCGAGAGTCCGATCACAGATGCGAGAAAGCCGGGGGACGTTTCCATCCCGCGGCTCTCTTTTTCAAATCATGTTACGCGCGGATCAGCCTGCGAGGTTGAACCGGATCGGCACGTTGACGCGGCCCCCTGAGGTGGGGACGCCGTCGCGTGCGGCCGGGGCCATGCGGAAGCTGCGCGAAATTCGCAAAGCCGCTTCACCAAAACCCCAGCCCGCCGGGTCTTCCGACGTAACGGTGCAGGCGATGCGCCCATCTGCCGCTACGATGCACGCTAAGTTCACGCGGCCTTCCTGACCGCGCTCAAGCGCGCGCGGCGGGTAGTACCGCTCGAAGTCACGTGCGTTTGGCCGTTCCAACCATTGCGGGTTGGTGATGACTGACGGCGTCGGCGGACGCGGCGGCGGATCGATCG
>JACMMP010000061.1 GCA_014378995.1 Hyphomonadaceae bacterium
TCGGCGGCGCGGCGCAGACGCTCCACCCGCTCACGGGTCAGCGGCTCCTGAACCGGCGCTTCGGCGCGGACGGCTTCAGGCGCTTCCGCTGCGGTACGCAGCTCGAGCTGCGCCTCGGCGAACCAGGAAAACCCGCAAGCGGCGCAACGCACCGTGCGGCCCGCCGGGCCGATGGCCGCGTCGTCAGCGTAATAGCGAGTTGAGCAAGACGTGCATGTTAGGATCATGGTAATGAAACGTTCAGCTGCCCCAGTAACTCTTATGCGTGCATTGATTCTATTAAGCTTGTCTAGTTATGACCCGGTTAAACCCCACTGACCTCGAACTGTTCGAGCGCGGAGTCTTAGTCCGCCTCGCCAACGTTGACGCGGGCTATGGGTCCGCCGCCGTTCTGTTGGGTGTTGACTTCGAGGCGCGCGCTGGAGAAGTCGCGCTCGTCACCGGTCCCGCCGCTGCAGGTAAGACTACGTTAACGCATCTTTTGCGCCTAGCGCTGCCGCCGCGTTCTGGACGCGCTTTAATCATGGGCGTGGACGTGACGCGCGCGGGCGGGCGCCAAGTCGCCGAGGTGAAGCGCCAGATTGGCTATGTTGCTGAAAACCCGACCTTCATTGAGCATTGGAGCGCATTCGACAACATCTCGATGCCGCTGCGGATGATCGGCAAAAAGCCGCGCGATTACGTTGAGGACGTGCGCGAACTTGTGGATTTCGTCGGCATCGGCGAAGCGGCCGATCTGCCAGTGGAGAAGCTTTCCGGGGCCGAGCGGCGTCGCACCGCGATCGCACGGGCGCTCGCCGCCAAGCCGCATTTGATCCTCGCCGACGATCCGACCGCCGGCATGTCGCCCGCAGACGGCAAGCGCGTCGTGCGTTTGCTAGCGGAGATGCGGCGCGTGGGCGCCGGCGTCGTGATCGCGAGCCAGGACGAGAGCTTAACCGAATGCGCGCCAATGGATCACTGGCGGATCGATCGCGGCCGCGTCTCGCGGGTCGCAGCCGCCGCGGAAGCTGAGGCGCAGCAATGAAAAACGCGCTCACCGGCGTCGAACGCGCCCTCTTTCTGACTTTGGTGTTCGCCGCGTTCGCGGCGGCGTCGGCAGGGCTCGGGGCCCGCGCCGTCGACCGGCTCGCCGTGCATTACGAGAACCAGCGCAACGAATACGCGATCGTGCGGGTGCTGGCCCCGGAGGGCCCGGTTGGGCTTTCCGCCGCGGAAATGGCGCTGGCGCAAGCGCCGCACGTGGTCAGCGCCGCACGCATGACGGCCGAACGCGCCGCCGAATTGCTGACTCAATGGGGCGGCGCCCGGATCAGCGCAGCGGAGATACCGGCGCTGCGGCTGATCGAAATCGAGCTTTCACCGCCCGGGCCGAATGTAGATGTGGCCGGCGATGTCGTCGCCGCCCTCGCGCAAGGCGGCGTCACGGCTGAAGTCATCGCCGCGCCGAGGCAAACCGGCGGCGGCGGCATCGCGGCGCATGTGCGTACCGCGGCGCTTTGGGGCGCGGTCGCGTTCGGGCTGGTGATGGGGATCATCGTCTCGCTGTCGGCGCGCGGGCTCGCGGCGCGGCGGCGCGAACTGGTGACGGTGATGTGCGACCTCGGGGCGACGCGCTCGCAA
>JACMMP010000009.1 GCA_014378995.1 Hyphomonadaceae bacterium
ATACGAAGCGCCGGCCGATCTTGTTATCGCCGCGCTTGGCTTCGACCCCGAAGATTTGAGCGGGTGGGGCGTAGCGTTGTCGCGCTGGGGGACGCTCAACGTAAACCCGCTGACCTACGCGACGAACTTGCCCGGCGTTTACGCTGCAGGCGATATCGTGCGCGGCGCATCGCTCGTCGTCTGGGGCATCCGCGAAGGCCGCGACGCCGCCGACGCGATGCACGCGTGGATACAAGAGAACGCGAAGGTGGCGGCGGAATGAGCGGCGCGGCGGACATCGCGCGCTATGAGCGCGAACGCGCCAAGCTCATGCGCGAGGGCCTCTACAGCGCCGATGACGAGCGCGATGCGTGCGGCGTTGGCCTCGTCGTCGCCATTGACGGCAAGCCGCGGCGCGATGTGGTTACGCTCGCGATCGCCGCGCTCAAAGCGGTCTGGCACCGCGGCGCCGTCGATGCTGACGGAAAGACCGGCGACGGCGCCGGCATCCTGATCGAAGCGCCGCAGGAGTTTCTGCGCGAAGTGGTCGTTCGCACCGGCCACACGCCCAAGGACGGCCCCATCTTCGTCGGCCAGATGTTCTTGCCGCGGCTTGACCTGGGCGCGCAGGAGCGCGCGCGCGTCATCGTCGAAAGCGAGATCATTCGCGTCGGCTTCGTGATTTATTCCTGGCGCCAGGTGCCGGTGAACATTAGCCAGATCGGTGAAAAAGCGAACGCGACGCGCCCCGAAATCGAGCAGGTGCTGTTCTACGATCCGCGAGGCCGCGACAGCGCCATCGTCGATCGCGAGCTCTTTATCGTGCGCCGCCGCATCGAAAAGCGCGCGCTGGCCTCGAACATCACCGAGCTCTACGTCTGCTCGCTCTCGGCCAAGCGCTTGGTTTACAAGGGCATGTTTCTCGCCGCGCAGATCGATAGCTTCTATCCCGATCTCCGCGACGAGCGTTTCACCTCAAGCGTTGCGCTCTATCACCAGCGTTATTCCACCAACACCTTCCCGCAATGGCGCCTGGCGCAGCCGTTCCGCATGCTCGCGCACAATGGCGAGATCAATACGCTGAAGGGCAACGTCAACTGGATGCGGTCGCACGAGGTGCGGATGGCGTCCGAGACCTTCGGCGATGCTGAAGCTGACGTGAAGCCGATCGTCCAGCCGGGCGGTTCGGATTCCGCGGCGCTCGACAATGTGTTCGAAGTCTTGGTCCGCGCCGGACGCGCCGCGCCGATGGCGAAATCGCTGCTTATCCCGGAAGCGTGGGCGAAGTCGCGCACGATGAAGCCGGAGCACCGCGCGCTCTATGCCTATTGCAACGCGGTGATGGAGCCGTGGGACGGCCCCGCCGGGCTGGCGCTTTTCGACGGCCGTTGGGCGGTGGCGGGGCTGGACCGCAACGGCCTTCGCCCGCTGCGTTATGCATTGACGCAAGATGGCTTGCTCGCGGTCGGGTCGGAAACGGGCATGTGCCCGCTCGACGATCGCGTCATCACCGAACGCGGCCGCATCGGCGCCGGTCAGATGATCGCCGTCGATACGCATGAGGGGCGGCTCTATCGCCACGAAGAATTAGTCGATGCGCTTGCCGCGCAGCATCCGTACGGCGCGTGGCTCAAGAACGTCATCGATCTCGATCAGAAGCTGCAGGGCGGCGAGCCGCGCCTTTTCAACAACCGCGCCGAACTGCTGCAACGGCAGGCCGCCGCCGGCTTCACCATGGAAGACGTCGAGCTGCTGCTGCAGCCGATGCTGGAGGAGGGCAAGGAAGCGATCGGCTCGATGGGCGACGATGCGCCGCTGGCGGTGCTCTCGGAGCAGAACCGGCCGCTCTCGCATTATTTCCGGCAGAACTTCAGCCAAGTCACCAACCCACCGATCGATCCGTTGCGCGAGGGCCGGGTGATGAGCCTCGCCACACGGTTCAAGAACCTCGGCAACATCCTGGCGCAGGACGAAGGCCAAGCGCGCGTCTTTGTTTTGTCGAGCCCGATTCTCACCAATGGCATGTACGCGCGCCTCGTGCGCGAGCTGCACGACGATATCGCCCGCATCGACTGCACCTTCGCCGCGCCAGCCCCAGGCGATGACGCCGGCGCATCTCTGCGCGCCACCATCAACCGCATTCGCGCCGAAGCCGAGCAGGCGGTCGCCTACAACAAGCGCTCGCACCTCGTGCTCAGCGACGAAGCCCAAGGGCCGGACCGGATCGCGTGCCCGATGATTCTCGTGGCCAGCGCCGTGCATGCGCATCTCGTTGCGAAAGGACTTCGGTCCTTTTGTTCGATCAGCGTGCGCAGCGCCGAGTGCCTCGATCCGCACTACGCCGCGGTGCTGATCGGCTGCGGCGCCACCACCGTTAATCCCTATCTCGCCTTCGACACGGTGGCCGATCGCACGCAGCGCGGTCTAAGCGGCGGCCTGACGGCTGAGCAAGCGGCAGCGAATTATCGCACCGCGCTCGAAGCCGGCCTGCTGAAGATCATCTCGAAGATGGGCATCTCGGTGATTTCGTCCTATCGCGGCGGGCTGAACTTCGAAGCGCTCGGCCTCTCGCGCGCGCTCGCGGATGAGTTTTTCCCGGGCCTCACCAGCCGCATCTCCGGCATCGGCCTTTCCGGACTCGCGCTCGAGGCTTGCGATCAGCATGCGCGCGCGTTCGATGGTACGCTCGCCGCGCTGCCGGTGGGCGGCCAGTATCGCTACCGGGCCTCGGGTGAACGCCACGCGCTCGAAGCCGACTCGATCCACCAATTGCAGCGCGCCTGCGATACCGGCGATTACAAAGCCTACCGCAAATATTCCGAGGCCGTGCGCGAACGCCGGCTCAATCAGCCGATCCAATTGCGCGATCTCTTGGAAGTGCGTGAAGAAAAGCTGCGTCCCACGCCGCTTGCCGAAGTCGAGAGCGTCAACGATATCCGCAAGCGCTTCCTCACGCCCGGCATGAGCATGGGCGCGCTCTCACCGGAGGCGCACGGCGCACTCAACATCGCCATGAACCGGATTGGCTCGCGCAGCGTCAGCGGCGAAGGCGGCGAAGATCCGGCGCGCTACAAACCGCTGCGGAACGGGGATGACGCCAATTCCGCGGTAAAGCAAATCGCGTCCGGGCGCTTCGGCGTCACCGCTGAATATCTGAATCAATGCCGCGAGATCGAGATCAAGATCGCGCAAGGCGCCAAGCCCGGCGAGGGCGGGCAATTGCCTGGCTTTAAAGTCACTGAACTGATCGCGCGGCTGCGGCACGCGACGCCGGGTGTGTCGCTTATCAGCCCGCCGCCGCACCACGACATCTACTCGATAGAGGATCTGGCGCAGCTCATCTACGATCTAAAGCAGATCAATCCGGTCGCGCGCGTCACCGTGAAATTGGTCGCGCAGTCGGGCATCGGCGCGGTGGCCGCCGGCGTTGCGAAAGCCGGCGCCGACACCATCCTTATTTCCGGCCATGTCGGCGGCACCGGCGCCAGCCCGCAAACCTCGATCAAATACGCCGGCATCCCTTGGGAGATGGGGCTCTCCGAAGCGCATCAAGTTTTGATGCTCAATAACCTCCGCCACCGCGTGCGTCTGCGCACGGACGGCGGCCTGCGGACGGGCCGCGACATCATCGTCGCGGCCATCCTGGGCGCCGAGGAGTTCGGCATCGGCACAGCCTCGCTCGTCGCCATGGGCTGTCTCATGGTGAGACAGTGCCATTCCAACACATGCCCGGTCGGCGTGTGCACCCAGGACGACGAGCTGCGCAAGCGCTTCACCGGCACGCCGGAGAAGGTCGTCCATCTGATGAGCTTCATCGCTGAGGAAGTGCGCGAGATTCTCGCGTTGATCGGCTTTCGCCGGCTGGAAGAGATCATCGGCCGCACCGACTTGATCGAGCAGATCAGCCGCGGTGCCGAACATCTGGACGATCTCGATCTCAACCCGCTGCTGGTGCGCGTCGATAGCCCGTATCCGAGCTATTGCACCCAGCTCGGCCGCAACGAGCCGCCAGCTTCGCTAGACCATCAGTTCATCGCTGAAGCGCCAGCTTTCTTCGAACGCGGCGAAAAGCGCCAGCTCGATTTCGCGGTGCGCAACACCCAGCGCGCAATCGGCGCGCGCGCTTCGGCGCATGTGGTGCGCAAGTTCGGCATGGACGCGCTGGCCGAAGGCCAACTCAGCGTCAATCTGCGCGGCTCGTGCGGGCAAAGCCTCGGCGCCTTCACCGTACAAGGCATAGCTTTGCACGTGACCGGCGACGCCAACGATTATGTCGGCAAGGGCCTCTCCGGAGGGCTCATCACGCTGAAACCGGCTGCGGAAGAAGCGAACCGCCTCGGCGCCATTATTGGCAACACCTGCCTTTATGGCGCAACCGGCGGCAAGCTCTTCGCAGCCGGCCTCGCCGGCGAACGCTTCGCTGTGCGCAATTCCGGCGCTGTCGCTGTCGTTGAAGGCGCGGGCGCCAATGCGTGCGAATACATGACAGGCGGCACGGTCGCGATCCTCGGCGCCGTCGGCGACAATTTCGCCGCCGGCATGTCGGGCGGCATGGCGTTTGCCTACGACGAAGCTGGTTGCTTCGAGCTTCTCATGAACGCGGATTCCGTCGTCGCGCAGCGGCTCGGCTCGGCGCATTGGGAGGGCGTGCTGCAGGCGTTGATCGAAGAACACGTGCGTCGCACCGGATCGCCGCGCGCCGCGCATATGCTGGCGCACTGGAGCGAAGCGCGCGGCCGCTTCTGGCAAATCTGTCCAAAGGAAATGCTCCCGCGCCTCGCACACGCGCTCATCGACGCTGACCAAGCCTCCCCGGTCGCGGCCGCCTGACTGGCGACGCTCGCAATGAAATGGACGCCGCCCTCCACAGATGGCTAAATCGCTCTTGGGAGGGCCTTGCATGGTTTGGAAGATTGTCGCAGCCGCGTTTCTAGGTTGGAGCATCTTTGCTGGCGCGGCGTTGGCGGAGCCTTCGCCGGTAGGGTCCAGAGCTTCCGAAACAACGCCAGCTAATGCGGACGAAGCCTTTGTGACGTGGGCCCAACCGGTGATGAGCGCACTGGAACGGGCCAATGGCGCGTCGGCGCCGCTGCTACAGAGCACCAGCAACCTCACCGGCATTGAAGAACCCGCCGCAGCGCTCGCCGCCTTACGGCAGCTCTCGCAGCAGGCGCGGCAAGCGCGCAGCGTGCTGAGCCAAGTCGGGGCGGAGTTGGAATCGCGTCCCCCGTTCTCGCATCCGTCGGCGACGCCCGACATGGTCGAGATGGGCCAAATCCTGCTGCGGGATACCCGCTCGAGCGTGGCGAGCCTTGACCAATTCATGAGCGATATGATCGCGTTCGCCGCCGCGGCGGAACGCGGCGATATGGCGGCGGTGGAGCGGCTGAACACGCGGATCAGCCGCGGCGCTTTCGTGCTTGTGGGGGCGCAGGCGACGTCACTGCGGGCGCGCCAACGCTTAATACCTGTCACCAGTTCGGCCCATCACGCGGTCGGGGGTATGGCCGTCATGTATGACGGCATGCTCGCGTTGATGGCGGACGATCAAGAGTTCAACGTCGGCGCCTTGGACGCCGCCGCCTCGGCACTGGACGCAACTTTGATCGCCCAAGGCGCGGCGCTCGCGTTGGAGCGCGTGAGCGTTCGCGGTTCCGATCCAAATTATGCGCTTTTGTCTCAACTGATGGAAACACGCGCCAGATTTGTTCGTGCGAACGAGCGCGCGCGCGATACGTTGCGGGCCGCCGCACGCGAGGGCCACGCCGGCGCCTCGACCGAAGCGAACCGGATGGAGCACATCCGCGTCCTCGCTGAACTCGAGTACGAGTATCAGGCGATCAGCGTGCGTCAGATGGAGCTCTACGCCCAGCTTACGCGTTAGCGCACAGCGTCTAAGCCTCCGCGCGGCCCTTGCGGAAGGCGCTACGCAGGCCAAACCAGGCGCCGAGCAGCACGGCGAGCGCCGTTAGGACGCCAGCAACTAGACGCATCCATGTCGGCGCCGCTGTAAGGAAGTCTTGCGCTTGGCCAACGAGCCCGACGGTGACGTTGACATCGTAGTTCTGGCTCGTCGAGCGTAGCGGGTAGCACTGGCCCTCGGCGGTGCAGCCTTCGACGACGGTGCGCAAAGTCAGTGAGCGGCGGCCGCCCTCGTTTGCAACCACGCGCCAATTCCAAGTGGTCACGCTATCTTGCAGCACTTCTTGCGAAGCCGGCGAGAGCGGCGTGATCTCGAAGCCGTTGCCGACCAATTCGGCGCGCATGAAGCGGCCGACCAAGGGTGTGAACTCCACCGTGTCGCCTTGCAGCGGATCGACTGTCTCTGACGGCGTTAGCGGCGGCGGCGGCGCCGGCGGCGGCGGTGCTGGCGCCGGGGTTGTTGTAGCCGGCGGCTCACTCAGTATGTCATCAATGACTTCAGGCGTTTGAGCTTCGGCAGCTGCGCGCTGCTCGGCCAGGATGCGTTCCGCCTCCAGCCGTTCGCGTTGCGTTGCTGAGCGCTGCGCCGCCACGCTCTCCGCCTCAAGCCGCGCGCGCTCGTCGCGCGCAGCGATCTGCTCCTGGGTCAGCGCGAAGCTGATCGCAAGTTGCAGCGTGTGCACCTCGCCGCGCTGCATCGGATTGGGTGCGTTGAAGGCCGCGGCGCCAGAGGCCGCGCGTTCGGCCAGGGCTGCGAAATCGGCGCAATCTTGCGCCGATACGCGCCGGCCAACTTCGGCGCATAATTCTGTGTTCGGCTCGGCCGTCGCGACCGCAGGGTCGCTCGGCGCCGCCGCGGCTGGCTCTTCCTCGGCCGCCGGCGCAGAGTCCATCGGGTTCTCGGCCTGGCCGCAAGCGGCGAGCGCGAGCAGCGCGGCGGCTGCGAGTGAACGGGCAAAAATCGGGCGGCGCAGCATGTGGGTCCCCTCCGCGTCTGCTGAACGGGGGCTTTATACCTCCACCACGCGGCAAAGCGGTAGTCCCGATGGGCCGCAGTTCGCGCATCGACGCGCTTTTCAGCCTGCGGCATAGCATTCCCCGTGACCGTGACCTTGGCCATTGCAAAAGCGGATATCGCCGCGCGCGCCCAAAAATTGGGGTTTGACGCATTCGGCGTGACATCTGCGTGCGAGCCATGGCCGGCGGGCGCGCGGCTCGAACATTTCATCGCCGAAGGCCGCCACGGCGACATGGATTGGCTGGCGCGCGAAGCGCACCGTCGCAGCCATCCGCAAATGCTGTGGCCAGAGGCGCGGAGCGCAATCCTCGTCGGCCAATCTTATGCGCCGGAAGATGATCCAATGGCGCTGCTGGCCGAGAAGGACAAAGGCGTCGTCTCCGCCTACGCCGCCCGGCGCGATTATCACGACGTCATCAAGGGTAAGCTGAAGCAACTCGCGCAATGGCTGGCGCTGGAAAGCGGCGCGGAGGTGAAGGTGTTCGTCGACACCGCGCCGCTGATGGAGAAGCCGCTTGCGCAGCGCGCCGGGCTCGGTTGGCAGGGCAAGCACACTAATCTGGTTTCGCGCGAGCACGGCTCGTGGCTTTTGCTCGGCGCTATCCTCACCGCGGCCGAGATCGAGCCGGATCAACCGCAGGAAGAGCATTGCGGCTCCTGCCGGGCGTGCCTCGACGTGTGCCCGACAAACGCGTTTCCCGCGCCGTTTCAGCTCGATGCGCGCAAGTGCCTAGCTTACCTTAGCATCGAGCACGAAGGGCAAATCCCGCAGGCGTTTCGCGAGCCCATGGGCAACCGCGTGTTTGGCTGCGACGATTGTCTCGCCGTTTGCCCGTGGAACAAGTTTGCGGCGCAGGCGCGCGAGGCGCGCATCAGCATGCGCGATGAGCTCCGCCTTGCGCCGCTTGCGGACTTGGCGGCGCTCGACGATTCCGGATTCCGCGCGCGCTTCGCCGGCACGCCTGTAAAGCGCACCGGGCGCGACCGTTTCGTCCGCAACGTGCTTGTGGCGATCGGCAATTCCGGGGACGCCGGTCTGGCCGCTATCGCCCAGGCCCGGCTGGGCGATAACTCACCGCTGGTGCGCGGCATGGCGGTCTGGGCGTGCCGGCGCCTGCTTGACGCCGATACGTTCGAGCGCGTCAAATCAGAGCGGGCGCCGCAAGAACGCGACGCAAGCGTGGCTGAGGAATGGCTGGCATGAGCCCTGACGAGGAAAATCCCGAGCAGGACCGCGAGCCTCCGCGCCAAATCGCGCCAGCGCAGCCGCCTGAAGAGCCCGATCACGAACCGCTGTACGATCCGGCGCCGCCAGCGGCTGAACCGCCGGCTGAGCCGGCGCGTTATGAGAGCGTGCCTCAACCGCCGACGTACGATCCGCCGCGTCGCGATCAGCCGTTATTCGGCGACGCTGAGATTCCGTTGCCCCAGTCAACGCCGCGCCGCACTGACCGCCAGCGCGCGCGCGATGCGCGCAGCAATCTCGATCTCGACCTCAATCGCATCAAGCGCCGCAAGCGGTTTGGGCTCTTTAACACGCTGATCTCGGTGGTCTTCATCGCCTTCGTGCTGATCCCGGTGACATGGGCCGGCGCCTACCTCTTCTTCGATCCGCCGTCGACCTTCCTCATGCTGCAGCGCGCCGCGGAAGGGCAGACCATCCGCCATTATCCGGTGCCGCTCGAGCGCATTTCGCCGCACGTCGTGCGCGCCGTGATCGCGGCGGAGGATGGAAATTTCTGCACCCATGACGGCTTCGACGTCGAAGCGATCCAGCGCGCGCTCCGGTCCAATGCGCGCGGCGGCAATGTGCGCGGCGGCTCCACTGTCAGCCAACAGACGGCGAAGAACCTCTTCCTTTGGCCGGAGCGCTCTTGGGTGCGCAAAGGGTTCGAGACCTATTTCACGGCGCTGATCGAGTTCATGTGGCCTAAAGAGCGCATCATGGAGGCGTACTTGAACGCCGCCGAATGGGGTGACGGCAATTTCGGCATTGAAGCGGCTGCGCGCGCGCGCTTCGGCGTTTCGGCCGAGGATTTGACGCCGCTGCAGGCCGCGCGCCTCGCCGCCGTGCTGCCGAACCCAAACCGCTGGCGCGCCGATCGGCCGGGGCCTTACGTGCGCTCGCGTTCGGCGATGCTGGTGGGCCGCGCGCGGGTCGTGCGCACCGAAGGACTGGCCGGCTGCGTGCTGGAAAGTGACCAGCGTAACTAGATTTCGCCTCAGCAGGACTTTTCACTGCAACTCTGTTGCGGGTGCGATATGGTGAATCGCCTCCGGGGAGAGTGCGATGAATATGATTTTGATAATTGTCGTCGCCGCGGTCGTTGTGGTGGCGTTGATCGCTGCGTTTGGGTTCTTCGTGACGCGCTATTACGAAGCCCGCTACGACCGCACCTATATGACCCAAAACGAGCGCGGTTTTGCCCGCGCGCTCGAAGGCAAAGTGGTGCTGTGGGATTTCGAAGAAACGGTCGTCAAAGGCCCGCAGGCGCCGCACATCGATTTCGTCGCGCTCGATCCCGCGACGGGCGGGCGGCGCATTGTGCGGCTGCTCGATCCCAAGACCGGTTCGATCAATTTGCGCCCGCAATATTGCGCGCCGCTGGCGTTCGAATCGGTGACAGCCGACAGCCACAAAGTCATCGTCGAGGCGCGCGTGCAGTTCAGTCTCAATCGCAAGCTGCTAAAGCACGTCTACGAGATTCAGGAATTCAGCTTAGCCTTGGATAGCCGCATCCAGAGCGCGTTCCGCTCCGAAATCGGCAAGCGCCGGGACGAAGAATTGCGGGCGTCTCTGAGCGAGGTCGAGCGCGCCGCGATCGAGCATTTGCGCCGGGCTGAAACTGAGGGCGACGAAACAGGTGAGCCGGGCATGGCGCTCGGCGTCAACTTTCACACCGCGAACTTTACCTACACCCAGCCCGACGAGTTTGCGCTCGGTCTGCCGCTAGGCGGCGTAGCTGCAAACGGCCAGCCCGCGACCCCCGCTGCGATCGAAGCCGCGCGGGCGGCGATGCGTGCGCAAGGCGTGCTGGCGCTCCGGCCCCAGCAGATCGATCAACTGGCCGACGTTTTCACCAACCGCGACGCGGCCTCGACCGCGGCGATTTTGACCCTGCTCGAAATGCAGACGCGTCAGAACATCGCCGAGGCGTTGGCTACGTCCGGCCAACTCGTGGTGGTGACGCCGCAGGAGCTTGGCCTGATCAGCGCCGCCGCCCAGCGC
>JACMMP010000062.1 GCA_014378995.1 Hyphomonadaceae bacterium
CGAAGCGCTGACCCGCCGCGGCATCGAAACCATCGTCCTCGACGCCGCCCCCGCACTCGGCGCGGGCGCCAGCGGCAATCCAGCAGGCCTCGTCATGCCGCGCCTCGACCGCGGCGGCGGCCCGCTCAGCGAACTTTTCCTCGCCGCGTATCTCGCCGCGATCGCCGCCTACGAACGCCTTGGCGTTTTCACACCGTGCGGGGTCGAACAGCGCGCCGATGCGGAGGGCGCACTCGCCGATCTGCTCAACGACCCGCCGCTGCCGCCCGATTGGTTCACGCACCACGCCAAGGGCGCGCTTCATCCACGCGCAGGCCTGGCCGATCCTCAAGCCGCGATCGCCGCAATGCTGCGCGGCGCACAGCTTCAACTCGAGGCTCCAATAACCAGGCTCGAACCTTCCGACGACGCTTGGATCCTGCGCACACCGGATAACCGCGCGCTCCTCAAAGCCGACACAGTCATTCTCGCCTGCGGCCCCGCACTCCAACAGTTCGCGCCCGCAAGCTTCCTGCCCATTGCGCTCTCACGCGGCCAGATCGAGTGGGGCGAGGGGCCGGCGCCGTCGCACGCCATCACCGACGGCGCCTACGTCGCGCCCTTCAACAATGGCGTGCTCTTCGGCGCCACCTTCGACCGCCTTGACGACGCGGCAGTGCCTCAGCCCAGCGCGGAGTCGCGCTCTCAAAACCTCGCGGCGCTTACAAAGCTGGCACCCGACATCGCCGCCGGCGTTAACGCCGCCACGCTGCAGTCGCGCGCCGCCCTTCGCGCCACGACGCCGGATCGCGCGCCAATCACTGGCCTTCTCCCCGACGCGGAAGCATGGCTCGCGCAATACGCAGACCTAGCGCACGGCCGCGCGATAACCACAACCGAGCCGCCGCCCGCGCATCGCGGCGTTTACGTTATCGGCGGCCTCGGTGCGCGCGGCTTAACCCTCGCGCCGCTGCTTGCAGAGCGCCTCGCGTCCGAAATTTGCAACGAACCCATGCCCTTATCGCAAGCGGCGCTCGATGCCATTCACCCGGCGCGCTTCCTGCATAGGTCGCTCAAACGGCGTTAAATTCGCGTTTGGGTTAATCGGATCATGGCTTTCGATGGCGTTTCACGCGCGCAAGGCGTGAACTTTCTCAACCTCAATTTCAGCGCGATGACGCTCGACAACGCAGTCGATGCGGTCGCCGCGCGCGCAAGCATTCCGGGCGCGGCGTTCGCTTATGTCGCTACGCCAAACGTCGATCACGTCGTCGGTCTCTCCAACGAGCCCGGCCGCCGCCCGCTCTATGAATCTGCCTGGTTGCTGCTCAACGACAGCCGCATCCTGCGCAAGCTCGGCGCCCACGCCGGCATCGATCTCCCCGTCGCCACCGGCGCCGATCTGGCCGAGCGCCTGTTCGATGACGTCATCGATCGCCGCGAGCCCATCACCATCATCGGTGGCGACGAAGACTCCATCGCCGAACTGAAGCGCCGTTATTACCTCACCGACGTTCGCTGGCACCGCGCCCCGATGGGGCTGAAGCACAAGCCTGAAGCCATCGTCCGCGCCGCCGCCTTCGCCGCAGCACAGCCGTCGCGGTTTACCTTCATCTGCGTCGGCGCGCCGCAACAAGAGATGATCGCCTACGCCATCGCCCAACGCGGCGACGCGCGTGGCGTCGGCCTTTGCGTCGGCGCAGCGCTCGATTTTCTGTCGGGCCAAACCCAACGCGCGCCGGCTTGGATGCGTAGCGCCGGCCTCGAATGGTTGCACCGGCTGCTGAGCGAACCGCAGCGCCTCTGGAAGCGCTACTTGGTCGACGGCCCCAAAGTGTTCTCGCTGTTCGCCGCATGGCGCGCGTCGATGGCTTCGGCCAACTGACGCTGACGCTCTTCGTCGAGCGGATAATTCTGCAGCGACCACGCCGCAAGCAAGCACAGCACGATCGGAACGCCGACGAACAGCGCGCTCAATGTCGTAAGCGCCAGCTCTGAATTCTGAGCGCCTTCGACCGCAATGAAGCCGACCATCCCTAGAATGAAGTACGTGATGGGCCCAGACGCGATCCCGAGCTTCGACGTCGTCAGCAGCAAGCCGAAATAGAGACCAGATCTCCGGGCGCCGCAGGCGAGTTCGTCCTCGTCCACCACATCCGCCATCAGCGCACGCGTCAGCAGCACGCCGCCGCCCTGCGCCAAGCCCGCGACCGCCATGAATGGCGCGACGACCGGAAAGTTTTCAGGCGGCAGCACGCCGAGCAATGCTGTCGTCACTGCTGTGTAAATGAGAGCGCCCTGCAACGCGCGGTCCTTGCCAAACTTGCGCGCGGCGATCCACCAGATCGGCACGCCCGCTAGCCCCGCGAGAAAGTAGATCGCGAGCAGCGTCTGCGACTCGCGTTCGAACCCCAGTACGAGCTGAAAATAAAACAGGAAGAGGCCGCCGGAGACGCCTTGCGCCACGCCGAGCAGAAGATCGGGCGCCAGCACG
>JACMMP010000063.1 GCA_014378995.1 Hyphomonadaceae bacterium
GTCGGCGATCAGGTCGCCCGCGGCCAGGCGCTGACGGTACGCGGCCAGGGGCGAGTTCATTGCGTCTCCGGTCGGGCCAGATTCGGCCGCGCCGGAAAAAAGCCCGCCGGCGGCGCCGAAAGCAAGCGCCGGCGCCTCTTTTCCTGATACCGGCTGCATGCTTCGCTGGCCTTTAGCCAGAGTCGTGGGACATACCGCCGTTCAAATGACGCAGATGGAAGCCACCGCCCCGCCGCGCGCCGCAACTCAGGCGGCAGCCAAGCACATCGTCGATGTGCTGATCGAGGAGCGCGCGCCGAAGCTTTCCGCCAGCGCTTGGTGGCCGCTGCTGCGCCCGCAGCTCTATGCGATCCTGAACTACGAAAAGGCCGTCCGCATGGCCGACCAGATTGGGCCGATGGGCGGGCGCGAGGCGCTGGAGACTGTGTCCGAATTGCTGTCGGTGAAGCTGGAGATGACAGGGCTGGAGCGCATTCCCCAGAGCGGCCCGTTCATCATCCTTTCCAACCACCCGACCGGCATTACCGATGGCGTTGCGCTCTATGACGCCATGAAGCCGATACGGCCCGACGTTCTGTTCTACGCCAATTCCGACGCCGAGCGCGTGTGCAAGCGCTTCAACGAAGTGCTGATCCCGGTGGAGTGGGTGCAGGCCAAGCGCACGCGCGAGCGCACGCGGGTGACGCTGAAGATGACGGAGCAAGCGTTCGAGCATGGCCGGCCGCTGGCGATCTTCCCGGCCGGGCGGCTCGCGCGCGAGCGCGACGGCGTGCTCACCGATCCGGAATGGATGCCGACGGCGGTGAGCCTCGCACGCAAGTACGAGCTGCCCATCCTGCCCGTGCACATGAGCGGGCCTTACGCGTTCTGGTTTCACAGCTTTGCAAAGCTTTCCGCCGAGTTGCGCGACATCACGCTTTTTCACGAGCTGCTGAACAAGCAGGGCAAAACCTATCGGTTGACGTTCGGCCCGCTGATTCCGGCCGCGCACGCCATAGGCGATGCCGTGAGCATCACCCGTAAGATCAAGCATTATGTGGAGCACGTGCTGCCCGCCGCGCCGGATGCGCCGTTCGATCCGGGCGGGCCGGAATGCGCATGGCGCGATCCGCCAAAACCGCCAGCGTGATTTTTTCACGACTGCTTGATTGTGAAATTTTCGCCATAGACGAAGGTCACAACGCAGCGCACAGTGACAATGCGAGGGTTGGGCATCGGAGGGGAGAACTTCCATGCACGCCCGAAAGTTGGCGATTGCGTTTTGGTGTGGGCTGGCCGCGAGTACGGCGGCGATTCCGTACATTCCGCCGCCGCAGCCCGTTTACGAAGCGCCGATCGACCGCGCGCTCGAAAACGTTGCGGCGATGGAAGGGCTCGAACCTGCGCAGCGCGAGCAATTGCTCGGACGCCTGAACCTCCTCGCCTACGCGCGCGACGATGGCGCCTTCACCTATGTGCGCGAAGACAATCGCTTCAGCGAAGCCGGCAGCATCCTCTGCACCGAGGCGCGGCCGAGCCGGTACGGGCCGCCGGAAACGCCCGACACCTTCGCGGCCGACGATCGCTGCGCCGCGTTCGACTTCAATCTCGGCCCTCGCGGTGAGACGCCGGAGGGTGCGCCAGAATCGCCGAGCGCCGCCGCCCTGCAGCGTTTAGAGGCGGCGCGGGCGCACTACGCACGCGCGGTTGAGCTTGCGCCGGACAATCTGCGGGCGCGCCTTGGCTACGCCTACACGCTCGACCGGCTCGGCCGCAGGAGCGACGCGCGCTGTCAGCTGCGCACTATCCTAAAACGCGGCTTGCCTCGGCTGGCGGGAGAGCAATCGAACTGGGAAGATCACGCCGTGCTGACAGAGACGGCGGCACACCTCAGCCACCTCGCGAGGTCGCACAGAGATCGCGGGCGGATGCAGCTTTTGCAACGGCGGCTGGAGGCGAGCCACCCGATCGTTTACGTGACGCCCATCGTCGTCCCGCTTTCCGACCAGCCGTTCGAGCGCATCATCGATACGCGCTCTGACGTAGCGTTCGATTTCGCCGGCACGGGCGATACGCGCGTGCAAGGCTGGCTAACCCCGGACGCCGCTTGGCTGGTGTGGGATCCCGAATGGCGCGGACAAGTGCGCTCGGGGTTCGATATGATCGGTCAGCGCACCTGGGCCGTGTTCTGGAGCGATGGGTTTGAAGCCCTCCGCGCGCTCGACGATAACCGCGACGGCCAGCTCACAGGCGGCGAACTTGGCGGCTTGTCTTTGTGGCGTGACGCCAACGCGAACGGCGTCAGCGATCCCGGCGAAGTGCTGCCGGCCAACGTGCATGGCATCACCGCGCTCGGCGTGCGCGGACAGCAGACACGCCGCGGGCTTATCACAGCGCCGGATGGCGTTCGCTTCGAAGACGGCCGCACGCGTTCGCTTTACGATTGGACGCCCGGCCTCGAACAGCCGCCTGTCGCCTAACGGCCGATTGCCAGAACAATCGCGGCGGCAAGCTCGTGAGGCTGAAACGGTTTTTGCAACACCGGCGCGTGCCTCCATTCCTCCTTCAAGCCGGCGCCGCCATAGCCGGTGGCGAAGACAATCGGAATGTTGCGCGCGGCTAGCGCTTCGGCGACCGGATAAGAATGCTCGCCGTTCAAATTGAGATCGACCACGGCGAGATCGATGACGAGCTCGCGCGCTAGCTGCGTCGCCTCTTCAAGCCGCGCGCCGATTGCGACGACCTCGTGACCGAGATCGGTCAGCAAATCTTCAACCAGCATGGCGACGAGGGATTCGTCCTCGACGACGAGCACACGCAGCCTTCTCGTCCCGCCCGTCATACGCGCTAAAACCCGGCCGTATGCGCTGAGATGTCTTCAACCGGCGCCGTGATGGCGGTGACGAGGCCTTCCGGGTGATAGTCCATCGCAACGGCGCCGCCCAATTCCTTGGCCAAATTACCTTTGATGAGCCGCGTCCCGAAGCCGGTTCGCGCGGGCGGCGTCACCTGCGGCCCGCCGCTTTCGCTCCATGTGAGCTGGAAGTCGTTGGCCGGCGTGAGCGCCCACTCGATAGCGACGGCCCCCTCCGTGCTGGAAAGTGCGCCATACTTCGCGGCGTTGGTGGCAAGTTCATGGAGCGCGATCGTCAGCGCAAGCGCCTGCTTTGTAGTGAGCTGAACGGGCGGGCCGGATATCGTGAAGCGGCCCTCGATGGCCGTGAACGGCGCCAGCGCGCGCGCGACCACTTCGCGCAAATCCGCCGACTGCCAGCTCCGCTGCGTCAGCAGATCGTGTGCGCGTGAGAGCGCGGCGAGACGCGAATCGAACAGCGCACGCGCATCTTCGCTGCGCTCGGTGCTCCGGAGCGTCTGCATCGCTAGCGATTGCACCGTAGCGAGCGTGTTCTTCACGCGATGATTGAGCTCGTTGATCAGCAGCGTGCGCTGCTCTTCTTCGCGGCGGCGCGGGCTAACGTCGCGCGTGACCGCGAGTTGAACGGTCTCGCCTTCCGGCGTCACGAAGGGCGTCGCGTGCGTTTCCATGTGCCGGCGGTCGCCGCTCAGGCTGATGATATCGAACTCAAGCGACCCGCGCGCGCCATCGCAAACGCTTTCGTTAAACACCTTGAAGCGCGCGCGGTCCTCCGGCGCAATCATATTGAAGATGGATTTCCCCTCTACCAATTCGAAGCAATCGGCGCCGATCATGGCGAGGCCGGATGAGTTCATGTGCAATAGCGTGCCGTCGCGGTGCACTAACTTCACGCATTCGGGCGTGGTCTCGACGATGGCGCGGTAGCGCGACTCGCTTGCGCGCAGCGCTTCTTCGGTGCGTTTGCGATCGGTGATGTCGATGCCGGTGGACTGCGCCTCGGTCCAACGTCCGTCGGGGCCGAAAGCCAGGACCCGGTTGGTCCACAGCGTCCAGCGCTCGCCGTCCACCGTTTCGAAGCGGTTCTCGATGCGCACCTGCGGCTGCTCCGGCGTCAGCCGATCGAGCATCGCCTGAACATGCAGACGATCGCTCTCGGCGACGAAATCCCACAAGCTGGCCCCGGTCAGCGGCGCAGCTTCCGTGCCGCGTGAACGGGCGTAGGCTTCGTTGACGAACTGGATGCGTCCGTCTCGCGTGAAGCGACACAACATCTCGGCCTGGCTTTCAACGAGCGCGCGGTACCGCTCTTCGCTGGCTCGCAGCGCGTCGGCGCTGCGGGCGCGCTCAATGCTCAGCCCGATCTGACGCGCTATGGTGAGCGCCAAATTGATCTGCTCGTCGGAGAAAGCGTGCGGCGCATCGAAATACGTCATGAACTTTCCGATCACGCCGCCATTGACCACAAGCGGAATGAAAGCGAGCGCCTTGACGCCTTCGCTGAGCACGATGAGTTTCAACTCATCGCTTAAATCGGAAGTCGGCACATCGCTGATGCAGAACGGACGGGCCTGCTTTTCGCCCCGCGTCCACGGCGAGTGGCCGGCAACCGCGGCGCGATAAGCGCGGGAGAGGCCCCGCGCCGCGACGAACTGCATCTCTCCCGCTTCATCGAACAGCAGCAGCGAGGCGCGATTGCAGCGCAGCGTTGCGAAGATTGCGTCCAGCGCCGCCTCGTAAGTGTCATCGGCCGAATCAGCTTGGTAGAGGCGATCGGTTAAGCGGCAGAGCGCCGCCTGTTCATCGCCGCGGCGGGCCGCATCGCCTTCGGCGACCTTCAGCGCGCTGATATCCACCAGCATGTTCACGGCGCCGATGAGATTGCCCTCAGCGTCGCGCAACGGGGTCGGGAACGGCATCAAGGGCACGCGCTCGCCGTTCTGCCGTTCTGCCAACACCTCGACGTTGCGGACTGCCCGCCCCTCGTTCAACGCGATCGCCATAGGGCATTCATCAGGAGGGAGCGGCTCGCCGTTGGGACGAAACAGGCGCCAGCTTACGCACCACTGATCCACGCCCACGAGCGGGACGCGGCCGGCCAATTCTTCGGCCATGCGATTGAAGAAGGTTACCTTGCCGTCGGCGTCCGTGGTGTAGACGGCAGCGGGAAACGCATCGAGCAAGTCACGGAACGGCAAGTGCGCGCCTTGACCTGACGGCTCTGCGGTTTGGGTCAAACATTCCCCCGGAAGAATGGCGGCAATAACCCTGCTAAACGCACATCCGGGCTGCTGGTTCCCCGGCAGCTGCTAGAGCCTGCGTTCCACCATGGCCTTCTTGATCTCGGCAATGGCTTTGGCCGGGTTCAGGCCCTTAGGGCATACTTGGGTGCAATTCATGATGGTGTGGCAGCGATAGACTTTGAACGGGTCTTCGAGCGCACCCAGCCTCTCGCCCTGCATTTCATCGCGGCTATCGGCGATCCAGCGATAGGCCTGAAGCAACGCCGCGGGGCCCATGAAGCGTTCGCTGTTCCACCAATAGGACGGGCACGCCGTCGAGCAGCAGGCGCAGAGGATGCACTCGTAGAGGCCGTCGAGTTTGGCGCGCTCCTCCGGACTCTGGCGCCATTCGCCGTCCGGCTCGGGCGTTACAGTCTGCAAAAAGGGCTGGATGGCGGTATATTGCGCCATGAAGTTGGAGAGGTCCGGCACCAGATCTTTGAGCACGGGCTGGTGCGGCAAGGGCGAGATAGAGATGGCGCCGCCGCGGATCTCATCGATGCCCTTGGTGCAGGCCAAAGTGTTGCGCCCATCGATATTCATCGCGCACGAGCCGCAAATGCCCTCGCGGCAGGAGCGGCGGAAGGTGAGCGTGGGATCGATCTCGTTCTTGATGGCGATGATAGCGTCCAGCACCATCGGGCCGCACGTATCGAGATCGACGGTGTAGGTGTCCCAGCGCGGGTTTTCGCCGGTCTCGGGATCGTAGCGGTAGACCTTGAACTCGCGCGTGCGCTTGGCCCCTGACGGCGCGGCGAAGCGCTTGCCCGGCTTGACCTTGGAATTTTTCGGCAGCGTGAGTTCGACCATGTCGAGCGCGAAACTGGCGAGCGCCGGCCCGCCAGTCAAGCGCGCGAAATGCCCTACTCCGCCGGCCTTTGGGTCGCATGCGCCGTTTGCGCGCCGGCGCCATACCAATCGATCCGCCGCGTGGCGATCATGGTGGCGGCGATCACAGCGAAGGCGACGATCGACCCGGCCAGCAACGCGAAGTCCTCCAGCGTCATCAGCACGTACATGGCCCCGTAGAGCACCGCGAGGCCGATCAAAGCCCTGACGCCCACGGCGCGCGAGTTGAACGACGCCCCGGCATAGAAGGCCAGCAACAGCACCGTAGCCGCCGCGGCAAAGAGGAAGGCCGGCGTAAAGCCGATCAGCTCCGTGATCGAAAGCAGCAGTAGATAGAACACGCACTGGGCGAGACCGACGAGAACGTATTGCGCCGGGTGCGCCTTACGGCCGCTCACCGCCTCGAAGATCAGCGTCGCCAAAAAAACGATGCCAATGAACATAATGCCGTAGCGCACGGCGCGGGCGACGCCTTGGTAGACGTCATCCGAGGCGACGAAGCTCACAGCCATGTCGCGGCCGGCGGCAAGGCCCAGGTTGAACGTGTTGAGATCGGCCGCCGCTTCGACGCCGCGGGCGACGAACGGCACGCGCCAGGCCGCTGCGAAGCCTTGGTCGTTCGGCGCAATCGCATCGGCGGCCTGGAAGTAGCCTTCGGCGCGGACGTCCTTGCGATCGCCGCGAATGGCGACGCTGGTGTCCTGCGCGAAGGCGGCGACGGAGAAACGTTGCGCACCGGTGAGTTCGAGCCGGGTTTCGACGGCGAAATCCGTGGGGCCGGCGATCCGCGCGGGCGCGGCGAAGGCTTGCAGATTGTTTGGCAACGGCGATGTCGGCGTCGACGACAGCCCGGGCCGGGTATAGTCCGCCATCGCCGCCACAGCGGCAACGCTCAGATCGGAGATCGGTTCGAACGTCTCTGTCGTCCCATCGGGAAAGCGCAATTCCGCGGCATTGCTGATGGCGCGGCTGTCGCTCACGAACATCACGATGCGCGCTTGCGGCCAATCGAAACGATACGAGGGATCGACCCCTTCCAGCGCAGCTGCCGGGCGAAAGCGCGCGTCCAGCTCGGTCACGGCCCGGTACACGGCGGCGCGATAGATGCCGCGGCGGCGTTCATCGACGGTGAGCACCGCGTCAGCCGAGCCCGTTTCTGCGAAGACGACAAATGAGCCGCGATCGGTGCGCCGCTGGGTGCGGCCCTGATCGTCCGTGGTCTCCACCGTGCGCTGATAGGGTACGAGCAGCATCGGCCCGCCGACGATTTGCGGGCCGCCGGAGCGCGCCCCGATTTCGCCCATGACGCTGGCCGCCCTCGCTTGGCGCTCCCCCACCAAGCCGCCGACCAGTAGCAGTGGAATGCCCATCACGAGCACAAGCAAGCAGACGAGCAAAAGTTTCAGGCCCAAAGATCCGCGTGGGATCAGGCCTGCTATCGGATTGGTCGCCACTGATATCCCTCCCGCGAGCGCGCGTCGCAGCATGACGTGCTCGCAACAATGATCGCCACGATCAAGGCCAGATATCGACCGCGACGGCGTCTTCTGGCGGCGTCCAGTCATTTGGATCGACCGGCGTTGGGGGCTCCGCGCTCCAGGCGATAACGAACGCCGCGGCGCCCGCGAGCGCGCAGGCGAATGACCAAAGCAACGTGATCCAATCGTACCCGGACGCGGCCTTTTCCGGCGCCGCGCCCCGGGCCATGCTGATCTGCCGGCGCGCGTCGATCAGGAAATAGCCCGCGACAAAGACGAACGGCAGCGCAAAGCCCCAAGGCGCAGCCGCCGGCATCCAGTCGCGAACGAACAGCCCAAGCGAGCCGACCAGCAACCCGCCCATCACGAGGAATTCGGCAACCCCCTGGCCCCGATCGCCCAGGCTTTGCCGCAGGCGCCGGCGGCGCGCGCCGATTTCATCGAACAGAGAAGCAAAGAAGGCGCCCATGCTTGGGGATTAGCGTAAGCCGGCGGCGCGGCAAAGCGGCCGGACGGGTCGATTTCACGTGATCGAAGCTCTAAACTTCCGCGGTCCAGAGGATTCAAATGCAGTCCAAGCCCAAATCCAACCTGAAGCTCAATCTGAAGACCATCGGTATCGGCCTTGGCGTGTTCGTGGCCGCCCTTGTGCTGGCGATGATCTCGTTCATCGCCTTCTTCCCAAAGGAGCTGGCCGCGCGCGAGGCCGAACGGCGGATCGAGGAAGCGACTGAGCGCGATCTTACGTTGAGCGGGCCGATCGAACTTTCGTTTTGGCCGGCTTTGGGTTTTTCGGTCGAGAACGCCTCGCTCTCGAACCCGGAAGGCTTTCCCTCCGATCAGCCGTTCATCGCCGCACAGCGCATTGTGTTCGCCGTGAAAGTGATGCCGCTGCTGCGCGGCGCTGTCGAGGTGAAGGAGCTGATCTTCGAAGGCGCTGAAGTGCGGTTGATGACCGAAGCGGACGGGGCGGCGAACTGGACCTTCCCGACCGAGGATACGGCGGAAGACGAGTTCACGCTCGACGACCTGCGGCTGGACGATGTGCGCTTTACCGACGGCATGATTTCGTTTCAAGGCGCGGGCGGCGACGCGCCGCTGCTGCTGGAGGATGTCGACGCCGGCCTTGCGCTACAATCTTTGGACGCCCCCGCCGAGCTTGACGCCGCGTTCGACTATCGCGGCGAACGGCTGAACGTCGAAAGCACGGTGCGGATGCCGCGCGCGGTGCTGGAACAAGGCCAAACGCCGCTGAGCGCGACTGTAAGTTCAGCTTTGATCAATGCGAGCTTCGACGGCGCGTTCAACGCTGCAACAGGCGCGCTTGCCGGGCGGATCGATGCGCGCGGGGATAGCTTGCGGCGCCTGCTTGCCTGGTTCGGCTCGCCGATGGCGGAAGGCGGCGGTTTCGGACGCTTCAATCTCGCTGCGCAAATGGCGCGCGAAGGCGAAACCACGGCCCTTACCGGCGCGGCCATCAACCTCGACGCCATCGAGGCGCAGGGCAATCTGAACATCGTCAACCAGGAAAACGGCCGCTTACGCATCGCTGGCGGGCTGACTGCGCCAAACGTCGATCTCAACACCTACATGCCGGCGCCGGCGCAGGGCGCGAATGCAGCCGGTGTGGAAGTTGGCTCAACCTGGAGCCAAGCGCCGCTCGACCTTTCAGGCTTACGTGCGCTCGACGCCGATCTCGATCTCACCATCGGCGCGCTCCGCTTTCAGCGCATGAGCTTTGCCAATGTCGCGCTCGACATGCGCATCGCCAACGGCGCGCTCGACGCGCGGCTGACGCGGATTTCGCTCTATGAAGGGGCGGGCGCGGCCAGGCTGATCGCCGACGGCGCAGGCGCAACGCCGCGTATCGCCATCGAGCTCAACGCCGAGGACGTCCAGGCCGAAACGTTGCTGGGCGATGCGATTGGCTTCGACAAAATCGTCGGCCGGGGGCGGCTGACCGCTTCGCTGATTGGCACGGGCGGATCGCAGGCGGCAATAATGCGCTCACTACGCGGCAGCGCGTCGTTCGCGTTCAACGATGGGCAGTGGAAGGGCGTCAACCTCGCGCAACTCGCGCGCTCCGTTCAAGCCGCGGCGAGCGGCCAAGCGGCGGGCGCAAGCGGCGCTACGGATTTTGCCGAGCTTGCCGCCAATTTCACAATAGCGGATGGCGTTGCGGCCACCGACAATCTGCGCCTGCTCAATCCGTTCGTGCGGCTGGAAGGCCGCGGACTCGTGAACATCGGCGCACAAACAATCGACATGCGACTGGCGCCCCGCGCCGTGCGCTCGATCGAGGGCCAAGGCGGCGCGGCAGAAGTGGCGGGGCTCGGCATCCCGTTCCGCATCACCGGCCCGTGGTCGAACGTGAGCTTCCGCCCGGCGATCGAGGACGTGGTGCAAGCGCAGCTGCGCAGTGTGCTGAGCCAGCAGGACAGCGCCAGCCCACTCGCGCGCTTAGGCGAGGCGCTGTTCGGACGCGAAGCGGCAGCGCCCGCGGCCGAAACGCCGGTCAGCGAAACGCCTGCGCCCGCCGCTGAAGGCGAAGCGCCGGCGCAAGCCCCACCGCCAGAGCGCCCGCGCAATCCGCTTGAGGATATTTTCCGGCGCGCGGTGGAAGGTCAGCGCGAGCAACCGAAAGAAGAAGCGCCTGCGCCGACGCCGTAGCAAAAAAACAATCAAACCTCAGTCATTCCGGACGCGCGGAGCGCGATCCGGAACCTAGGGCCAACAATGTGACCTGGGTTCCGGCTCTACGGCGCTGCGCGCCTCCGGCCGGAATGACTCGAGTTTTGTTAGCAGCCGGCGCTACGCCTTCGCCTGCCGCTCGGTCCAAAACACCGCGAGCTTGTTGCCGTCGGGGTCGCGGAAATAGGCGAAGTCGCCAAAGCCCTGACGCGGGCCGGGCTTGCCTTCGCAAGATGCGCCGAGCGAGAGCGCCTTATCGTAGACGCGCGCGACATCTTCCTGCGTATCGACATTGATGGCGAGCATGGTGCCGTTGCCGGGGTGCGCTTCCGCTTCGTTGTACGGGCGCGTCACCATGATCATGGCGCCGGCGCCGAGGCGATACATTTGGCCGTGTGGCGTCGGAAATAGCTTCTTGCCACCGAGTTCGGCGGTGAGCACGTCGTAGAAACCGCAGGCGCGGTCGAAATCGTTCGAGCCAATACAGACGTAGCCGATTTGAGCCATGGCGTTTTTCTCCCCTTGCCGCTTAGCGCGGCGTTTGGGGCGAATTGTTTGGCGGGATCCCGCGTACGTCAAGCATGACGTTGCGTTGGGCGCCTAGCTCGGTTTCGGTTCAGGCGGGCCGGACATTGCGAGAAAATAGGGGTTACCGCTTGTGTTCGACTTGTACTGCTTCAAGCCAGCATTGATGTGACGCACCCAGGCGCGATCCGCTTCGGTGATGCTTGCGGGATCAACGGCGCCCACCATTGCGCGATATAAAGCGTGAAAACGCGGGTGGCTGATGATGTGAAATAGTTGCTGCTCCACATCGCGAAGCGCCCAGGCGTCGATCAGATCACCTTGCTGCAATTCATAGGCTTGCCTCGCTACGCCCATGAAATTGAAACAAAGCCCAGACAAAGGCGCGACGTGGCGCTCCTCGACCGGCTTTGCGTGATCCGCCAAGGCGAAAACGGCGTCCGAGAGGACGGCGTCCAGAAATGCTCTGCGCAAAAGGTCGTTAAAGCTGTTTCTGATTTCCGCCGTGACCTGGGCGCGCGCCAAGCGGTTGGCTTGCCTACTCTGCTCAGTGCTCTGGTGAAGCTGTATGCCCACGAACACAAGCGAGACGATAACCGCAACAGCGGCGACGGTCTGGCTGAGATTAGAGAGCTGCTCCAGAGTCATGGGCGGTCTTTCCTGTTTTCCGCACATTGCGGCGGCCGCCAGATCCTCAATACACCCGCTTCTTCGGCGGAATGTACTCGACTTCGTTCGTCATCGTGTGCGTGTGCACGGGGCGATAGTCGATCGTCACCTTGCCGCTTGCCGCGTCGAGCCAGGCCAGAGTGTGTTTCATCCAGTGTTCGTCGTCGCGGTCGGGGAAGTCTTCGCGGGCGTGGGCGCCGCGGGATTCGGTGCGGTTGAGGCCGCCGTTTACGGTGACGATGGCCTGACCCATCAGATTGTCGAACTCCAGCGTTTCGACCAGATCGGTGTTCCAGATCATCGAGCGATCCGTGACGGAAACATCCGGCGCTTCGTCCCAGAGCTTGGCCATCCGTTCGACGCCTTCCTGCAATACAGGCCCGGTGCGATAGACCGCGCAAGTATCTTGCATCGTCCGCTGCATCTTATCGCGCAGCTTCGCGGTGGACGTGGCGCCCTTTGCGCTGCGGAAGCGATCGAAGCGCGCGAGGTGCGAGTCGCCCGCGTCCTTCGGCAGGCTCGGCTGCGAGGCGTTCGCCTTCAGCATCTCGCCGCAACGCAAGCCGACGGCGCGGCCGAACACAACGAGGTCGATCAGCGAATTGGAGCCCAGACGATTGGCGCCGTGCACCGAAACGCACGCCGCTTCGCCGACCGCCATCAGGCCCGGCACGATGGTGGGATCGCCGCCGCGTTTGGTTAGCACCTCGCCATGATAGTTCGTGGGAATGCCGCCCATATTGTAGTGCACGGTCGGCAGCACCGGGATCGGCTGGCGCGTCACGTCCACGCCGGCGAAAATCTTGGCGCTTTCGGAAATGCCGGGCAGACGCTCGTGCAGCACTTTGGGATCGAGGTGATCCAGGTGCAAATTGATATGATCCATGTTTGGGCCCACGCCGCGGCCGTCACGGATTTCCAGCGTCATGGCGCGGCTCACCATGTCGCGCGGCGCAAGGTCCTTCACGGTCGGCGCGTAGCGCTCCATGAAGCGTTCGCCGTTCGAGTTGGTGAGGTATCCGCCCTCGCCGCGCGCGCCTTCGGTGATGAGGCAGCCGGCTGGGAAAATCCCGGTCGGGTGGAATTGCACGAACTCCATGTCCTGCAGCGGCAAGCCGGCGCGCAAGACCATGGCGTTGCCGTCGCCGGTGCAAGTGTGCGCGCTGGTGCAGGAGAGATAGGCGCGGCCGTAACCGCCGGTGGCGAGGACGACGGTCTGCGCGCGGAAGCGATGCAGCGTGCCGTCCGCGAGCTTCCACGCCGTGACGCCGCGGCAAACGCCGTCTTCCATAATGAGATCGAGCGCGAAATACTCGATAAAGAAGTCCACGCTGTGCCGCAGCGATTGGCCATACATCGTGTGCAGCATGGCGTGGCCGGTGCGATCTGCCGCAGCGCAGGTGCGCTGAATCGGCGCTTCGCCGTAATTCTTGGTCATGCCGCCGAAGGCGCGCTGATAGATTTTGCCTTCCTCGGTGCGCGAGAACGGCACGCCCCAATGCTCGAGCTCATAAACGGCGGCGGGCGCATTGCGCGTCAGATACTCGATCGCGTCCTGGTCACCCAACCAGTCCGACCCCTTCACGGTGTCGAACATATGCCACTGCCATTTATCCTCGCCCATATTGCCGAGCGCCGCCGAGATGCCGCCTTGAGCGGCGACGGTGTGCGAGCGCGTGGGAAAGACTTTCGTCACACACGCCGTCTTCAGCCCCGCTTGTGCGCAGCCGAGCGCGGCGCGAAGCCCGGAGCCGCCGGCGCCGACGACGACGACATCGAAGGTGTGATCAGTCCAAGAATAAGCAGCCAATGACTTTAGACTCCGAAATTCACGAGCAGCACGGCGAACACCGCGCCGGCGCCAAGCACAAGCGGCACGAAAGCGTTGAGCAGCAAAAGCAGAACTTTGGTGAAGGGGCGATGGATGTAATCGAGAATGACTTCCTGCATGCCGAGCGACATGTGATAGAAACTCGTCACCACTAGCAGAATGACGCCGACGGCGTTTACGGGGTCAGACAGAAAGTCGATCGTGGCGGTGTAGCCTCCGTCGCGAATTGCGAGCGACGCGGCGACGGCGAACCATGGCCCTAGAATCGCAAGCGCGACCGAGGTCCAGCGCATCGCAATGAAGTGGCCGGTGCCCTCGCCCGCCGCGCCGTGATGGCGTACACGCCCGAGCGCGCTGCGCATGCTGCGTTCAGGTCGGCTCATCGTCAGGCTCCGAAGCTCAGCAGCGCCCACAGGCCGATGGGCGCCGCGATGCCGAACAGAATGGCGAACCAGGCGCTGGTGTCAGCGTCAGCTGGCGCAAGGCCAGCGCCGGTGTCGAACACCAAGTGCCGGATGCCGTTGGCGAGGTGATACGCCAGCGACGCCGCGATCAGGTACATGATGATCTGTCCGTACCAGGCGGTGAGGTGCGGCTCGACCTCGGCGTAAGTCTCCGGACCGGCCGCGGCCGCCATCAGCCAGAGCGCAAACAAAATCGCGGCGCCGTAGAGGCCGACCCCGGTGAAGCGGTGCAGGATCGACGTCGCCATCGTCACATGCCAGCGCCACACCGAAAGATGCGGCGATATGGGTCTGTCTTCCGGGCGGAGGGCGCCGGCCATGTGGGCCTCTTGTCTCTGATATGGGAGCGGAATCTGGCGGCGCGGAGAGTACGACCCGGCACCCCCAAGTCAATGAACGCATTTGCCGCGCTGGACTTGCCTTTGAGCCGCCGGTCGTTGGACTGCCGGCGTCCCCGCCGGTCCGCCAAGATCAGCGCCGCTTCGGAATGGCGGCCCAATAGTCGAAGTCGAGCACGACATTCGGATCGTACTCGCCGGCTTCGTTCTTGAACGGGAAGCCGGCGGCGCTTTGGTTCTTCACGGCAACCAGCCGCAGCCGGAGTGCGCCGGCAGGGCCGAGGTCGTCCTTGGCCAGCACTTCGGACCACGCATAAAGCGTATCGCCGGCAAACAGCGGATTGACGTGGCGTCCGCCATTGATCGCCAGCATGAGCTGCGCGTTGGCGAGGCCGTTGAAGGCGAGCGCGCGGGCGATTGAAATGGTGACGCCGCCATAGATCAAGCGCTTGCCGAAGCGCGAACCCTGCTGCGCCAGGGCGTCGAAGTGCACGCGCGCCGTGTTCTGGTAGAGCCGCGTGGCGAGTTGATGCTCAGCCTCCTCCACCGTCATGCCGTCGACGTGGTCGATCTTCTCGCCGATCTCGTAATCGTCATAGACATGCTGGCTGCCAGCGAGCGCGAAATCGTAAGCCTCGAAATCGAGCCCCGGCGGCAGCAGCAATTCCGCTGATTTCACCATCGGCGCCGGCGTGATCGGCGGCGCGTTCGGCGCGGGCGCCGCTTCGTCGCGCTTATTGACCATCACCCAGCGCACGTAGCTCAACACGGCTTCATCGTCCTGGTTGAAGCCGGTCGTGCGCACCGTGACGATCCCGGTTTTGCCGTTCGTGTTCTGCTTTAGCCCGATCACTTCGGAGACTGCGTTCAGCGTATCGCCCGGATAAACCGGCGTTAGAAACTTCCCCTCAGCGTAGCCGAGGTTCGCGACCGCGTTCAGCGAGATGTCCGCCACGGTTTTGCCGAAGACGATGTGAAACACCAGCAGAGGATCGATCGGCGCGCCTGGCAGACCGCAATTTTGCGCAAAGCTATCGGCGCTGAAGAGCGCGTAACGAGAGCCGGTGAGCGCCGTATTGAACGCTACATCTCCTTCAGTGACGGTGCGCGGCGTGGCGTGGACGATGGTTTGCCCAGGACTGAAATCCTCGAAGAAATTGCCGGGATTGGATTTGGTCATGGCTCTGAGTAACGCGAAGCGCGGGCGGATCAACTGGGGCGGCCTGGTTAAGTATGAATCGACGCGCCCACCTTCCCTTGCTAGCGTCGCGGCAAGGGGAGAGCGGACATGGCGGATGGTGGCAACACGTTTCTGGATTGGGTGAAGGGGCTCGGCCTGCCGGTGGCGAGCTTAGTTGCTTCGGCTGCGTTTTTCGGGATCCAGATGCAGCAGCAGGCTTTCGAACGGAAGCTGAACAACATCGAGAACGGCTATCGCTCGTATTTCGAGCGACGCACCTCACTGGAAAAAGCGGCCGATGTGACTACCGAGACGACGCTTTTGCAATTGCTCGGCAGCGCCTTTCCGAATGTTTACTGCAACGTGCGCGCCGACATGTATGCGCGCGCGACAACGGCCGAAGGCGGCGGGACGGGCGAGGACGCATTCACCGAGGCTGACCGAACCTATTTGATTTCGTTTCTGGTGGCGAACCGCACACCTCCGCGCGGCGAATTCCGCACCGATTTCGGCTCGCTGTTGCGCAGCCAGCAGGAAGCGGCGCCGCAACCGTGCACCGCTGAGTTCGACACCGAACGCGGCGTCGTCGCGCCCGCAACCGAGCCGCAAGCGGCGCCAGAAGATCAGGTGGCCGAGAACGCGCCGAGCGCATCGGCGCCTAGCGCTACCACCGAACTCCCCGCCGCCGCAGACACGCCGCAAATCGATCCGGCAGTACGGGCTCGGATCGGCGTCCGCGCTGACGCCGCGCGCGAGATCGTCGAGCGCGCGTATGCGCCGCGCGCGCAGACTTATCAGGTGTTCTTCCACATTCGCGAAGGTTCGGGCCGCACACGCGAATCCCTCGATCCGCTGCGGGCGCCTTTGGCGGGAGCGAATTTCCGCGTCATGCGCGGCGTTCAGGAGATTGCGACCGCGTCCTTTCCGAGAGGCCCACGGGTGCGCTATTTCGGCCCCGACCAAGAAGCGGCGGCAAACGAATTGGTCGCCACTCTCAACGCGCACTATCAAAGCGAAGGCTTGACCTTCCGTGCGGACGCCATCGGCACACAATACCCAAACATGCCGCCAACCCATCTGGAAGTGTGGGTGCCTTAAGCTAGCGCGGCGAGGCGTCCACCATCGCTTCGACGCGCCGCAAAGGACGCGCGTGCCGCATTGACTTTGAACGCGAGGCCGACCCCACTTGCGACATGCGGGTGCTGGTGCTGGGCGGGTATGGCTTCATTGGCCACGAGGTGTGCCGGCGCTTGATCACGCGCGGCCACGCAGTAATCGCGATCGGGCGCTCCACCCGTTACGGACGCAGGTTCGCGCCCGAGGCCGAATGGCGTGGCGCCGATATCGCAACGCTCACGACGCCGGAGCATTGGGCGCCGCTGATCCACGGCGTCCAAGCTGTCGTAAACGCCTCCGGCGCGCTGCAGGACGGCTTACGCGACAACCTCGCTGCCGTGCAGGACCGCGCCATCCGCGCGCTGGTCGCTGCGTGCGAGGCGGGAGGCGTCCGCCGCTTCGTACAAATCAGCGCGCCCGGCGCAGACACCTCCTCCGACACATCGTTCCTTCAGACCAAGGCGGCCGCCGATAACGCCCTGAAGGCCAGCACGCTTGACTGGGTCGTGTTGCGGCCAGGGCTAGTCTGGGGCCGCACGGCGTTTGGCGGCACGGCATTGGTGCGCATGCTCTCCGCATTTCCAGTGCTGCAGCCGATCGTGCTGGCAGAGAGCCGCGTTCAGATGGTGGATATCGAGGACGTTTGCGCCGCTGTCGAAGCCAGCGTCGAAAGTGCCGTGTTTGTCAGGCAGGATATCGATCTAGTCGAACCAACCACACATTCGCTGGCCGAGCTGATCGCGCGCGTGCGCGTCTGGCACGGCTTTGCCCCTGCACGCGCGGAGCTGCGCGTACCGGGCGTCGTCGGCGCGCTGATGGCAAGTGCGGGCGATCTCGCCGGGTGGCTGGGATGGCGTTCGCCGCTGCGCACGACGTCGCTGCGCTCCATGGCCAGCGGCGTCACCGGCGACAGCACGGCATGGCGCGCACTCTCGGGCGCTGATGCAGCGAGTCTCGACGCCATGCTTCTGCGGCGCCCGGCCGTGCGCCAGGACCGCGTGTTCGCACGAACGCAATTGCTGCTGCCGCTGATCGTGCTTTGCCTTGCCGCGTACTGGATCGCCTCTGGCGTTATTGGTCTTTGGCGGCTGAACGACGCCGTCGCTGCGCAAGCGGGCGCAACCGGCGATTGGGCGCACAAGCTCGTGATCGGCGGCGCGGTAGTTGATATTGCGCTGGGGCTTGGCCTGTTGTGGCGGCCCTGGGCGCGCGCGGCGTGTTTGGGCATGATCGCGCTGACCGGCGCCTATCTGATCTTCGGCACGGCCTTCACGCCGCATTTGTGGGTCGATCCGCTGGGACCGTTCGTGAAAACGCTGCCAGCCGCAATCCTTGCGCTCGTTTGCGCCGCGCTACTGGAGGAGCGCTGATGGACTGGCTCGTTCCCCTTCGCTGGCTTCACGTCATCGGCGCGTGCGTTCTGCTAGGCACAGGCGCGGGCATCGCCTTTTTCATGCTGATGTCTCATCGCACTAAGGATGCGCGCTTCATCGCGCAAACCGCCAACACTGTCGTCGTCGCCGATTGGCTCTTCACCGCGTCCGCTGTCGTGATCCAACCGATCACCGGCTTCCTGCTCGCCGACGCAATCGGCTGGCCGCTAAGCGAAGGCTGGGTGGCGCTGTCGCTCGCGCTCTACGTCTTAACCGGCGCGCTATGGCTGCCGGTGGTGTGGATTCAAATGCGCTTGCGCAGGCTCGCAGCAACTGCGGCCGATGCGGGCGAGCCGCTGCCAGATGCGTACTTTCGCCTGTTTCGGCTATGGTTCGCTTGCGGCGTGCCGGCGTTCATCGCCGTTCTAAGCATTTTGTGGCTGATGATCGCGCGGCCATCCTTCACGCCAATTGGCTGATCGCATCGCTCACCGCCACCACGCGCCGCGCTTCTTCAAGGTGGAGCAGCTCCGTCATGCGGCCATCCACCTTGATCACGCCTTTGCCGGCGTTCTCCGGCAGCGTGAAGGCTTCGATGACAGCGCGGGCGCGGGCGATTTCGTCGGGGGTGGGTGCGAAGACGGCGTTGGCCACATCGACTTGGCTCGGATGGATCAGTGTTTTGCCGTCGAAGCCGAACTCGAGGCCCTGCCGGCACTCCGCGTCAAAGCCGGCGGCGTCGGCGATGTCGTTGTAGACGCCGTCGATTGCTGACAGCCCTTCGGCGCGGGCCGCGGTGACACTGAGCGACATGGCCGCGAAGAAGGCGGCGCGATCGGCGCCGGCGCGGGCGCGGGTTTCCTTGGCGAGGTCGTTCAAGCCCATCACGAAGCATGCGAGCCGCGCGCCATTCGCGGCGGCGGCGATCTCGGCGATGTTGAGGATGGCCCGCGGCGTTTCGATCATGACCCAGAGCGTCGCTTCGCCGGGAAATCCCGCGCTAGTCATCGCGGCGTCGAGCGCGCGCACTTGCTCGGCGCTCTCCACCTTCGGGGCAAGAATGCCGTCCGGCCCCGCGGCGCCGGCGGCCGCGATATCTTCCCTGCCCCACGGCGACGCCAGCGCGTTGACGCGCACGATCACCTCACGCTTGCCGTAGCCGCCGGCCTTAACCGCCGCGGCGACCTGCTCACGCGCGGTGTCCTTGGCCTCGGGCGCAACCGAATCCTCCAGGTCCAACAGCAGCACGTCGGCGGGAAGCGTCTTTGCTTTCTCCATCGCCTTGGTGTTGGCGCCTGGCATATAGAGGCAAGAGCGGCGCGGGCGTTGGCTTGTGGGGCGTGCGGTCATGGGCAGTGTCTCGGGGAAAAGCTCGGGGATGGTGAGGCCAACGGCAATCGCCTACATCTGCGCCAAGGTCTAGCTGCGTGAAAACGATTCTTTCGATCCAGAGCCAAGTCGCCGGCGCGCGCGTTGGAAATTCCGTCGCGGCGTTCGCGATGGAGCGCCTCGGCGTGCGCGTGCTGCAGCTGCCGACCGTGCTTTTGGGGCGGCGCCCCGATCACGGCGCGCCGGGCGGCGGCGCTGTCGCTGCGGACATGCTGGCGTCGATGATTGACGGCCTCGCCGCCGATGCATTGCTTGGCGAGATCGATGCGGTGCTGACCGGCTATATCGGCGCGGCCGAGCAGGCGCCGGTGATCCTCGATGCGGTGGCGCGCATCAAGGCGGCCAACCCAAGCGCGATCTTCGTTTGCGATCCGGTGCTTGGCGATGAGGGACGGACTTTTGTCACCGACGCCGTGGCCGAGGCGGTCCTCGGCGGCCTTTGCGCGCACGCGGATTGGTTGACGCCCAACCTATACGAACTCGGCCTCATCACCGGTGCGCCGCTCGATGGCCTCACGGCGGCGCGTGCGGCGGCCAAGCGCATCGGCAAGCCGGTGCTGTGCTCTTCGATCCGCACGGCGCTTGGTTTGGGCAATCTGCTCGCCGCGCCGACAGGCGATTGGTTTTGCGAAACGCCGCGCCTGCCGCGTGCGCCGAAGGGAACGGGAGATCTGCTCTCCGCGCTTTATCTCGCGCGGCGTGTGCGCGGCGATGCGCTGGCGATCGCACTCGAAGGCGCCACCGGCGCTGTGTACGATGTCATCGTCCGTTCGATGGCGGCGGAAAGTGAGGACTTGCTGTTGCCGGAGGCGCAGGACGTGCTGACAGACCCCATCACTTGGCCGCGCGCGCGGTTTACGGAGCTGGTGTGATGGCGGAAGGCTGGGTCGCGCCGGGATTCGAACGGGTGCGCGAGACATTCGATGCGCAGCTGGCGGCCGACGAACTCGGCGCGGGCTTTGCAGCAATACGCGACGACGAAGTGGTGGTGGATATTTGGGGCGGCTGGGCCAATCGCGAGCGCACGCGTCCCTGGGCGGCTGACACGATCGTGCCGGTGTACTCGACGACGAAAGGCGTGAGCGCGCTGGTGCTCGCCTCTCTCTACGATCAAACGCCGTTTTACGATTGGCCAGTCGCTGAGATCTGGCCCGAGTTCGGCGCCCACGGAAAGGACAAGGTCACGATCGCGCAGGCGCTCGCGCACCAAGCCGGCGTGCCGGGCTTTCTCGAGCCCATCGATCCGGACCTGTGGTTGGATCCGCCCGCATGCGCGGACGCCATCGCTGCTTTGGCGCCGCTTTGGGCGCCTGGAACCGCGAGCGGCTACCATCCGCTGACGTGGGGCTACATGGCGGGTGAAATTGTGCGCCGGCTCACCGCTAAGCTTGACGGGAAGGAGCGCTCGCTCGGTCAGATTCTGCGTGAGGATATTTGCACGCCGCTTGGCGTCGATTTCCAGATCGGCACGCCGGAGAGCGATCATGCGCGCGCATCGGAGATGAAAAAACCGACGCGCGGCGGCGATTTCGGCGAGATCACGCCGCCGCGGAAAGCGGCGTTCTTCACCAAATGGGCGGCGCCCGTGCGCGGCTCGGCGCAATGGCGCAAGGCGGAGATTCCATCGGCGAACGGCCACGCGACTGCGCTTGGTGTCGCGCGACTCTACGAAGCCTATGCAACCGGCGGCATCATCAATGGCAGCCGCATATTATCGCAGGAAGCGTTCGATGCGCTAACGACGCGTCGCTGGTTCGGCGACGATTTGGTGCTGCCGTTCGAGATCGATTGGCGCACCGGCATCATCGGCAACTCGAACCGCATCTATGGACCCAATCTAGAAGCCTTTGGCCATTCCGGGGCTGGCGGATCGGTCGGCTTCGGCGATCCGGTCGCCGGGGTTGCGGCAGGTTATGTGATGAACGCGCAATCGCACTTCATCATGGGCGACCCGCGGTCACTGAAGCTCATCGACGCACTCTATTCATGCCTCTGAGACGCATGCTCGAGATCGGCGCGATGCTGGTGGCGGGATCGATCCTCGCCGCGATGCTGCTGCGCGTTGCGGGCGCGCACAACATGACGCTCAGCAGCGGCCAGCCGGTGTTCGGCGATTTCATTGCGTTCTGGAGCGCCGGCCGCGCCGCGCTCGATGGGCATGCCGAGCAAGTGCACGACCGCGCCTTGATCTTCTCCTACCACAAACTCGCCTCGCCCGACGTGCGCTTCGTCGCCCCGTGGAATTCGCCGCCCACATTCCTGCTGCCAATGGCGGGGTTTGCGTTGCTGCCCTACCGGCTCGCCGCGCTGCTGTTTCTGACCTTGAGCGGCGCGCTCTATCTCTACGCCGCGCGCAAGCTGCTGCCGGACGCGCGCGCGCTGATCTTCGCGGTGACGCTGCCGGCGGCGTTCTTCCACATCGGCACCGTGCAAGTGGGGCTGCTCGTCGCCGGTGTTTCGGCGCTTGCACTGCATTGGCTAGATAGAAGACCGCGCGCCGCCGGCGCGCTCGTCGCTGTGCTCGCGATCAAACCGCACTTGGCGGTCCTATGGCCGATTTTTCTTGCGCTCTCCGGCCGCTGGCGCGCGTTTGCCGCGGCCGCCTTTGCGACTTTTGCTTTCGTCCTGCTTGCGGGTGCGGTGTTTGGCTTTGACGCTTACGCCCGCTTCTTTGAAAACTTGCTCAGCTCGCAAGAGCTCATTAGCGGCCAGCGCATCACCACGCCGGCTTATGCCAGCCTCTACGCCAACCTGCTCGATCTGGGCGTCGCGCAGCAGATCGCTACACTCCTCCACGCGATCAGCGCGCTCAGCGCGGTCGGCGTCGCGGCGTGGGTGTTCTTGCGCGCCGAACGCGCCCCGGCGGGCGCCGCTTTGTGTGCGGCGACGCTGCTCGTTTCACCTTATCTCTTCTTCTACGATTTTACGCTGCTCGCCGCCGGCGCGGCTTTGCTTGGCGCGCCGCGCGATCGGTTCGATTTGGCAGCGCTGATCTTTGCCTGGGGCGCGGCGCTCTCATTGCCGCTCGGATATTTCGCGCCGCTCCCGCTCTGCCCTGTCGCGGCATGGCTGGTGCTGATCAATGCTATGCGGCGCGCAGGAATCGCGGCCCCTCGCCCGGCGCCAGCACTGCAGCCGTAAGCGGGCCACCGAAACACGCGCCGGTGTCGACATTGATGCGGCGGCGCTGTGCTTCTGGCTTGAAATCCGCGGTCGGCGTGTGGCCGTGGATGACGATGATGTTCTTCGTCTCTGCGCGCTCGGGCCAGCGCTCCGACTTGAAGAATTTGCCCGAGCGCGTCCACATGCGCAGTTCATCGCTGCAAGCTGGAAACACCGCGGGATCGATGCCGCCGTGCACAAAAACGAGGCCGCGTTCTTCGTCGCGCACCATTGCCGGCAATTGCCGCAACCATTCGATATGCGCGACATCGATGGCGTCGCGGAAATCGTCCTTCACGCCGTTGGCCATCATGTAGGAGGTGATCGTCTCGTCGCCGCCATTTTCCGCCCACCAATAGATGCCGACCGACTCACGGTTGGCGTAGGCGTGCAACATCAGCTGCTCATGATTGCCCTTCAGGACAATCGCGTTCTCGCTCTGCGCCAGATGCATCGCACGCTCGATCACACCGCGGCTATCGGGACCTCGATCGACGAGATCGCCCAGAAAGACGATTCGGCGCTCGACATTGCGCCGCATCGCGTCTTCGCGAATGAGGCGTAACAATTCGTCGAGCTTCGCAAGCTCGCCGTGCACGTCGCCGATGGCGTAATAGGTGTGCTCGCTCATGCTTCCCTAGCTCGGCGGAGCGTATCCCAAGCGAAGAACGCAAGGCCAGCCCAGATTAGCGCAAAGCTGACGCCGCGGAGAAACGTGAACTCCTCGCCGAACACAATACCGGTCGTGAATTGCAGCGACGGCGCCAAGAATTGCAGCAGGCCGAGCGTCACAAAACTCACGCGCCGCGCGCCGAACGCGAACGCCATCAACGGTATGGCCGTGACGGGCCCGGCGATGGCGAGCAATATCGCCGTCGTCCAATCGGTGGTGAAACCAAGCGGCGCTCCGCTCGCTGTCCAGACCAGCAAGCCAATGGCGAGCGGCATCAGCGCGAGACTTTCGATCAGCAGTCCCACCGCCGCCGGCACCGGCGCCCGCTTGCGAATGACCGCGTACGCCGACCAGGTCGCGCATAGCGCCAAAGCCATGTAAGGCGGCGCGCCGAGCGCGATGCCTTGCACGATCACGCCGATCAGCGCGAGCGCCAGCGCAATCACTTGCGCCGAGCCGATCTTCTCACGGAAGAACAACACACCCACCGCAACGGCCACGAGCGGCGCCAGGAAGTAAGCAAGCGCGGATTCGATCACCCGTTCATTGAGCACGAGGTAAACGTAAAGGCCCCAATTCACGAAGATGAAGCATGCTGAGAGCGTGAGCGTGCCGAGCATGCGCGGGCGCAAAGCGGTGGCGATCTCGCGCCAGCCCGGCCGCCAACCGCTCATCACGAAGACGGCGATGAACGCCGCCGGCGCGGCCCACAGGATGCGCTGCGCCAACACTTCGCGCACGTCGATAGCGGCGAGCAATTTCAAATAAAGCGGCAGAAAGCCCCAGATGATGTAAGCGAATGCCGCGGCGAGAAACCCCGCACGGCGCTCCGCCTCCGAAGGCGAAGCCGTGATCGGGACGGCGTCGCTCATGACGTCTTGCGTCCGTACGGCGCCGAGTTGCGAATCTGCATGAAGCGCTCCGGCGCATCGAGCGGCGTGAATCCGAGCGGGGTATAGACGCCGTGCGCGTCTCTTGTGCCAAGCAGCCAGCGGCGCAGCCCCTGAAGCTCGGGATGATCGAGAAACGTGCGCACCAAAGCGCGTCCGAGACCCCTACCCTGCTTGCCCGGCAGGACGATGACGTCGCAGAGCCAAGCGAAGGTGGCGTTATCTGTGACGAGACGGGCAAAGGCGATCAGCTTGCCGTCCTCATCGCGCGCAATCGCGCACATCGAATGCGCGCACGCGCGCGCGACAACATCGCGCGGAATGCCCGGCGACCAATAGCTCTCCCGCAACGCCGCGTGGATCGCGTCGATGTCGGTTTCCGACGGTTGTTCGATTGCGATGCGCGCCACGTGTTGTCCTTTTCGGAGGTTAGAGAGGAAACCCGCGCGCCTTAAGCAGCCACCGCGCGACAGGGGCGAACACATTTGCGACAACAAATGTCAGCGCCTGGCGTCGCCCTTCGACAAGCTCAGGGTGACGCCGGTTTGCGCAGAGCCCGTGATTAAATTTTTTGCGCCGATTTTTAAAGCGTCACCCTGAGCTTGTCGAAGGGGGACCCGGGCTCCGGCCTTTCAGTTTGGCTAGACGCTGAATCTCCAACCAGTCACCGCGCATCAACGCTTCCTTCTTGGCCCGAGACCAACCTTTGACCTGCTTTTCGAAGCCGATGGCGTCGTCGATGTTGGCGAATTCTTCCGACCAAAGATACTCAAATGGCTTGCGTTTCGCGACGTAGCCGATCTCACTATGGAAGTGCTCATCCAGGCGGCGCTCAATATTGGAAGTCACGCCCGCGTAGTACGAGCCATCGCTGCAGCGGAGGATGTAGACCCAAGAGGGCATGTTTTAAGTGTGCGCTTGGCGTCGCCCTTCGACAAGCTCAGGGTGACGCTTTCCTACCGCGAAATATATTCAAAGGAGGCAACCGCAAAACGGCGTCACCCTGAGCTTGTCGAAAGGCGACGCGACCTCAAGCCGCCCGCAATCGCTTGAACAAGCCTTTGTTGATCATCAGCTCTGCGATCTGCACGGCGTTGAGCGCGGCGCCTTTGCGCAGATTGTCGCTGACGCACCAAAGCGAGAGGCCGTTGTCCACGGTCGAATCCGTGCGCACGCGCGAGACGTACGTTGCAAACTCGCCGACGCATTCCACCGGCGTGATGTAGCCTTCGTCCTCGCGGCGATCGATCAGCATCACGCCCGGCGCCTCGCGCAGGATCTCCTGCGCCTCTTCGGCGCTGATCGGGTTTTCGAACTCAATGTTCACCGCTTCAGAATGGCCCACGAACACCGGCACGCGCACGCACGTGGCGGTGA